>DDSL01000139.1 GCA_002343825.1 Chthonomonas sp. UBA2391
GCAAAGAGATCGTCGGGCGCGTGCTCTGAGGTTAGGGGGTAGGGGTTAGGAGTTAGGAGTTAGGAGTTAGGAGTTAGGAGTTAGGAGTTTCAATGCGGTGATTTTCTTGGACACCTTCATCGCGCATCTCCGGCTTGGCGCGATTCGAATTGGTCGGGGCTCATGTACTCGAGTTGGGAGTGCATGCGCCGTTGGTTGTAGATTGTATCGATGAATCGCTCCAGCGAGGCTTGGGCTTCGAGGAAGGATTCATAGCGGTTGCGGTCGACTTCTTCGAGTTTCAGGGTTCGAAAGAAGCTTTCCATGTGGGCATTGTCGCGGGGTTTGCCGGGGGCTGAGAAGCTGCTCTTGCCCCCGGCGTCGCGGATGAGCTTGGTGTAGCCGCTCGCGGTATAGGTCGAGCCTTGGTCGGAGTGGTGAATCCAGCCCAGGTTCGGCTTGCGAGCTTTCAGCGCTTTCAGCAGGCAATCTCGCACGAGTTCCTCGTCGTTGCGCCGCGAGAGGTGCCAAGCCACCGCTTTACGTGAAAACAGGTCCACCAGGGCGGCCAGGTAGAGCGGCCCCGAGGCGGTGCGCACCAGCGTGGTGTCGGCGACCCAGATCTCGTTGGGAGCCGAAGCGCTTAGGCCTTTGAGCAGGTTGCCCGCTCGGCGCTCGCGCGCGCTGGGGCGGGTCACGCCGCGACTGCGCGGCCTTCTGGCCATGAGTCCGTGCTCGCGCATGAGCTTGCGAACCTCATACTCGCTGACCGCAAGGCCATCGCGTTGAAGAGTGCGCCGAACGCGGCGGTAGCCATAACCCAGGAACAAAACCACCAGCTCCTCGATGGCCAAAAGCACATCCGGAGGCTTCTGGCGCTTCCTGGGCGCGTAGACCAGCGAGCGGGAAATGCCCAGCAATTGGGACATGCGGTGAACCGAAAGAGCCGGAAACTCCGGGCGAAGAACGCGAATCACGTGCGCTTTTTCTCCCGGAGTTCCTCCCCCTTTTTTAGCGCGGCCTTCAAGAACTCAATCTCCAGAGCCTGGCGGCCCACCAGAGCTTCGAGCTCCTTGGTCCGGTCCAACTCGCCACCAGAGACAGGACGTCCAGAATTCGGAAACGCAGCCGAACCCAAAACCTTGAACTGATCCACCCAACGATCCAGCATCCCCGGAGACAAACCATGCTCCCGGCACACCTGAGCTTTCGACTTCAAACCAGATACGATCTCCTGGCAAGTCCCCAGCTTGAACTCACGACTGAAACTTCGGCGGGACACCATCCTATTTTCTCCTGCCGGAGCATCTAGGTGTCCAACGATTTCGCCGCAGTGCATCCGTTGCCAAACCTCTTGGGCACCCCCCCGGATCAGGCGACTTACTGGAGAAAAACAGGTGTGAATGAAGTGAACGACGTGATTCTCAGTGAATCCCGATGACTGGAACAACGCCCTGCTGACCGGAGCCAAGGACCACAAGGGCAGGCCGCCCGTCCACTGGACCACCATCATCCCTCCGAAGCTAAAGCCTCGCGCCGGGCGGCGCTCCACCATCGCTCCCCAACCGCTCCGCAATGCTCCACGAACCTGAGGGAAACGGCCCCGGGCCGGGCGGCGCACTCCTACGTGATCCAGCCCTATTGCATATTTGCAAAATCTATTGCATAATATGCGAAATGAGCGAATCTCGAATGGACCGGCTGCGGGCGATCAGGGATCTCTTGAGTGGGGAAGTCATCTCCAATCAAGAGGCGCTCTTGAATTTGCTCCGTCAGCAGGGGTTCGCTTGCACCCAGAGCAGCATCAGTCGCGACCTAGCCGATTTGGGAGTGCAAAAAATTCAGGGGAGGTACTCGCTTGCGCCCGAGGTCAAGATTCCCGGCCTCCTTTCGGGGCGACCGGCCGGGCCGAATCTCCTGGTGTTGCGAACTGAAATTGGAGCCGCCTCGCTCATCGCCCTCAAGATCGACAACCTGGGCTTGTCGGAGGTGATTGGAACGCTCGCCGGGGACGATACGATCTTTCTGGCCACGCCCGATGCCCAGTCTCAGACGGCACTGCTGGGTCATCTGGGGGTGGTGGCATGAAGGTCGCGGTCGCCTTTTCGGGCGGGCTTGATACCTGCTGGTGCATTCCCGTCCTTCGCGCTGAGGGGCACGAGGTCCTGACCGTCGCCGTGGACGTGGGCGGTTGGTCGGCGGAAGAGGTCGCCCAAATCGAATCCCGCAGTCAGCTGCTGGGCGCCGCAAAGCACTTCACCATCCCCGCCGCTGATCTCTATTTTGAGGAGGTTCTCCGCGTTCTCTTGGCCGGAAACGTGCTCCGGGGTGGGGTCTATCCGCTCTGCGTCGGGGCCGAGCGCTCGCTTCAGGCCAGCGTGGTCGCGCGGATCGCCAAGGAAGAGGGTTGTTCGGCGATCGCCCACGGGTGCACGGCCGCTGGGAACGACCAGATCCGGTTCGAAATCGCGCTCCGGACTCTGGCCCCAGGGCTAGACATCCTCGCGCCTGTTCGAGATCAGGCTCCGACAAGGCCCGAACAGTTGAGGGCTCTTGCCGAAGCGGGGCTGTCGCTGAGCGCCGAGAAGGCAGCCTACAGTATCAACTCCGGTCTCTGGGGCGTCACCATTGGGGGCGTCGAGACTTCCGGGACGCGCCACACCCTCCCCGAACACGCTTGGATGCGCACCAAGGGCGCCTTTGACTCTCCAAAGCCCCTCCGCGACTTCTCGGTCGACTTTGACCAAGGGGTGCCGGTGGCAGTTGATGAACAATTGGGATCGCCAGTCGACCTGATCAAGAAGCTCGACGCTTTGGTTGGCGCTTATGGCTTTGGTCGCGGAGTCCATCTTGGCGAAACGATCCTCGGGATTAAAGGCCGAGTCGCCTTCGAGGCTCCCGCCGCGTTGGCCCTTATACACGCCCATCGAGAATTGGAAAAGTTGGTCTTGACGAAACGCCAAATTCAGCTTAAGGATCATGTGGCTCAGTTCTATGGAGAATGGGTCCACGAGGGACTCATCACCGACCCCGCAAGCTCGGATGCGCGAGCCCTTCTCTTGGCAAGTCAAAAAAGAGTCACGGGGCGCGTCTACTGCACGCTAAGCCCTGGCAACTTGATGGTTACGGGAGTTGAGAGTCCCTACTCCTTGCACGCCGCCTCCAAGGCGACATACGGCGAAGCTGTGGGAGAATGGGAGCCACAAGATGCTTATGGCTTTAGTAAGCTTTATGGACTTTCAGGGATTCTCCACGCCCGAGTAGGTGGTGAATCGTGAGGCCGGTTCTTGTCGACAAGATTGCGAGTGTTGCTCTTCGGTGCGGATTAAGACAAGAAGTGCGTGTGGGAGATGGATATCCCTGCCGGGCCGGGGACCTCATCGCCGTTCGCTTAACAACTAGCAAGAGCACCTATAACCAGCTGGAGCTCACCACTGGACGCATGAGTTCGCTCAAGCAGGGTGACGTGATCGTCGGTGCCCTTGGCCACCGCAATGCCCTGCAAGGTTATGAAGGGAACGTGCCGAGTACGCTCAAGACAGGTGACACTCTAAACTTACTCAATATGGGCGGAGTTCTGGGAAAGTGTGAGTCCTTCTCTCCTCTCGTCGGCCCACCCCATGCTTGCGAAGTTCTCGGACAAGTTCTCAAATTTCCTGACTTCCAGAGCAGAATTGGGGTTCCCGCCAATATCCTCGATTACTCTTTGCCTTTGACTCAAGAAGGTAGTAAATTTGCACCTGTCATCGGCGTCGTGGGAACGAGCATGAACTCGGGCAAAACCGAAGCGTGTTTAACCCTTGTTCAGCAGCTTGTCCGACTAGGACTACGGGTGGCCGCAGGAAAGGCAACCGGTGTGAGTCTCCGGCGAGATATTCTGGGGATGGAAGACAGTGGAGCTGAGAAAACTTCCATCTTTACGGATTTCGGCGTCGTGACGACCTCGCCCGAAACTGCACCGGATGTCACATTCTCGATTCTCACCACTCTGCAATCGATGAACCCCGACGTCATTATCCTCGAACTTGGTGACGGGATATTGGGTGACTATGGTGTTCAAGAAATCCTTGGTGATCCGCGAGTCGGTGAGGCCATGGTCTCCTATGTCGTTGCGGCGTCCGATCCGGTCGGCGCGTGGGGAGCGGTCTCCCTGCTCCAGGATCGATATCGAATCACTCCCGATGTCATCACCGGCCCCGCGACGGACAACAAAGTTGGAAATCGGGTGATCGAACGAAGTACTGGAATTCATTGTCTCAACGCTCGCCAAAGCGGCCCAGAGCTGGCGCAGTTTATCTATGAGAGGTCTCTAAATGCAAAGAAAGAACATTCCAACCATTGTGCTCGGCGGTAGCGGTTACGTTGCGTCTGAACTTGTGGGGCTGCTGATGGGTCACCCTTCTTTCAGGGTGGAACATGTCGTCTCAACCTCTCACGCGGGTGAGCGTATCTCCGACCACTTTCCCCACTTGGCCGGGCCAATCGAAGATCGAGTGTTCTCGAGCAAAGAGGAGATTCAAGAGCGATTAAGCGATAAGCGTCAATTAGCGCTCTTTAGCGCGCTTCCTCATGGAGAGACCGCTTCTTTACTAGCCGGCATCATGGATCAGTCTCCTTCGGCCAAAATTGTGGACGTATCGGCCGACTTCCGACTCCGTACGGCTGATGAATATCAGCGAATCTATGGCCATACCCATCCGTCGCCTGAGAAGATCAACCAGTTCTACTTTGGGCTTCCAGACTTGTCGCCGGCTGTCGATACCAACTACATTTCGCATCCTGGGTGCTTCTCGACCGGCGTTTCCTTAGCTCTAGCTCCGCTTACAGCTTATGGATTAATCCATCCACGAGTATCAGTGTCGAGCGTAACCGGAAGTACCGGCGCAGGAAAGAACCCTGGAGCGGGAACCCATCACCCCCACCGTCAGAGCTCGATGTGGGCTTATCAGCCACTGGTGCACCGTCACTTGCCTGAAATCGAACTTTTAACTGCAAGGGGTGGCGAAAGCCTCAACATCTCGTTTGTTCCACACTCTGGGCCGTTCTCGCGGGGAATCCATTCAACCGTGTTTGCACAATTGCAGGACGTCACCTCAATCGAAACTCTCATCAGTCTTTATCAGCGGCAGTATGAACGCTCGTCGTTTGTGAAGGTTGGTCCCGAAATGCCGAGATTAAAGGATGTAGTCGGCACAAACCGGTGTCACATTGGGATTGCAGTCCAAGGTGATCAAGTGATCGTGACCTCTGTGATCGATAATCTTGTTAAAGGTGCAGCTGGCGGCGCGATCCAATGGATGAATCGTCTCTTCGGTATCGCAGAAGAGGAGGGGCTTCACTATGCAGTGCCTGGATGGATCTAGGGGGGAGCTTAACGTCTACAAGCGTCTGCCAGTCACCTTGGTTCGGGGTGAAGGTGTCTATGTGTATGATGATCAAGGTAAACGCTATCTGGATCTCTATGGTGGTCATGCAGTCGCAACTCTTGGTTATGGACCAACGGCGGTTACCGAAGCAATTTCAGAACAGGCGCGGCAGCTCTTCTTTCAGACGAACGCGGTGGAACTCCGAAATCGTCAACTTGCTACCGAGTCGCTATTGAACTGTGTCTCTGGCACTTATACTGGTGCATTTCTTTGTAACACTGGAGCCGAGGCAAACGAGAACGCCCTAAGGCTGGCCTTGTTCGGAACTTCGCGCTCCAAGGTTGCCGCGATGAAAGGGGCTTTCCACGGTCGAAGTGCCGCTGCGGGGGCAGTAACCGAGGGAAACGACTCTTGGTACGCCTTTCCGCGCTCGCCTTTTGAAGTGGTTTGGCTTGATCCTGAAGATCTCAAGAGTCTGGAAAAACTTGATGATCCCGAAATCGGCGCAGTGATCTTTGAGCCCGTACAGGGTGTTGCAGGCGCTATTGATTTGCCGATCAAGTGGCTAGACGAGCTTCAAAAATTCTGTCGGCGCCACGGCATCGTGACGATTGCCGACGAGGTTCAGTGCGGCGTCCTTAGAACGGGGCCTTTCTTGGCTTCTTCCTCTCTCGAGCGCGAGCCGGATCTCGTGACGCTGGCAAAAGGGTTAGGTTCGGGTTTCCCAGTGGGTGCAGTGCTCGTCACGGAGTCAATTGCACGAAGGGTATCGCCTGGATTTCTTGGAACTACCTTTGGGGGAGGGCCGCTTGCTTGCGCAGCGATTGAGGCGACCTTAACAGAAGTGGGTCGACGGGGTCTAGAAGAACATGTTGGCAAGATCTCAAGTTGGCTAAAGAACGAGCTTGGAGAACTCGGACTCGCCTTACAGGGTAGGGGACTTCTTATTGGGATAAAGTTCTCGAAGTCCGTTCACACTCTTCGTCACCAGTTGCTCGAATTTGGATACCTGTGTGGAGACGCTAAGGATCCGAATGTGTTGCGGCTTACGCCACCCTTAATCATCACAAAAGATGATCTGGCACCCTTCATCGAGACCCTTGGGGAGATTATATGAGAAACTTCTTGAGCTTAAGGAATCTTTCGCGTGGTGTCATCGAAGAGCTATTGGAACATGCAAGACACCTCAAGCGAAATCCTCATAGCCTGGATCTTCTCAACAAGGTGGTTGGTCTTGTCTTCATGAACCCGAGTCTAAGGACTCTTGCCTCGATGCAAGCAGGTATCTCGCAGTTGGGAGGGTCTAGTTTCGTCATTCAACCAGGACAGAACTCTTGGAATCTAGAGTTTGAAGATGGTGCAGTGATGGATGGGATTACTGTTGAACATGTTAAGGAGGCCATCCCGGTACTTGGGAAGTACTGTGACATCCTTGGGATTCGGAGCTTTGCACTTCAACACAACCTGGCCGAAGATCTGGAGGATCGCAGAATGGGAGTGATGGCGGAACTTAGTCCTGTTCCGTTTGTCAATCTTGAGTCGGCATCCGACCATCCATGTCAAGCTCTCGCGGACTGGCTCACCATTGACGAATGCGGAATCGGTAGATCCGAGAAGTTTGTCTTGAGCTGGGCCTTTCACCCGAAACCTTTGCCCTTTGCCGTACCTCGAGCCGCGCTGTCAATGGCAGCTCAGCGAGGCATGGAAATCGTCATTCATGGACCACAAGGCTACGAGCTACCGGATCAGATGATGAGCGAGCTGCAATCTTTTGGCGCGCGTTCGGTTCAATTCGAGACGGATCGACGTAAAGCACTTAACGGTGCGCGGGTGTTGTACTGCAAATCTTGGGTCCAACACCGCCTCTATGGTGATCCAGAGAAGGAAATGAATGCGCGTTCTGCATTAAGAGAAAATTGGTGTGTCCGAGAAAAGTGGTTTGAGGACTACGCACCACATGCGAAGTTTATGCACTGTTTACCAGTGAGAAGAAATGTCAAGGTCGAGGATCGCGTTCTCGATAACGACCGGTCCATCGTAATTCAACAGTCAGAGAATCGGCTTCATGTTCAGAAAGCCGTTCTCGCGCGATTAGCTCAGGAGGTGAAGGCTTGAAGGCGGGTCTGGTTGATGGGCTGAGAGATGTGCTGCCCTATCTGCGGCATTTTCGTGGCCGGACATTTGTTCTGAAGATCGGTGGAGAAGCGATCGAATCCGAGAGCCTGCTCTTGAACTTCGCAAGTCAAGTCGCAGTACTTCATCAACTTGGAATAAGGGTTGTGATCGTGCATGGTGGGGGTGTCGGTGCAACTGAGTTAGCTTCGAAGCTTGGAATTGACACATCCTTCATCGAAGGTAGAAGGGTCACCTCACGCGAGATGATGGAAGTAATTCTGATGTCATTGCGAGGTGTGGCTCAGGCGAAGCTGTTGAGTGCTCTCGTCGCATCAGGAACGTCACCAGTCGGGCTAAGCGGTCTAGATGCTCACATCGCGGTGGTCGAGAAAAAGCCGGCTGTCGAGACGATCAACTCAGGTCTTGTGGATTATGGTTACGTGGGAAAACTTGAATCCATTAATCCTTCCCTCATTGAGAGCACGCTTGAGCAGGGACTGGTCCCCGTGCTTTGTCCGGTGAGTAGCGATGCCCAAGGGCAGTGCCTCAATGTCAATGCAGATGATTTCGCTTGTGCCGTAGCGATTGCGCTAAGAGCAGACAAGCTCATTCTACTCACTTCACCACGGGGGCTCTTGAAGGATATTGGCGATCCGCTGAGCTTGTGTTCGCAAGTGTCTGCCGAGGAGATTGGAGTGATGATCAAGGACGGAACGATTCAAGGTGGAATGCTTCCGAAAGTATCGAGTGCAATAAGGGCTCTTGACCATGGAGTTAAGCAAGTGCACATGGTTTCCTTCCAGCTGCCTGATGCAGTTCTGACCGAAGTGTTCACAAATGAAGGCTGTGGGACTATGATTTTGCCATGATCATTAATGCGCAGGATCTTTTGGAGGAGTTAATTCGTATTCCTTCAGTCTCTGGAGACGAAGAGGCTATTGCAGACTACGTTGGGAGTCTTCTCTCCACGTCGACTTGCAACGTCCGGCGCGAGCGAAACAATGTGATTGCATGGACAGGAGATCGTCCGAGACTCCTCCTTAACAGCCACCTAGATACTGTGAATGCGGGTGAGTCGTGGAGCGTCGATCCATATGCTGCTGCGGTCGAAAATGGTCGCATCACAGGACTAGGCGCAAACGATGCAAAAGGGAGTGTCGCGGCGATGACGGTCGCGTTTCTTGAGTCGGTGAGAATGCAACGTTCTGGGATAGCGCTTTTGCTCAGTCAAGAGGAAGAAACTGGCGGAAGTGGAGTCGAGTGGATATGGCCTATTTTGCGTGACGAAGAGGGCTGGGCCCCGGAGCTTGTGTTGATTGGTGAACCTACGGGATTGCAGTTTGGTATTTCTCAAGATGGCCTATTGGTGTTGGAGCTTGAAGCAGAGGGGGATGTTTGTCATGCGGCTCATGCGGAGTCTCTATCCGCGCAGAATTCCATCTTCCAGCTTGCTGAAGATCTGCATCGGTTGAAGAGTGCGCCCCTCGCTAGTCGCCCCCAACCTACAGTCCTTTCGAGTGCGACTGTGCGGAATCAACTGAGTGGGTCCGCGAGTTGCTTGCTCGATATCAGAACTAAGTCCCTGCAGGAACATCAGGAGCTGCCAACTCAGATCTCCGAGATCGTTGATTCAAAAGTTCAAGTTCGAAGTAATCGATTAAAGCCTTACCAGCTTCCGGTGGATAGCCAAGTGTTGAAACGGATTGCTGAGATCTTTCCACAGCGTGAGTTTTTTCATAGCCGAACGATGTCGGATCAGGTCCATTTTTATGGCCATACCGCGCTAAAGGTGGGGCCCGGGCAAACGGAGCGATCGCATCAACCAGATGAATTTATTTTGCTAGACGAGTTGGATGCGGGAGTTCAACTCTATTCCAAGATCATCGAGGAGTACGTAAAGGAATGAGTCGACTATGGGAGAAAGGCCAAGGGCTCGATGAGAAGATCTTGCAGTTCACCGTTGGGCGTGATCATGAACTGGACCATCGGTTGATCCCCTATGATGTGCGTGCGAGTCAGGCTCATGCTAAGATGCTCGGCGAAGTCGGTCTATTGAGCCCGGCCGACACTGAGGCTATCTGTAATGGTTTGGAGGAGGTCTTGAATCAATGGCGTGCAGGATCTTTCCATATCGATCTGCGCCAAGAAGATTGTCATACCGCGATTGAAGAGGAGTTGGTGGCTCAACTCGGTCCTGTTGGCGAGCGAGTTCATTTGGGCAGAAGCCGAAATGATCAGGTGCTAGTAGCGCTTCGGCTCTATCTGAAGGATGCAATTGGACACGTCCAGTTGTTGCTACAGCAGTGCGTTCTTCAGCTGGAGAAGCTTTCAACGAAGCAGGGAACTATTGCCATTCCCGGATATACCCATTTGCAACAGGCAATGCCTTCATCGGTTTCCGATTGGGCGTTAGGTTGGCGGAGCGTACTTCTGGATAGCACGGTTCTTCTCGATGCTGCTTTACAGACGTTAGATCAGAATCCTTTAGGTAGTGCTGCAGGCTACGGGACTCCGGGCCTCAAGTTAGACCGAGCGATGACATCGGATGAATTGGGTTTTCGTGAAGTCCAGATTCCATCCACAGCCTGTCAAAGCAGCAGGGGCAAGGGAGAGTCTTTCTTTGCCTTTGCTCTGTTAAGTGTTCTTACCGATTTAGGGCGACTGAGTGCCGATGTTTGCTTCCTTGCGACTCAAGAAGTAGGGCTTGTTAAGTTGGACGAAGACGTATCGACCGGCTCTTCGATCATGCCACACAAACGGAACCCGGACGTGTTCGAGTTGATTCGAGGGCATGCTTCGGTTGCGAAGGGTGAGTTCGAGGCGATTTTGGCGATAACTAGCAAGTTGACGAGCGGATATCATCGGGATTACCAGCTGATCAAGGAACCATTGTTTAGCTTGATTGACCGGGGGATGAAGACGATCGAGATTGCTACCTACGCTTTAGGGCGAATTCACTTTGTCCCGGGTCGCTTTGAATCAATTGCCGATCCGGGATTGTTTTCTGCGGAAGAGGCCTTTAGGATGGTTCAGGAAGAAGGTATTCCGTTTCGTGAAGCGTATCGACGGGTTGCGGCTCGAATGAAGGCGAGGGGCGCCCACGGTCGCTGAAGATGTTATCCGGCTGATAGGTATAACAAGTCGCGGGTATAGGGAATTTCTCTATAGTAAGATGTGGTCGCTCTAGCTTTATCTTTGGTTTCTTCGCTCAATGTGTTGGTGTTCACCAAGACCGCTGGATACCGTCACGATAGTATTTCGGCCGGGGTTGAGATGGTGAAGGAGCTTGGGAAGGAAGCGGGGTGGACCGTTGTGCAAGCCGAGGATTCGAAGGAGTTCACTCAAGAAAAGCTCAGACGGTTTGCGGTGGTGGTTTTTCTCAACACGACGGGGGATGTTCTTGATCGGGACCAAGAGAGCGCCTTTGAGGAGTGGGCGAAGAAGGGGCGGGGATTCTTGGGTATCCATTCTGCCGCAGATACTGAGTATGAGTGGGCCTTTTATGGCCAGCTTATCGGGGCCTATTTCAAGTCTCATCCCCAGATCCAGCCGGCGCGAATCCGAATTGAGGATCCGAAGGATCCGTGCTGCGCTCATTTGCCCAAAATCTGGGAGAGAACCGATGAATGGTATTGTTTTCGGGCGAATCCGAGAAAGAATGTAAAGGTTCTGGGATCTCTTGAGACGAGGTCATATTCCGGTAGCACGATGGGAGACGATCATCCGATCATGTGGAAGCACGAAGTCGGCCGCGCGCGGAGCTTCTATACCGGGATGGGTCACACAAAGGAGACCTACGCCGAGCCTCTGTTTCGTGAAAAGATTCGCCGAGCGATCCAGTGGGTCGGTCGGGTTCCGTCAGCGAAGTAGTGAACTGAGTTACTTCGAGGCGCTGTACCTCTGCCTCGACCTTGAAATTTGCGCTCTGTTCTGCTAGCCTAAGCGCATGGCCGCAAACAAGACTGCCATCGAGCCGGTTTCGGCCCAAGACTTCATCGCGAATTCGGTAGAGCCTTCTCGCCGGGCCGAGGCCGAGGTTCTCGCCCAGATGTTTCAAGAGGAAGTCGGCGATCTGCAGGTCTGGACGGGGGGGATGCTGGGAGCCGGAACCTACACCTATGCCTACCCAAGCGGGCGAAAGGGCGAGTGGTTCCCGACGGGGTTCGCCATGCGCAAGGCCCAAATTACGCTGTACTTCCTCGCTGGATTCGAGCATCAGTCCGATCTGCTCGAAAAAGTGGGCAAGTACAAGCTCGGACAATCATGCTTCTATGTGAAGAAGCTCACCGATATTGACCTAGACGTCGTCCGGCAGATGATCCGGCGAAACCAGGAGAACATGGCGAAGGTCTCGGTCGCCGAGTGAACTAGTGGAAAGGGCGGACTTCCACCAAGGCCCGGCACGCGATGCCGGCCTTGCGTCCCCAGCCTAGCGCCTCATCCAGGTGGGCTACGTCGAGGACCCAGAAGCCGTCCAGGTAAGCGTCTCCCGTGACTGGCGGTACCTCGGGGCCGAGCCAGGTTGCGGTGGAGGGCAGCTGCAATCCCCCGACGAAGACTCTCACCCCCGCCGCGACCATCTCGTCGTTCAATTGGTCGATCTCCCGGTGGGCACCCGCATCCAGAGATGGAGCTGGGTCGAAGCCAATGGGGCGATAAACCGAAACCAGATAGAGGGCCATGGTGGTTCAATCTCCTAGGGTCTTGATCTCGGTCGCGATGATGTGAATTGGCACGGAGTCCACGTTTTCGAGCGTGTGCAGGCCCAGCGGATCCGACCAAAACGCGTCCCCGGTCTCGGCCGAGATTCCCGATTCCCGGGTGTCCAGCAACACCGCACCATGCTCATCCCGACGGACAAAGTGGCCAAAGCTGAGGATGTAAAGGGTCCCCGGCCATCGGTGGGTGTGCAGCGCGGTGGTCTCGCCCGGCGGAATCCGGGTCTCCAAAACGCGAACCCGCTCGTCTTCATAGGCCAGCCGGTGGTGCTCGGGTGCGGCGATCAGCGCATCATGCGGATCCATGGGGCTTCAAATCTACCAGAAGCCCCGAGCATGAGGGCCCAATTGGGTTCGTAGTACGGATTGCCATGCCGCGCCGAAAGACTCCGCCCGACGACTCCACCCCGATCGGTGAACTCTGGAACATGAGCGAGACCACGGCCGCCTGGCTCGAAGAACTCGGGATCCCCACCTATGGTGCGCTAAAAGGCCAAGACCTCCACCGGGTCTGGCTCGAACTCAAGTTGCGCCATCGCCAGGTGACCAAGCTGATGTTCTGTGCCCTCTGGGGAGCGGTCCACAACTGCCACTGGAAGCAAGTCCCGGCCGAAGAGATCGAGCGCTTTGAGACGTTTCGCCAGAGTCAAGCCTAGCACCTTAGCGCGGCCCCCCGAGATGCTCCATAAAGAAGGCCCACTTCTTGCGTCTGGCGTACGGGTGACCGAGCGCACCGTGGCCGGCCATGGGTAGCACGACGAGCTCAAAATCCTTGTCGGCGCGGATCAGAGCATCGACCACCTGCCAGGTACTCGCCGGGTCCACATTGTTGTCCCGCTCTCCGAGCAACAGTATCAGCTTGCCGGTGAGATTCTTGGCCAGCGTTCGGCCAGATTGAGCCTCGTAGTGGGGACCAACGGGCCAGCCCATCCACTGCTCGTTCCACCAAATCTTGTCCATCCGGTTGTCATAACACCCACAGTCGGCCACCGCCGCCTTATAGAATTCGCCGTGCAAAAGCACGGCGTGAAGGGCATTTTGTCCGCCCGCAGAGGTGCCATAGATACCGACCCGAGAAAGGTCCATGGCGGGGATCTCTTTGGCCAAGGCCTTCATCCAAAGGATTCGGTCGGGGAATCCCGCATCAGCGATGTTCTTCCAGCAGACGTCATGAAAGGCCTTGCTTCGCTGGCTGGTCCCCATGCCGTCGATCTGCACGACGATAAAGCCGAGCTCGGCCAGATGCAGGGAGTCTGAATTCGTGAGAAACGCCTTGGGGACGTGGGCATCGTGGGGCCCGGCGTAGATGTTCTCCACCACCGGATACTTCTTGGTGGGATCAAAGTCGGTCGGCAGATACACCACTCCCCAGATCTCGGTTTGGCCATCGCGCCCCTTGGCCGAGAAGACTTGGGGAAGCCGAAATCCTGCGTCCATGAGGGCGGTTGTGTCGGCCCGGCCCAGGTCCATGATCTTTTCTCCCGTTCGCGCATTCCTCAAAGTGTGAACCGGTGGAAGGTCGGCCCGAGAGTAGGTGTCCACCAAGAACTCGCCATTGTCGGAGAACTCCGTTTGGTGAGTTCCGTTGCCCTCGGTGAGTGCGACGAGGCCGGTCCCGTCGAAGTTGATCCGATAAAGATGGACGTGGTAGGGGTCCTCGCCGGGGTTCCGTCCCGAGCCTCGGAACAAGATCTGTCGTCGATCCTGGTCGATGGATTCGACCGAGCGCATCACCCAGGGGCCGCTTGTGATCGGCTTGATTTGCCCAGTGTTCAGGTCGAGCAGATAAAGATGGCTCCAGCCAGATCGCTCGCTCTGCCAGATGGCCTCCCGGCCATTGGCCAGCGGCAGATAGAAAGACTTCCGAGTCCAATCGATAAAGGTCTGGGCTTTCTCTTCGGTGACGGTACGGGTCTTTCCGGTGAGGCCATCGACCTCAACGAGACGCATGGTCTGGTGTCCCCGCTCGTTGTAGCGGAAAAGAAACCGGCGCTCATCCATCCAGCCCTCGTTCATCAGATTAAACGGGTTCGGATAGAGGGCGTCATCGATGCGCATCAACCTCTTCTCGGCTACTCGATAGAGGTGGAGGACCGGCTTTTCGACCCGGTCGCCGGGTTTGAGATACTGCTGGGTGACGAGTTTGGGTTGAAACTGGTCCGAGGGGGTGGTCTGAACGATGTTGAGAGGGCGGCTTTCTTCGGGCACGACTTGGAAGAAGGCCACGGTCTGGCTATCCGGAGACCAGAGGACCGGCCCGCGAAAACGGTTGTCCTTAGTCCCCGTGGTGGTGATCGCCACACCGTCGATCAGGGCCTGGAAGTTCTGAAAGGTGATCCGGTGTTGGCCATCGGGGGATTGCCCCGCGGGCTTGGGGGGTGGCTCTTGTGAAGGAACGGCCTGCCCATCGAGAATCGCCTCCGAGTCGGTGGCTTCGGGCTTATAAACGGCGAGCTTGGTGCCATCCATCCGGGTGACCAGCCAAAAGTGGCCGACGTAAGTCCCCGTGCCCCAAGTCTCTCCGGGCTTGAGAGTCGCATACTCGATGAGTTCTCCGCTCTCTTGCAGCCACCAGATCCTCAGAGCCTCTTTCGAGTTGTTGAGGAACCGGATGTTCGTAGGTTCGTCTCCATAATCGCCTTGGGCGACGTCCAGCGGTGAATAGGCACGGAGTCCAGCACGGGACCTCGGGGCGTCTCTTGCCACAAAGGTTTTGAGGTCGATCTCCACCGGCCCACCGACGAAAAAGGTCGCGGTTTGCAGGTCATCGCTCAGTTTGGCCGAGAGCCGGGGCAACGCCTTGAGCTGGAGCTTCTTGAACTCGTTAAGCGAGGCCAACACCTTGGCGTGGTCAAAGGCGGGTCGCGGTGCCTTTTGGGCGGGGTCGATGACCAAGAACTCCGTTCCTCCGCCGGGGAGGTCGCGCACCATCCAGGCCTTTCCGCTCGCCAGCCAATTCAGGGTTATCCGGCTATTGAGGACCTTGTTGGAGAACCTTTCTGGGAACGACCGGGCCCGGCTGAAATCCTGGGCCGGCAGGGTCACGGCGAGCAACAGCCCCAAGCCCAAAGCGAAGATCCGCATAGACGGCATTACACCCTAACGAGAAGGGGCACCAACTCTGAGTATGAGTAGAATCGGCCACAGCACATGAAGCTGCCCGAGCCGCCCGAGTTTGTCGAATTCTTGGCCCCCTATCCGGTTGCAACACAGGAACTGGCGCGCGGACTGCGGGCAAGGCTGGTCGAGATCCTCCCCGATTGCATCGAAACCGTCTGGGATGCGACCAACGCGGTGGGGGTCGCTTATGGCTTCACCGAACGGAACGCTGACCATTTCGTTCACCTTCCGGCCTATACCAAGTACGTCAACATTGGGTTTTCGCACGGGGCGATGCTCACCGATCCGGAGGCAAGGCTCAAGGGGACCGGAGCCCGAATTCGCCACATCAAGCTGACGCAGATCGAAGATCTCGATGACCCCTATCTCCAGGGCTTGATTCGGCAGGCTTGCGAATCTGCCGTCCGTCCCGATGGCCCCATCCAGCCCCACACCCTGATCCGGGTGATGGAAGGCCCTAAGCGTCGCCCGCGAAGCTGATTCCCGCCGGGGCGGTGCTAGAATGAGCGGCATGGCGGGTGACTTTTCTCGGCGCGACCTCTTGGCGGGGGCCGCTTCTCTTGCGCTTTCGGCGACGGCTCTCGGACAGGTGCAGAGTCCGTCGGCAAAGAAGCCCCGACTCGACCGAAAGCTCAGGACGCCTCCCGGCGCGGCTTACAACCTCAAGACTGAACCGCTCGACAAGGTCCGGTTCGGGTTCATTGGGATGGGTGCCCGTGGCCCCTCGCACCTCGATGCGGCGATGAACTGCGAGGGCGTCGAGATCGTGGCGATCTGCGATAACCACGTCCCGAGCGCAGAAAAGGGGGCCAAGATGACCACCAACAAGGGCCGCTCTGCTCCGAAGCTCTATACCAAGGGCGAAGAGGATTTCCGAAGGATGCTGGAGACCGAGAAACTCGACGCCGTCTTCATCAGCACTCCATGGGATTGGCATGTCCCGATGGCCAAGGCCTGCATGGAAGCCGGAGTTCATGCCCTGCTCGAAGTCCCTGCTGCGACCACGATCGATGGCTGCTGGGACCTCGTCGAGACTGCTGAGAAGACCGGTCGCCATTGCATGATGCTGGAGAACGTCAACTATGGTCAGGAGGAACTCATGGTCCTCAACATGGTTCGGCAGGGGGTCTTTGGCGAACTTCTCCATGCCGAGGCCGCCTATATCCACGACCTCCGCTGGCAGATGAAGGAGATCGAGCATGGCACCGGCAGCTGGCGCACTTATGAATACACCAAGCGCAATGGAAACCTGTATCCGACCCACGGCCTCGGCCCAGTTGCCCACTACTTGAACCTGAACCGTGGTGACCGGATGAGCTACCTCACCAGCATGAGTTCGCCTGCTCGGTGCCGCGAGATCTATGCCCAGGCCGAGTTTCCTCCGGGGCACGAGCGCACCAGGCTCAAGTTCGTCTGCGGAGACATCAACACCAGCATCGTCAAGACCGAGCTCGGCCGCACGATCATGATCCAGTGGGACGAGCAACTCCCTCGCCCTTACACACGGCACAACTTGATCCAGGGGACCAAGGGGCTCTGGGCCGGATTCCCAGCCCGGGCTGCGGTCGTCGGCGAGACTCCCGAAACCGAGCGATGGTCGAGGCCAGAGGAGCTTGCCAAGATTCGGGCCAAGTACGACCACCCCCTGTGGAAGAGACTGGAAGCGGAGGCCAAGCAGCACGGCGGCCACGGAGGCATGGACTTCGTGATGGTCTGGCGAATCGTCTATTGCCTAAGGAACGGCTTGCCGCTCGACCAAGACGTCTATGATGCGGCCGCTTGGTCGGTGATCACGCCGCTGAGCGAGTGGTCGGTCGCCAACCGGAGCCAGAGCATCGACGTCCCCGACTTCACCCGCGGAGCCTACCGCACGATGGAGCCGGTGCCGATTTTCGAGTGATCATCGGGTTCGACGGGCGACCGGGCCTAGAGCGGCATTGCGTTTCCGATCATCCAGGTCGTATGATCGATGAGATGTAGTTAGGTGCCCGCAATTTAGCGTGAGGATTCCGAATCTGCTTCGCGCTCCTTGGGTTCATGATTGCCGCTACGGTGGTCTTGAGAGGGCTTCTCGATAGCTGGGGTACGAACCCGAAGGACATCACGCACCAGCGCAAGCACCGTTTCGGGGTTGTTCTTCTCTAACAAGTTCTGGTCTCGTAGCATTTGTTGAGTTCCTGCCACATCGCCGGACGGTGTTCGAATCAGAAACTCCCGTTTGTCCTCCGAGTCAAACTCAAAGGAAAACGCGAGTTTGCCGTTGCGGAGGTCAAAGACGTCTCCGTCGTCGTAGAGCGCATAAAGGCCGTAGGTGCTGACATATTGGGACCAAAGGCGCCCCTTGCGGATCAGCTTATAACGTGGTCCGTTGTTATAGATACTCCGAACCGTTAGATGCTGCTTGTCGGCGGAGCGTAGGACCGACCAGGGGGACAGGTGTAATGCATCTTCCGAAGCTCTAGTAGATGCAACCGCGTCGTACCGCCCGTAATCCACAATTACGTCTCCGATTTGGGCAAAGATGCGTCCTTGGTCCACCCAGACCAAAACGTTGGACCCCGGTGACGACTTAGGCAATTTGATCGGAAGGAACCGTCTGGTAATGGGATCGAAGGCCCTGGTAGATTGCGACTCTGCTAGATCAAGAAGAGCAAGCCTTCCCCCGCCGCCGGGCGCAAGTCGGATAGAGCCTTGATAGGGGGTGCCAAGGTTCCAAGTTTTGCGATCGTCCTTCAGGAGTTCCAGACCTGTGTGTTGAATCGTCCCGCTTGAAGCGGCGACCCACCGGTGTCCAGGCTCATCAAACTGAACTTTGGCACCATCTTTGGTGCTCCAAACATCGAAGATCATGCCACCACTCGTGATAACTACGGTTCCGACATCTTCTCCATTTGGGAGGATGGCGACGTAGGCACCAGGCCCCCCAACCAGTCCCCCAAAGGCAGTAAGTGGAAAAAGATCTCCGCCGAACTGACTACCGGGCTCCAGGTAGGTCGGATTGTATAGGTTGAGATTGAGTACGAGAACCTCTTGGATGAGGTTGATGTAGAGGAGGTCGTCTGACAGGGCGAGCATTCCGTCGTTAAGCGCGATGGGCGCGATGACGTACTGCTTTGACAACGCCGTCACCTCTCCGATGGCCCTCAGCGAATCAGGGTTTGATTTGTTGGCGGTTTGGGTAGCGCACCCCACCGTCCCGACAGCAAAGAGCGCCGCAGCCATCCAACAACGGCACCTCTCCGGTAACGAATTCAATTGCCTGACCATTGATGTCGGTTTGACGTACATGGCGAACCGAAGGGTTCGGGCAATGTCCCTTTGCAGTGACGGAGGGAAACTTGCGTCATTAGAGGTGTGAGCAGGAACGACTTCACCCGCGGCGCCTACCGCCGGATGGAGCCGGTGCCGATTTTCGAGTGAGTTGGGTCA
The DNA here is from genome assembly GCA_002343825.1 of Chthonomonas sp. UBA2391. Classification (GTDB taxonomy): domain Bacteria; phylum Armatimonadota; class Fimbriimonadia; order Fimbriimonadales; family Fimbriimonadaceae; genus UBA2391. The sequence goes on from DDSL01000139.1 coordinate 18,728, forward strand.
GTCCTTCTTCGGTAGTTGCCAGACTGTCGACGGGCTGATCGCCTTGTAGAAAACCAAGATATCCGTCACGGGCAGGGTTGGAGATGACTCTTGCCCCGGGCGTGTGAGCCACTCTTTGGGGTTGAGTCCCCAGCCGCACCAGCCGCGATAGTAAGGGATAGCCCCCCACTTATGGGTCGCCTCATCGGCCTTGCGGAAGTCGACCATGAATCTCTCGGGACCAACCCTGGCCAGAAACTCGCCGAGATCCCCGGGTTTGTCACAGCTGACCTCATAGGCTTCGAAAGGCCGCGATCGTGCCTCGACAATGCTAACGCTCGGATCCCAGAGGCGAGCGCGAAAACTGCCTTTCGTCCACGCGAAGGTGACCGAAACGTAGCCCTTGCCGATCGCCTTGCGAATCAGCATCCCTAATGTTTGGTATCCGGTCTGGCTAACGTAGTCTGGAAGGGACCCGAGGACGTGCATGTCATGGGCCCAGAGAGCGCTTCTGAGTGAACCATTCAGTTCCAAGAGATTTTCAGACATGAAGACGTCGCGCCGAGACCAATAGTCGGCCGGCAACTTCGAGAAGTCCTTCGCCTCTCCTCCGAATTCGTACTGATAGGCCAAGAGGCATTGCCGGGCGACTTTTGCCGCATAGATTGCCTCTGGGTCTTTGGTCTTTTTTGCCGCCTCAATAAGGCGACTTACGATCTCCTCGTAGAGCTTAAACGCTTCTGGCTTCTGCCCATTGATCCATGTGATGAGGTCACTGCCATCTTTTTCCGCATCCAAGAGCGGTTGTAACTCTTTGGTGAATCGATCCGCCGCTTTGCGGTCTTTGCGTCGCAAGCGCTCCAGAGCAAATTGCAGATCGACCGAGGCATCCTGACAGTCGATACCGAAGACGCGAAACGGCTTGCCTGTCCTCACTACATAGCCTCGAAGCCATCCAACAAGAGAGGCAAAGTCGTCCGTTTTCCAAATGCTAAAGACTCCGGAATCCAGGATGATCTTGGTCAGGTCGCCCTTTCCTTGGTTGATATAAGCATCGACCTCGGCTCCAGCTTCGCGATTCACCTCGAGCATCAGGGCGCTTACCGCTCCTTGCCTGACCAATTCGCGGATCGCGTGCGACTTGAAGAGTTGCGACTGATGATCGCCGTGAGTCACCTCCCCAAAGCCGACAATCTTGGCCTCGCCGATCATTTCGGTGAGGGTGGCTAGTTCTTTGCTCGAAGGGACATCGGAAGCAAAGGGCTTCAGGTGATCGCGGATCCACTTCAAGGCTCCCGGCTCTAATTCAGCACGGAGAGTGGCGGGTGACGGCTCAGGTCGATCTTGGGACTTGGCGACGCTGGGAACTGCAAGACCAAGAGCAAGCACCAGCAACGGGAGAAGAGCGACGCGCAATTGCATAAAATTAGTCGCTATTCTGCCCGAATTCTGCCGATCCTTGTGAGTGGTCACCGAGGAGCGACCAAAACCGTGGCCATGCCGAGGTTTCCGGGATGCGCTGGGCGCTTCGTATCCCAATCGAGTAGCAATACCTTAGCGTCGGTGTACAAGGTGAGTCCGACGATGGTGTACTGATCCTTCTCGCGACCGTTTAGGATGAGCTTGTCTCCCTCGATCGTCCAGCGACCAGCGTCACTCCCGGTTTGCGAGCCAAACGCGCCCGGTCCGCCGACCACGTTGGTGACCTTCGACGTGAAGGTCCCGTCTGCCTTCAGATTCAGGGACATTCCAGAGGCGGAATATCCCATTCCCGTGGCTCCAGTAGCCATGTTGACCACGGCTCCCGACATCCCCGAGCTGGTGCTGAAGTCTCCCACCAAGTCGGCGGCCGGAAAGAGGTTCGGCCGATTGGCGCCTTGGACCTTGATCTGGCCGATGATCTCCTCGGCCAAGGCCGCCCCACTCGGATACTCGTAGCTCGCCGAAAAGGCTGCACCCGGCTCATAGGGCGGGGGTGGATCGCCGTAGGTCACGGCCAGCACGATCGGTTGCCAGAGATCACCGACCCTTACGAGGGTGACCGCGACGAAGGTCGGGGCCTGAAGATGCTCTTCTTGGACACGGCCAATTCGGTAGTAGGCCGGGGCCCCGCCGACGTAGCGAGCATAGTAGTTGCGGTCGGCAAGATCGATTTTTCCTTCTGGTCGTAGCTTTTCCCACTGACGGTCGAGCTCTTGCCCGACACCCCCCGAGACCGGGATCGCGGCCGGGAACCGGACGAGCGCCCGGACGATCGATCGTTCGGAGCTGGAGCGTCGATACCAGTCTCCTACCTTCTCCCATCCGTTCGGGATTCCAGCCGAGAAGCCTGGGGCGAGCCCTCCCAGCGGATTCGCGGGAACCGATTGGGGGGCCTGGGCCGGGGGCTTCGGTCGAGCCGTGATGCGCAGCCCATCGGTCCCGAAGTTGAACGCAGTCGTCCCGAGGAATGCGGACAGAAACGCCTTGGAAGTGGCGGCCAAGGATTTGGCTCCGGCCTCGTCTTCGGTCACGCTCGCCAGAATCAGCATCAAGGAAGCCACCGCCAAGTGGGTCTCATAGATCTCTTGCCGGGCCAGATCGTTGGTGTCGAGGGCGCGCGGGTCGGCCCGGAAGCTACTGCGAAGTTGGTCGCGGACTTTGTTGATCGTTGCCTCTGCGGGTTCGACTTGGTTGGCGATCGCGTTCAGTACCACGAGGTTGAAGGCAACAGCCCCCGCGACGTCGAACTTGTTAGAGCCCGTTTGGCTCTCTTCAAAGGCTTTGATGAGGGCATCGAGCCCTTCGCGGAACGTCTTGCGATCCTCGGCGTTGGTGGCGATGAGATCCACGACGGCTTGGATCGTGCGCCCAGAGTTTTTTGGGGCGAAGTTGAGCGCTGGTGCGCTCGAGTTGGCCGCTGGCTGGAGCCCCTTAGTGCCCAGCTCTCGCAGACTCGCCGCGATGGGATTGGCCGAGCTCGCGATGGGCTGCGCGGACGAAGTGGCAGCAAGAGTAGTGAAGAAGACGAAGGCGGCAACCCGTCGCATGGGTGCATCTTACTCAGTTCAGAGTTGGTCGGAAGCCGATTCTTCGCAAGTGCGCTAAACTCAGCATGGCATGACCCACGAAGAGGCCCTGATCCCGATCGACCACGCCATCTGGGAGATGAGCGAGGCCTTCGATGGGCTCCAAGATGGCGACCTCTGGGTCCGCCCCCACCCCCGCCTCCTCAGCATCGGCGAGCTCGCCGCGCACGTGGCCTATGGTGAAGCCCGATGGATCCATCCCACGCTCGAGAGCCCGCTCTTCTCGAACTCGGCGGCGTACTACCTGACCGCCGTCGATCAGCCGGTCGTGCTCGAACTTGGGGCCGAGGCGGTTTATGCCGAGGTCAAGCGAATCCACGAAGCTTGCCGAGCCCAAGTCCTAGCCACGCTCCCCGACCTTGCCAGCGTTCATCCCGGGCGCGATGACTGGACTTGGGGCTATACCCTGGAGTACATGGCCTTCCACGTCGCCTACCACACCGGGCAGATCTATTCAGCCCGCCACCTGATGGGCCACGAAACCGCGAACAACTAGCTCCGGCCTAGGAGGTGTTGCTGGCTTCCGAACGGGTATTAGCCGAGGTCCGCAATCGCAGGCGACCCTGGAGATCCTTCAAGCGATACGCCGACCTGAACACGGGCTAACCGGGAGAGTAGTCGCCACCGAACCCGGGGTATCGCTGGGCTACGTTGAGTTGACATCAGCTCGGATCTTCTGTTTCGGGTTCGGCACGCAGATCCATTCCCGTGGCCTCTTTGTAGGCGTGGCGGATCTCGCCCATCTCCGGATGAGTGACGACCGCGATTCGCACTCGAACGCCCTTAGGATCTTGAAGCTCGCGGTACCTGCTGAGTACGGCCATCAGTTCGGCGCAAAGCCGCTGTCCATCTTCCGCAGACAGCCGGTAGTTGAGCAGCTGGAAGATGCAGAACTGGGCGAGGGACGGGTCTTCGGGGATCACTCTGTGGAGTGCGGCTCGCTCGCGGCCGAGCGAGCGCATGATCGCATGGAAGCCCTTTGACCCAGCCTTGCGGTATTCGTCGGTCATCGGGTGGTTGCGTCCATAGACCGACCTGCCTGCCCGCACGTACAGCGACTCGGTCCGGGCGCCCCGTCGCCGAGACTCCGCGAGCACGAGCAGCCCGACCTCGAGAAGCGCTTTGGTGTGGTAGTGGATCGTGCCTGCGGCCCGGTTCATCCGCTCCGCCACGTCTTGGGCCGATAAGGGCTCAAGCGCGCTGTAGGTCCAAAACACCTCGCTCCGGGCAGGCGACGCGATTTCGCGCAATTGCTCAAGACTGAACTCGAGTCGCTCGACCTGCCCGGGAAACAACGGCTGTTCGCTCACCTCATCTTGAGCTTACATCGTTCGCGGTCGTCGCCGACGAAGAAGCGCGATCGCTCCCAATCCGAGCGCGGTCATGGTGCCTGGTTCGGGCACCGCGAGGAGGCGGACGTCGTTCCCATCGCCGCCCAGGTAGCTAATCCGCAGGTCCACGCCTCCGATGCGCCCGGCGAGGTCGCCTTCGTTCAGTCCGTCGAAGCGGAACGTCGCGGTGGGATCTGAGAAGGTGAGGATGTCAAAGGTCTGCCCGGCGGTAGGGGTAAAGCCGTACATGCCGAGAAGCTCGAGGGCGACGACCCCATTTTCGCGCCGGTTTCGGACGTTCAGGTTGGCGTAGGTGCCGGCCCCGAGTTGGCTCGCGCTGGCCCGGGTCGCGCCCCCAATCCCGAAGGTCATCGTCATCCCGGACCCGCCTAAGAGAACGAGGTCGCGCTTGCTCTTTGGTGTCGGGTTGAGCATGATGCCACCGCCACCAAATCCGCCAGGCCGAGGTAGCTGACCAGAGCGATCAAGAATGAGGTCGCCCTCACCGCTGGCGATGGTGCCGGCGTGCCACAAGAGCCCATCGCGGACGGTCTCCTCGGCGGAGCGGAAGCTCGTTCCGGCGAGGGTGCGCAGAGTGCCGCCGCCTTCGATGAGCAGGTTGCGCACGGCCACGACCGCGCTGCCGCGGGCTGGGTTGATCTCGACCGTGCGGCCCTCAGCGATGCGCACGTCGGTGTTGGCATCGGGCACGGCTCCCGTGCTCCAGTTACTGGCTTGAAACCAGTCGCCGTTCGTGCCGATGAAGTTTGCGCTGAAGGTCTGGCCCCACGCCGTGGGGCAGAGGGCCAGACCGAGCAAAGGAAGTAGGTTTCGCATTTTCATTGATCCTTCCGATTAGTTCGTTCGCCTCGCCCCCCGACGAAGAAGCGCGATCGCCCCCAATCCGAGCGCGGTCATAGTGCCCGGCTCGGGGACGGCTTCGACGCGGACATCGTCGACAAAGATGTTGCCCGGCCCGTCGAATCCGCGGATGCTCAGCACCGAGCCCGAGGTCGTGGCGAGTGCGTTGACGGAAAGCTTTTGCCAGCTCTCGAGGGGCCCTGTCAGGGGCGTCAGGTCCAGAGCGATGCTGTTTTCCCACCCAAGTTGGAGGCTGTCGCTGCGGAAGTCAATGTTCTTGACCCACAAGGAGATGGTGTAGGTCGTCCCAGCTGTGGTCGGGAGCGATTGGCTGATCGCGTCGTGTTGCATGGCAGAGGCAGAAAAGACGAACGACCGGTTGCCTGAGAAGGCCTCGTTGGACGTGACCCCGAATTGTGACCCTGCGGGCGCGAAGTCGAAGGTCCAGTCGCTTAAAGGATCTTCGAAGCTGCCGTTGCTCACCAGATTCACGGCGTGTCCATGTGCGGCCCCGAGGGCGATCATCAGCCCGATGACCCATTTTGCTTGTTTGTTCATGTGTTTCCTCCATCTCTCTATAGTCGAAAGAATGCAGAACTTCGATTATAAGATGCTTATCCGGAAGATGTCAAGAGTAAAGTTGAGGGATTCTGGGAGTCGTAGACCTTTTTGAGAGGAAGGCCAGTCCATGGGCCGGGGCTTGCCCGGGCGTTGAATCCGCGAAGGCGGGTGCCGGGCTCAAGCCCCGGCGATGAAGATCATCTCTGGTGATGGCGGGGACATTGGAGTCCCATCAAAGTCTCCGTAGGTCTGATGCAGGAGGAAACCGGCGGATACGAGATCGGTGACCACCTCTGCCTCGTCACGGAAGCGGAGCTCGTTCACGGAGTGCAGAACCACCCCCTCGGCGAGCAGGGCATAGTGCAGTTCGTACCGGACCAGCCGGTCGTCGGACGGCAGAAGGGTGTGCCACCACTGAATGGGGCCGAACGGCCTTGTTGCGACCTCTTCGGGGTTCTCGGGCGTCGGCCAAGTGGGGAAGGGTGGGTCCGTCCTGCGCCGGATATCAAAAATCAGCCGGCCCTGGGGTCGCAAGGTGCCGCGGAGGACATCGAGCAGCTCGCGCCAGCTGGAGTCGGTCCGGAAGAACTGGGCGACATGGCTCGTCATGAAGATGGCGTCCACTTGCTGCCCGGGCAACTCTTCGATGCTGCCCAAGATCCAACTCACCCGTTCGGCATCGGGTTTCGAACGGGCGATCTCCAGCATGGGGGCCGCAGGTTCGAGTCCGATCACAACGTGTCCCTGCTGAGCAAGTCGGATGGCGAGGTTCCCCGTACCGCACCCAAAATCCAGGACGCAAGGGTGCGCGGCCGGGTCGAGTAGGTGAGCATAGAACTCCCCATCTGGCCCCCATGGCGAGACCGAATCATAGAGGCTCGCCAGTCGCCGATCCTGAAACTCCGCGAAATCTGGCTCCTGCATCTTCCGGCATTGTAACGCCCTTGAGCTTTTGCCATGCACCCCTCGGGAGGCCTCGTCCCAGACTCTGGGGCTTACGGGGAGCAAACTTTACCTATCGGCAACAAGCGGGGGAGGCCCTCCCTTTACCGTGAAAGCCTCCCCCAGTTTCTTGTCAGAGTCCGGAGGAACTCCGGCGTCGTCGGGCCGCGATCGCAGCCAGCCCAAGCCCCATCGCAGCCATGGTGGCTGGCTCGGGCACGGGACTATAGATCAGCTGCAGGCCGTTGAAGTTTCCAACCCACCCCATCTGGAGAGTCCCGTTGGTCACCGAGATCCCCGAGAAGAGGCCGTAGGATCCACCCAGCACGTGCGAACCAGACCAAGCGCCGCTTGTATTCTGGGTCGCCGAGCCGATGTAGAACGAGGAGTTCACGTTTCCGGAGGCCGACATGCCGTAGGCCAGCACATCGTAGTTCCCATTCAGCAGGCCAACAAAGTTCACGGGCTGACCGATACTTCCGCCCGCGTCTTCCATTAGCAGAAGGTCGTCTCCGGTCCAGCTGCCCGTGTTGGTCCAGTTGCCGAGCATCACGGAGACGTTGAGGCTTGCGGCCGTGGCAGCTCCGCTCAGGTCCGCCAAAGACATGGTGGCAACCATGTTTCCGGTCATGTTGGCCGTGTTCCAGAAGCCAGCCAAGCCGGCCGCCGCGTAGGTGGAACTGGGTGCGGACCCCAAGCCCGCAAAGTTGAAATCGATGTTCATGCTTTGGGCATGAACTCCGGCGGCCACCAGCACGCCAAAGCCTACGAGTATTCCTTTTCTCAAAATCAAATCACCTGAAGCAGATCGACGAGATCTGCCTGATAACATCTTAACACACCTTGTTCAAAAATCGAACTTCGAATCTCAAGAAGTGCGCTTTTCTAACCTCAAAAGAGGACCTTTTCCCGGATCAACCCAACGAGTGGCTCGAAGCAACTTCAAATGCCAAAGCGAAGTCCCTTTCTCTTTAAGGTGTCGATTGTCTGACAGAGATAACCCTAGAACTACGATCGACCTGGACTCCATAAGAGTGATCGCCTATGGTGTTAAAAGGACCCGCATATCAGTTCCTTTGTCTTGTAACTCTTTGAAATCAATTGCGGACGGGATAGGCGCTAAGGGCTCGGGATCGGCGAGCCCAGAAAGCGATCATTCGGTTCGGATCTATCTTTTGCGCCGACGACCGGCGACCGCAGCGAGGCCAAGCCCAAGCGCGGCCATCGTGCCTGGCTCGGGGACGGGTTGCGTCCAGAGGAGGGCTTCGTACCGCCCGGTCGCCGTGTTCAGGCCAGCACCGGTGATGTAGTAGTTGATTCCATCGGTAGAAATCGACCGAGCAACGCTTGAAGCGAAAGTCGAGGGCAAGAAAGAATGAAGATCGACCATCGAGGCAGCCGAGCCGGTCCAGAGGCTGGCCTTCTCACCGATTCCGTAATTCACATAACCCACTTGACGACTGCCGTCGGTCATGTAGGCGTGGCTGTAGGTGGCAGAAGCCGGGCTCAGGTCGATCCAAGATGCAGCCGATCCGGTCCACAGGCTGGCCCGGGTGATCCCCCCGACGGTTGCAAGGCCGACCTGTTGCCCTCCGGCGATCCCAAAAGCGGCCGAGTAGGTGGCCGAAGCCGGATTGAGATCCACCCATGAGGCCGCAGTGCCGCTCCACATCCCGGCAACAATATCCCCCGAAGTCAAGACAGCGTAGCCGGCTTGTTGAGAACCCGTGGTCGCAAACGCAGCGGACGAGAGGGCGACAGCGGGATGCAGCGAGACCCACGAAGAGGCCGTTCCGCCCCAAATTCCTGCTTCCGTCACCGAGCCAAACTGGGCCAGACCAGCCTGTTGCCCACCGGCAACGCCGTAGGCAGCGGATTGAACCGCCGAGGCCGGATTCAAACTGACCCAAGATCCAGCGGTGCCGGACCAGAGGCTGGCCTCATCGTTCATCGAGGCATCCCTCGCAAGCCCAACCTGTTGGCTGCCGTCGGTGGCATAGGCGAACGACTCGGCCCGACTGGAGGGATGGAGATCGACATGGGATCCCGAGGAGGCATTCCAGAGGCTGGCTCGGAAACCGCCCGAGTCCTTAACGATCCCCACTTGCTGGCCACCGGACCCGCCGAGGCCTTCGGACTGAACGTAACCCATTGGGTGGAGATTGGTGACGGTCCACGAGGCAGACGCCGCACCAGAGAGGCACAGCACAAAGCTGGCCGCAAAAAGCGAGTGAGAGACTCCGAGATTCAATTTTGCTAGCTCCTTTTCGAGAACGTTCCGCCGCAAAGAAGCGCGACGAAAAACACATCATAACACGAGTTCGGGCAAAATCATGAGCTTTTTGTCAAAAATTGCGGGCAGGATAGGGATCTCCACCGAAAGGACTTGCCCCGTTTCCGATAGTCTCTCGCTATGGCGGTACGCTCCCGACTGTGGGAGTTGTCGAAAAGAACACGATCTGCCTTATGTTCGATAGGGAAGCCGAGGAGGCCGCGCGATTTTATGCGTCCGTCTTCCCCGATTCCTCCGTCGGGGAAGTCGTTCGTGCTCCGGGCGATTATCCCAGTGGCCAAGTGGGCGACGTTCTGGTGGTGCACTTCACGGTTTGTGGTGTGGCCTGCATCGGGATCAACGGTGGACCTTACTTTCAGCATAGCGAGGCTTTCTCCTTCCAGATCTCGACCGCCGACCAAGAAGAGACTGACCGCTATTGGAACGCCATCGTGCAGAACGGGGGGCGAGAGAGCGAGTGCGGCTGGTGCCAAGACCGCTGGGGAGTCTCTTGGCAGATCACGCCCCGCGCCCTCATGGAAGCCATGGGTAGCCCCGAACCCGGCGTAGCCCAGCGCGCTTTCGCGGCCATGATGACCATGAAGAAGATCGACATCGCCGCCATCGAGGCCGCAGTTCGAGGAGACCAAGCATGATCACCGTTCAGGCAACCGTAAACGCATCGCTGGACCACGTTTGGTCCGCCTACACCTCGCCCGAAGCCATCGTGCACTGGAATGCGGCCAGCGACGATTGGCACACCACCCGGGCCGCGGTCGATCTGCGGGTCGGCGGAGCCTTTTGCTCTCGGATGGAGGCCAAAGATGGATCCATGGCTTTCGACTTTGAGGGGGTCTATACCGAGGTTGAGCCGATGTCGCTTTTGGCCTACCAATTCGGCGAGCGCAAGGCTCGCGTGGAGTTCACCGATTCGCCGGCTGGGGTGCAAGTTTCGGTCACGTTCGAGCCCGAAGAGATGCACTCGCTGGAACAACAACGCGAAGGATGGCTGGCCATCCTGGACAACTTCAAACGATACGCCGAATCGACCGCGAACTAGCCCCGTTTCCACCGATTCTTTGTCGTCATGGCGAGGGCGCGAGAACCGCAGGGATGGCCGAGGCAAGTCGGCGGGGCTGGAACGTGTGGACGTCGAAAGAGCTAGATTTGGAGGTAGGTGTATCCGCCAAACGCCCCGCCAATGATTGCGCCGAATGTCGCCCCGATGGCAAGGCCAATGACTCCGAATTTCCAGAAGCCAAGCCCCCCTAATGCAGCCGCGCCGATCAAAGCGCCGACAGCGGCCCACTTGAGGGCATTGCCGGTTTCCACAATCAGATGCTTTCCGACTTCCCGACTGGTCTCCTTCAGAAAGCTCGTCGGCTGAGGAGCGATGGGGGAAGCGCCGTCAGCTTTAGTTTTCGGATCCTCTGGGCTTGTCATGATCCTTCTGGATACAGAAAGGTCCCACGGTAAGGTTGCAAGGGTTTTCATTGCCGAATTCTCCAAAGCTTCGGAAACACGAAAGTCCCTATCGAAGATTAGTCAGCCCCAAGGGGGTATATGAAAACGACCGCACACTCCTCGTCGGGGACACCACCGCAGGATCGATAAAGGCCTTGAGCGGCAGAATTGCTCGCTTCCGTGGCGACCCAAGCCTCGGCACAACCCTGAGCTTTGCCCCATTCCAGGATTCGAGAGATGAGCCTTTTCCCGATACCCTGCCCCTGCCAAGCAGGTGCAACCCCAACCTCATTGATGAAGAGTGATAAGGGCTTATCGGGGTGCCAGTAAGTCAGGCCTGTCGCCATTCCAACCACAGAGCCATTCTCAATCGCCACGACCAAGGCATGATCTGGGCGAGCCAAAAAGGCCTCAAGCCATTCCGCTCGAATCGGCCCATCGAACACCTCTTCCTCAACCCGGTCCATGAGGCTGGCATTGTCAGAGTGAACGATCTGGATTTCTATCATTGCCCCGGATAGAGTCTACCGGGGGCGCAAGGATGCCCCGATGAGTCTGGCAAACCTACGGACCTTCATCCAGTTTCGCGATCCAATCGTTGCAGCACCTCGATTCCCGAAGTGGGTTGATCGCTCTGACATTGGTCTTGCCACTAGGGACGTCGAAAGCCTTGATGTTCTCTATTCGATTCGGTGCTCAACCAGTTCGACTTGCCACGGCCCCAGATGCAGTCGCCCCCACCTGTCTGTCTCCACGATCTTGGAATCCGGCGACGCATTGAGGTAGAAGTGGTACTCGACCTGATCTCCGTATCGCACTTGCCGAGTAACGCCTTCTGGAAGCTGGTTCGCATGCTTGTTAATTTCTAATTCTTCGATGAGTGCCGAGAAAAGCTGATTTGTGAATCGCTGTTCATTGCGAGATGCCACATAAATGGCTTTCCCGTTGCCGAACTTGTTCACGGTAGCAGCGGGACGCCCTGCGTAGAACTCTTCGTCGTACCAAGCAATCGCCTCCGCGGTCGTCAAGTGAATCAGCTCGCAAAAGTCAGACGCGGCAAAACGATCTTGGAGTTGCTCAGTTCCGGTCCTAATGTGGATGTGCTTTCCTTCTGGCAAAGCATCAATCTCTTCACTCCAAATGCCGAGAACTTCTCTCAGAGGGGAGAGATAACCTTCGTCGAAAACTAGGCTATTTTGATCTGTGAGCGCAGTCAAGTAGGTGCAAAGCAGAGTTCCGCCAGAGCTCACGTACTCCACGAGGCTCTTGGTGGTGCTGTCAGAAATGCTGTAGAGCATCGGAGCAATGACAAGTTTATAGTGTTCAAAGGAATCATTTGGGCCAACGATGTCCACCGCGACCCCGGCTTCCCAAAATGGTCGATAATGGTGGAGACAGGTTTTCTCATACCCTTTGTCTCTCTGAACTGGTCCAACTGCGGCATCAAGTGCCCATCGGCTTTGCCAATCATAGATGATTGCCACCTCTGCCTTCCTTGTGGTTCCCGCTAAATGGCAGAGTTCGTCAACTGCAAAGCCTACTTGCTTGACCTCGTTGAAGATTCTTCCATTATTCGTCGTTCCATGATTCACAACCGCCCCGTGAAACTGCTCCTGACTTCCACGTGACTGCCGCCACTGAAAATAGTGGACTCCATCTGCACCGTGGGCAACGGCTTGCAGCGCTTCGAATTTGTGCACTCCCGGTCGCTTCGCGGTCATTGTTGGATACCAATTACTTGAGTTCGGAGTGAACTCCATAAGCATCCACTTTCCGTTCTTGGAAAGGCCTCGGGTTAGGTCGTGCTTGAAAGCAACTTCGATCCACACAGAAGTCTGATCTAGAGAACCGGCAAAGCCTGGATAGCTATCCCAACAGGCGAAATCGAGATAAGGACTAAACTTTCGATAGTCCAAACCGGGATAAGTGCCCATCAGGTTCGTTGTATGGGGAACCTCTGGGGCGAGTTCTCTCAAGGGCGCTGCTTCGTTAAGCATGAAGTCTACGGTGATATCGGTGGTGAAGCGCAACCAATCGACCGTCAAGCCTTGAATCGATCCCTCCGCATAAGCAGCCCCTGGAGCCGAGATCTGATCCCACTCTGTGTAACAGTGGCTCCAGAATGTGGTCCAATAGGCATCATTGAGTGCATCAAGTGTTCCATACTTTTTCTTGAGCCAGTCACGAAAGGCAGAGATGGACTCTTCGCTGTAGTCCTCACCACCATATTCATTGGAGAGGTGCCAGGCGAGTAGACCAGGGTGATTGCCATATCGCTCGGCAAGTTTTCTTGCTATCAGAGCCGATTTATGACGATAGAGTTTTGAGCAGAGATTGTAGTTGACACGGTTTCCATGAAGGCGCCGCACTCGATCAGGGCCTGTCCGCAAAATTTCGGGGTACTTTTTGGCCATCCAAGCGGGAGGTGCTGCGCTAGGAGTTGCGAGGATGAAGTACCGATTGGCTTCGCTGAGCTTCCCAATCACGGTATCAAGCCATTCGAAGTCAAAGTTTCCTTCGGTTGGTTCCAGCTTCGCCCATGAAAAGACGCCTATCGTTGCGACCCTGAATCTTGACTCTTGCATCAAGGCCATATCCTCATCCCAGACCGCAGAGGTCCACTGTTCAGGGTTGTAATCGCCGCCGTGCCAGATTGTCGGCAGTTTGTGGTTGAGATAGCTTGGCATTGGGACGCCTAGTGTATCGCGGTATCAATCCTAACTGCAATGCTTTTTGCTATCTTGCAGAACTCTCGACTACAGATGGATGTCGGGTCAGGATAAGGGGACGTTAGAAGGCGAACTGGGATAGATGCTTAAACATAGATTGGCGGACGGTTCGGCTCTTCGTCACGGGGGCTTTATGGTGCGAGAATCTCGACGATGACCAGCAGGGGTCAAGGAATGGAGGGTCCTCTCCTGCCGCTGGTTGAGAGCAGCCGTTGCTTCCCGGCGACCCGGATACAAGTTTTTGGCCCAAACGTTCCCGACGCAGAGTGCTGATAGGGTCAGTCGCCCGTGCTCCAGGAATACTTGATGGCGGCCTCGGAGGGAATCGAACCCCCGACGCCCTCCTTAGGACTGAAGAAAAATAGGTCGAAAAACCTC
>DDSL01000099.1 GCA_002343825.1 Chthonomonas sp. UBA2391
TTGTACGTGATCTCGTACTCGTGGACCAAGCCGTCGGCGTCGTCCGCCCCGTACCAGAGCGCCATCTGGGTCACCGGCACTGTGTTCATGATCCAGAAGCTCTTGATGTGGTCGTAGTTGTCGAGCATCAACCGGCTGACCGCGATCGCCCGGAGGTCGAGGTCGGCCGTGGGCGGCTTGATGTCCTCAAGATCGGTGCCCTCGGGGTGGAAGCTGAGCGGGGTCATGGTCAAGAAGTGCCCGGTCTCGTCTTGCAGTTCTCGGAGTTGTACGAGGTGATCGACCCGTTCCTCTATGGTCTCGATATGACCATAGAGCATCGTGGCGTATTGCTTCATCCCAAGTTTGGCCGCGGCTCGGGCGACCTCTTTCCACTCTTCGCCGTTGAGCTTCTTGCCAAAGAGCTCTTGGTGCACGCGTGGCGAAAGGATCTCAATGCCTCCGCCGGGGAGCGAATCGAGTCCCGCTTCGATCAGGTCGCGGAGGGCTTGCTCGATGGTGACCTTGCCGATCTGGGCGATTTGCACGATTTCGACGGCCGTAAACGCCTTGACGTGGACCTCAGGCCGGACATCCTTCACCGTTTTGACCAAATCGATGTAGTAGTCGTACTTGAGTCGAGGATTGATCCCGGCGACCATGTGGACCTCGGTCATCGGGATGTCCCGGTGCCAACCGAGCCGAGTGCGCACCTCTTCGAGACTCATCTCGTAGGGGGCAGGACCGCCTTTCTTGGCGTAAAAGCTACAGAATTTGCAGAATTTATTGCAGATATTCGTGTAGTTGATGTGCTGGTTGCGGACGTAATAGGTCTTCGCCCCGTGTCGCCGCTCTCGGACGATATTTGCCAGGTAGCCCACGCCGGTCAGGTTGGGGGTCTGGAAGAGGCGAACCCCATCTTCAAAGGTGAGTCGCTCTCCTTGGTCCACCTTTCGGTAGATGTCCATCAGATCCGGACCGACGATCGCTTCGGCTTTCATGCTTAGCTTATTGTACTTTCAATTTTTACTGAAAGTTGCTCACAGGGGCCGTGACGGAGAGTCTGGAACGTCGGCGGGTATCATAGACGGGCCGAAAGGCTCCTTGCTGCCTTCCGTTCGGAGTGCAGCCACACCAGCCCATAGGGAGCATCCACGATGTTGAACACACGAAAATACGAAGCCCTTTTCATCGTTTCCCCCACGCTCACCGATAGCGACGTCAAGTCGATTGCCGAGAAGTACAAGGGCGTCGTCGAAGGCCAAGGCGGCACGGTCGAGAAGGCCGAGAAGTGGGAGAAGCGAAAGCTCGCCTACGAAATCGAAGGTCTGAAGGAAGGGAACTACATCCTGATGCTGTTCGAAGCCGACGCAAAGGTTCCCGCCGAACTCAGCCGCCAGATGCGCAACAACGACGAAGTCATCCGCCACCGAATCTTTCTGAAAGAAGACTAAGTTATGATCAACCGTGTCGTATTGGTGGGTCGATTGACCCGCGATCCTGAACTCCGGACCACCACCACTGGCAAGAGCGTTTGCGGCTTTAGCATTGCCGTCAACAAGCGGATGAAGCCGACCGACGGTTCTCCGGACGCCGACTTCTTCAGCGTGACCGCATGGGATAAGACGGCCGAATACGTGAGCAACTACCTCACGAAGGGTCGCCTCGTCGCCGTCGATGGTCGACTGCAAAGTCGCAAGTACACCGCGAGCGATGGAAGCAACCGTGAAGTCGTCGAGATCGTGGCCGACACCGTCCAAGGTCTGGATCGTCCGCGTGATGACGCTCCCGGAGGCGGCGGTTCTCCGCGAGAAAATGCCCCGGTTGCGACCGGTGCGGCCCCAATTGCGGGGGCCGACGAATACGACCCGTTCGCAGACGAATAAGCCCTTCTATGCACTCACTCGATCAACGCGATTTTGTCCTTCGACTCGACCCGAAGGAAATGTACCGACTGACCTGCGAGTTTCCCGACCAAGTCGCGCGAGCGGCTGAGGTTGCGAACGCGGCGAGCCTTCCGAACTGGTCCGCTAAGCCAGACAACGTTCTCCTGACCGGGCTGGGCGGCTCGGCCTCGGGTGGAGACTTCACCCGCGCGCTCTTTGAAGCCTTCGGATCGGTTCCCTTTGCCGTCAATCGAGACTACGATCTGCCGAGTTACGTCGGTCCAGGGTCCTTGGTTTTCGCCACGAGCTATTCGGGCAACACCGAAGAGACGCTCAGCGCCTACGATCAAGCCAAGAAGAAGGGTGCCTCGATCTTCGTCGTGACGAGCGGCGGAAAGCTTGCTGATCTTGCGCGCCAAGATGGTTTCCCGCTCATCGTGATTCCCGGCGGTCAACCGCCTCGAACGGCCCTCGGATTCATGCTGATTCCGGTGATCGTTGCCTGCGGCAAGATGGGCTTGATTCCCGAACAAGATATCGCCGGATTAGTGGCCCATCTTAAGGCAGTGGTTGCCCGCTTCTCGATCGAGGTCCCCTTCGAGAGCAATCCGACAAAGCAGCTGGCCGCGAACCTTCAGGGCGCGGTGAGCACGATCTACGGAGTGGGAAGTTGGCCGAGCATCGTCGCCTACCGATGGCGCTGCCAGATTAACGAGAACTCGAAGAACATGACTTTCCACCACGCCTTCCCCGAACTGAATCATAACGAGATTCTGGGTTGGGTGAAGAGCGAGGGCCAAGGCGTTCAAAAGTGGGTCAGCATCATCCTTTCGGACGGTACCGAATCGGCCAAGATGAAGAAGCGAGTTGAGGTGACGGAAGATCTAATCCGAGCCAAGACCGAGATTCATCATGTGCGCGCTGATGGCGATGATCTCCTGCAAAAGATGCTAGGGTTTGCGCTCTACGGAGACTTTGTTTCGCTCTATTTGGCCGCCCTTAACGAGGTGGATCCTGAGAACATTGACTCGATCAATATTCTCAAAACCGCCCTCGCCGGTGTTCCTTAGGGGTTAGGGCCTTATGGCCTAACCCCTCGAATTTCTTACTTCTTAAGCAAGTCCCGAATCTCTGTGAGGAGCTCGACGTCGGTCGGTCCTGCCGGGGCCGCTTCGGCCGGCTTTCGAACCTTATTGATGCCCTTTATCAAAAAGAAGACGGCGAGCATGAGGAACAAGAAGTTGAGAACGATCGTGAGGAAGGCTCCCACTCCGAGTACGGTCGCTCCGGCATCGGTTGCAGCTTTGAGGGTCGGATAAGGACCTGCGGTCGCCCCGGCTTTTAGCACGACAAAGATGTCGTCGTAGTTCACTTTTCCGATGATGGCTGAGATGACCGGCATCAGAAGGTGGTTGACTAGCCCGTCCACAATTTTGCCAAAGGCTCCGCCGATGATGACGCCGATGGCGAGGTCGAACATGTTGCCTTGGACCGCAAACTCTTTGAATTCCTTGATCATTCCCATGAGTGGTGACTTTCCTCCAAAGTCAACTCGTGAGACGCGAAAAAGCCGCTAAAAGCCGCGCGGTAAACTAAAACATAGACATGCTGGATAAGCTCCTCGAAATTGAAAAGCGCTTCGATCAGATTGAGCAAGAGATGCAAGATCCGAATCTGAGTTCTCAACCTTCGGAACTCATGAGGCTCGGAAAAGCGCGGGCCGAAATCGAAGAGATTGTGGGAGTGATTAAGAACTACAAATCGGTATTGTCGCAGGTCACGGATGCGGAGTTGTTACTTTCGGATCCTGAAATGAAGGACTTGGCCCAAGAGGAGCTCTCGCAGCTCAAGGATCAGAAGAGCGGACTCGAAGAGCAACTCAAGTGGATGCTTATTCCCAAGGATCCTCTCGATGACAAGTCGGTTATCATCGAAGTCCGTCCTGCGGCAGGTGGCGACGAAGCGGGCCTCTTTGCCAATGAACTTTTCCGGATGTATCTCCGCTATGCCGAGCGGCGGCGGTGGAAAACCGAGATCATCGACCTGGAGGATGACGGTCTCGGTTCGGTGACGCGAGCGGTTTTTAGCATCGATGCCAAGGGAGCGTATTCTCAGCTGAAGTTCGAAAGTGGGGTGCACCGGGTCCAACGTGTTCCGGCGACCGAGAGCAGCGGAAGAACCCACACGAGCACGGTCACGGTTGCGGTCTTGCCCGAGGCCGAAGAGGTGGACGTCGAGATCAACGAATCCGATCTGGAAGTCTCCGCCTTCAAGTCGAGTTCAGCCGGTGGTCAGCACATGCAAAAAACCGAGAGTGCGATCCGGATCATCCACAAGCCCACCGGGCTCGTGGTCACTTGTCAGGACGAGCGCTCCTCTCACCAAAACAAAGCCAAAGCGATGGCGGTTTTGCGGGCAAAGCTTTATCAAATGGAACAAGAAAGGCTCGCAAAGGAGCGTGGTGACCTGCGGCGCGGCCAGATCGGTTCTGGAGATCGAAGCGAGAAGATTCGAACCTATCACTTCATCCAAAACCGGATCACTGACCATCGAATCGGCAAGGATGTCCACAACCTTGTCACGTTTATGGATGGAGATATCCAAGAGATGATCGATGGCCTGATTCAAGACGACCAAGCCCGCAAACTTTCGGAAGCGGGCCAGACGTCGAGCTAGCCGCTAGGGCGATCCTTGTAAGCCAAAGTTGCGGCTCAGGATGATGTAATCGAAAGAGGTGATCTCCTCGTCTCCATCGAAGTCGGCCGTGGCGTCAAATTTCTGGTCCCCAAGCCTCGTGCCGAAGGCATTCGACAGGGCCAGATAGTCGAAGAAGGTCACTTCGTTATCCCGGTCGGCGTCCCCACCCAAAAGTTTGATGTTCAGGAACGTTCCTGAGTTGTTGACCGACATCAGTGGCGTTTCGTTTGCCAAGAAGCCGGGAACCTCGAACCGGATTCGGTACTGACCACTTGGAACGGGTGGCACGATTGAGAAGGTGCCCAAGTTCAAGAAGGTTCCGGAGTTGTTGACGGAGAACAGGTTCGTCACGCTGCCCCCGGTGGGTGAGAGGAACGTAACCCGGATCGGCAAGAGGGAGATGTCGCCAAAGAAGGCGCCGGGCTCCTCGAACAAAATCTCGCCTCGAAGACTTGGCGTGTTGTTATCTTCCCGGGCCATCGTGCCGAACTGGCTTGCGTCTACCTCCGAGAATGGTGTATTCGGAAAACCGAGTTGTCCCTGGACATTGCTCCCCCATCCGTCGAGCTTGAAGTCCTGGGTGAGAACGACGGCGTGGTTGGTCCCGGCATCGATTTGGCGTGGGAATGCGGGGACATCAGGTAGGTTCAAGCCGAACCTAGAGGCACCCCAACTGATCACTTGCCCATTCGAACGAACCGCGATGGCATAGTCGGGGCCGGCCGCGATGTCGATGAAGGTACCGGTCGGGAGAGTGCCGACCGTCGAACCGGAGGGGGGAGTCCCCCAAAAGACGATCGCTCCGTCGTTGCGCAGGGCAATTGCCCAGGAATCGCCACATTTCACCTTGCGAAAGCGCCCCTGGGGGGTTCGAAGGATCCCGGTTCGGGAGTCTCCCCACGATGCCAGACTGCCATCCAGTCGAATACCCACCCCGATCTTGCTACCTGCTGCCACTTCAACAAAAGATCCTGAGGGGACAAAGAGCTGTCGGGAATCGTTGGCTCCCCAGGCTTGCAAGGTGCCGTCGAGCTTGATCAGGACGCCGAAGGTGTCGCCAACGGCCACTTTTGCGACCGGAACGGTCGGCGCGGGTGAGAGTGGGGAAGCCGGATTCCCAATGAGTTGAAGGGTGCCGTTGTTACGTACTGCGACCCCCCATGTCTTGCCGTACTCGATACTCCTAAAGTCTCCCGCAGGAATTCCACCACTCGGATTTGGACCGTAGTTGACGATCGGCGTGGGAGGCAACTCCCAGAGCACGCGGATGATCGGGGCGGCGACATTGCCGCTTGCGTTCAAGCTCAAGAAGTTGGGGTGCCAGATTCCTCCGTACTGACCATTGCGGGGGAAGACGTCGATTGGCACGTAGGGATCGGGTCCAGAGAGGGCTCCACTCGCCAAGTCGATCAGAAGGTTTTGCCCCTTATACGTGTAGGGGTTGGTCAACCAGAGGACGGGTCCAAATTCACCGTATCCACCTGAGGGAAAGTAGGTCTCTCCTTCAATTGCGAACGGGTTGGTGGGAACGACAGTGGCGATATCCCAGCCAAAGTTCTTGGAAAAGATCGAGTCTCGGTTGATGGCCGTGAAGGGGGTCTGGCTCATCTGCACTTGGAGGCTCGCCAAGGTGGAACCCTTGGTCGGATAGGCGACCGATTCCACCAGCGATCCCGGTTGGGGTTGACCTGCTCGGAACTGGATTCCTCGGATGGTGGCTCCGGCTGGGATCTTGGACAGCAAGTCGCCTCGAATGATCCACTGATAGCGTGAGCCAGCTGCCCGCCAAAAGAGATTGGTGGCGGACAATCCGGAAGGCTGTTCGTTGAAAGACTCAGGAACGACCTGGTGAGCCGGGTCGGCAAGGCTGTAGGTGGAAGCCGTGGCCACCAAAATGAGTGCTAAGAACCGTTGGTGTTTCATATCTCCTCGCTCCCCGTTCCTCTATCGTACACCTAAGATTCAGCATTCGAGCCTAGCGTTCGATCACTGGGACCCTATTGGGACTAAAGAAATAGGTCTAATTACGGGGGCTCTGGTAGGCGTGAGCCTGTCCGTCGCTGAGGATCTTTTGTTCAAGTTCGGCCTGATGCATTGCCACTCTTTCGAGAAGTTGTGGGTCGCTGGCGGCAAGAATCCGGACTGCGAGGAGCCCCGCGTTGTGGGCATTTCCGATCGCTACCGTCGCGACCGGGATCCCGGCCGGCATCTGCACGATGCTGAGAAGCGAGTCCCAGCCCTTGAGGGTTTTGCTCTCGACCGGAACGCCGATCACCGGGAGCGGGGTCAGGCTGGCGACCATCCCCGGGAGGTGAGCCGCGCCTCCGGCTCCGGCAATGAGAACTCTGAGTCCCCGGGTGGCCGCACTCTGGGCGTAGTCCACCATTTTCATGGGTGTCCGGTGAGCCGAGACGATATCCAATTCGAACGGAATTTGGAACTCGGCCAAGACCTTGGCCGCCTCTTCCATTGTTGGAAGGTCGCTTTTGCTCCCCATGATGATGCCGACTAAGGGTTCCGCCATGCTGAGTTCCAGTATCGCCGAGGGGCGGCGTTGCCTGCTAGGGTGCGGCCCTGCGGACTAGAGGGCGCCGAGAGGGCGGACGCATCACAGGGTGAGGAACCACTCGTGGAGTCGCCGGTCGTCTGTTAGCTCGGGGTGAAAGCTCGTTCCGAGTATCGCGCCTTGGCGAACGGCGACGACCTTGCCATCGATCTCCGAAAGAACCTCGACTCCCGGCCCGACCTCGGTGATGATCGGAGCCCGGATAAAGACTCCCATCACGGGTTCGTCGAGTCCCTTGACCGGGACCTCAGACTCGAAGCTGTGGACTTGTGCTCCAAAGGCATTGCGCCGGACGACGACATCCAAAACCCCCAGGGTCCATTGGGTCCGCCCTTCAACAGCCCGAGCCAGCAGGATCATGCCCATACACGTGCCCCAGGTCGGCATTCCGGCGAGGATCCTCTGGCGGAGGGCTTCGCCCAGTCCGTAGCGCTGCATCAGCAGACCCACCGTCGTGCTTTCTCCTCCCGGGAGGATGATCCGCGTGCAGCCCTCCAAGTCCTCGGGAGTCCTCACCTCGCGACACGTTGGGGTCGATTCTAAGTCCGCAAGTGCCTTCAGGTGCTTCTCAAAATCACCTTGCACTGCGACGACTCCCACCACTTCCGGCATGGCAGGAGTGTACCGAGTAGACTTCTCGGAGTCATGAACACCCGGGTCGACGTCATCGGATACCCGTTCGACCTAGGCGGGCCTCTGCGGGGTAGCGCCCTGGGTCCCCAGGCTCTGCGCTATGCGGGTTTGGTTCGCGAACTTCAGAGCCTCGGGGTCCAGGTACAAGACCTCGGGGACTTGCCCTTGGATAGCCTCCCTACGCTGGATTCGACCCGCGGTAGCTTTGATCGCCTGTTCGAAGAGGTCGTCCATGCAGGAGAGGTCCTTCACCAAGCGGTTCGGTCGAGTCTTGACTCGGGGGCCGTTCCCTTGGTCCTCGGCGGAGACCATAGTCTCAGCACAGCCAGCGTCGGAGCGGCCCTGGCCGTCCACGGCAGCGAACTCGGCCTCCTATGGATTGATGCCCATGCCGACATGAACACCCCGTCCTCCACGCCATCGCAGAACATGCACGGTATGTCGATCGGGGCGATGGCGCACCTGCCTTGCAACGACGTTACCCGACAGGAACGGTGGGATCGGTGGCTTCAAGTAGCCCCGGTTCCCATGGATCTGCAGCGCGTCGGCTGGATTGGTCTTCGGGATGTCGATCCGGGTGAGGCCGCCAATATGGCTTCCGTCTCTCGTACCGCAATCTTCGATATGCAACGAGTCGATATCCTCGGCATCCCGCAGGTGGCCTGCGATGTGGTTGGCTGGCTTAATCAAGCTGGCATCAAGAAGCTTTGGATCAGCTTTGATGTCGACGTGCTCGATCCCGTACTCGCCCCTGGGACTGGTACGACCGTTTTTGGGGGTCTCACTTTTCGAGAGGCGCATTTGCTGGCCGAGCTTTTGCACGAAGGGATCGCCTCGGCCGAGATCGAGCTGGTGGGCCTGGACTTAGTGGAGGTCAATCCGCTGCTGGACCTGAAGAACGAGACTGCCAAGATGGGGGTGGGCTGGCTCAGCTCACTCTTTGGCAAGACGATTTTCCCACGACGATGACCAAAGGACATGCACCCGTTGGGCGTGAGGTTCTCCAATCCGAGGGCCAAGCGATTCTTGATCTTGCGGCCGCGCTGGGGGATAGGTTTGATCAGGCTTGTGAGTGGATTCTGAAATCCGAGGGCCGCGTGCTCTGTTGTGGGGTCGGAAAGTCGGGGCACATCGCCCGCAAGACCTCGGGCACCCTCAGCTCGACCGGGACCCCTAGCGCCTTTCTTCATGCCGCCGAGGCGGTGCATGGTGATCTCGGGATGGTCACCCACAAAGACATCGTGTTGCTTTATAGCCATAGCGGCGAAACGGACGAGATCGTCAAGCTCTTCCCGGCGATTCATTCGATCGGGGCGCGCACGATCTTGATCTCGGGTCGCGAACCGAGCAGTGCTTCGCGTCAAGCCCACCTGACGTTGCTCACGGAAGTGACTGAGGAAGCATGCCCCAACAATCTGGCCCCGACCACCAGCACCACGGCGATGCTTGCGCTCAGTGATGCGCTTGCCGTAGCGGTGATGTCCGCCCGGGGCTTTGGGCGGGAAGATTTCGCTCGGTTCCACCCGGCGGGAGCATTGGGTCGACGGCTCTTGCTCACCGTCGCCGACGTCATGCGCCAGGGCGAAGATCTGCCCATCGTCGGGCTGGAGGCCAGTCTCATCGAGGTGCTCCAGACGATCACCCAGGTCGGGGCAGGAGCGGCCTGCGTGGTTGAGGAGGGCCGGTTAATGGGGTTCATCAGCGACGGCGATCTACGACGACACTTTCTGGTGGGGACGGCCTCTGACTCGGTCCGGGCGCGGGACCTGATGAAGGTCGAGGTCACGACGATCCCGGGAGACCTTTTGGCCGTCGAGGCTCTGGAGATCTTCCAGAATCACCCGATCCGGTTCGGTGAGATGCCGGTGGTGGATTCGGACGGTCGGCTCCTCGGTCTGCTAATGCTAAAGGACCTTCTACGGAGCGGGATCCTTTAGGGGGTTTGGGCCGGTCGGGGCGGGACCCAGGGCGACGCGGAGCGGCGGGG
>DDSL01000072.1 GCA_002343825.1 Chthonomonas sp. UBA2391
GGGCCTGAACGAACTCTTGGGCGCTGGAAAAGCGCATGGCCGGGGTCTTGTCCAGAGCCTTCATCAAGACCGTCCAAAGGCCAAAAGGGATCTGGCCTTGCTCGGGCTGCTGGTTCAAGATCGCGTGGGTGATGGCGATGACGTTATCACCCCGGAATGGCTTGGTTCCCGAGGTCATTTCGTAGAGCACCGTCCCCACGCTGAAGAGGTCGCTGCGGACATCAATATCTTTGCCCACCACCTGCTCGGGACTCATGTAGCTGGGGGTCCCAAAGACCTGGCCGTCCATGGTGATGTTGGGCTCGAAGGTCAGGCGGGCGATGCCAAAGTCGGTGAGCTTCACCGTCCCGTTGCTGAGGATCTGGATGTTTTCGGGCTTTATGTCTCGGTGGATGACGCCATTGCGATGAGCGTAGTCCAGCCCGCAGAGGACATCCGTGGCGATTTCGAGGGCGCGGTCGAGGCCGAGGGAACCGTTGGTATCGATCAACTGGCGGAGGGTCTGGCCGTCCAAGAACTCCATCGCCATGAAGTTGCGACCGGCATCCTCGCCGACTTCATAGACCGTGACGATGTTGGGGTGAGCCAGCGAACCAGCCGCCTTGACCTCGCGCAAAAAGCGCCGGAGTCGCTCTTCCCGCTGTTGGGCTGTGCTACTCGTCGGGACGGCCAACTCCTTGATGGCGACACGACGGTTCATCACCGGGTCGTACGCCTCGTAAACGATGTCGTTTGAGCGGGCGATTTCCCGGATGATCTGGTATTTCCCGATCGTGTTGGGCGGGGCGGGTTGCATGAAGCTGTATCTTCTATTGTAGGTGACGGAAAATGACTCGGTGAGGTTTGCTCCTCCAAATAAATACGGAGTCGAATGTGGAATACCTACAATGAGAGTGGTGGGAATGAAGCATTCGATCTGGCATACCGACTGGGCAGCGGTTCGCCGCCGGGCCCGAGCTACGCCCTCGCGACTCGCGAAGCTCGTCGCTCCGACCCCGTCGGCGAAGGGCCGGTTGTGGCTCCTCGGGCTCGCCGTCTTTGTCGAGGTCGGGTGCGTCCAGATGCCCCAGATCCCGCGAGGACAAACCGCCAAGGGCCAACTCCCGATCGAAGAGAAGTTCCGGGACGTTTATCAGGACCAAGCGACCGCTCTCGGCCGGTCCGAACTCGACCAGATCCAGCAGTACGCGACCGAGCGGGTGCTCGCGAGCCGTGGCCAGTCTTCGGCCGCGCCCGAACCCCCGGTCTATCGCCCTTCGATGCCGGCCCAACCCGCGCCCCCCGTGGCCCAAGAGCTCCGCATCGAAGTCCCCCGCGGTGTCGATGCGTTGCCCGCGCCGGCCGTGCGTCTCCCGGGTTGGTAGCCTTAGTCCCGCACGAACACTGCCGCAGAGAGGCCGGGGACGGTGATTTGGCCTGAGGCTGTTCGCAGGGTCGGTAGACCGGCTCGCGTGGCGTCGGCCTTTTGTTGCCAGGTTCCGGCCGGAAGAGTCACCGAGCGGGGAGACGCGTCTCCGTTCAGCACCACCACTGCCGTCGCTTTCGCGGTCTTCATCTGATAGGCGATCGCGTTCCCCTCTACCGGGATCCACTGGAGCGATTGCCGCACAAAGGCCGAGCTTGAAGCCTCACCGAGGTCATAGTGACGCCGTAGGTCGATCAGGCCCTCGACATAGCCGGCCAGGGCTTGGAACTCCACCCCGCGCTGCCAGTCGTATTGGTTCACCGCGTCGCCCGCGTTGTAGCTGTTGTGGTTTCCGCCCTTGGTGCGGCCGATCTCGGGGCCACCTTCTAGGAAGGGCAGGCCATAGCTCAACAAGACGGCGGCATGGCCCAGCCGGACGGCTTGCTCTTGGGCCGCGCGGCTGCTGCGTGGCATCGCCAGGGCCAGCTTGTCCCAAAGGGTCAGGTTGTCGTGGGCCGAAATGTAGTTGACGGTCTCAGCCGGGCTGTCCGTGAAGCCCTCTCCGGCCACCCCGTCGATGTGCCCGGCGATCNNGCGATCGCGCGCATCAGGGCCTCGCGGTCGACCCGGCCCCCGCTGATGAAGCCCGCACCCGGTCCATCGAGTTCACCCCGGAAGGCCCCGCGGAACCGATCATTGAAGACCGCGATCCCGAGCCCGCGCTGGGCACCCTTGGGGAAGTAGGTCGGTCCTCCACCGGTCCAGGGTTCGCCATACAGCACCACATCCGGGCGCTCGGCGCGCATGGCCGCGGCCCACTGGCGCACGCTCTCGGGCCGGTGCATCCCCAGCAGGTCGAATCGGAACCCATCGACCTTGTACTCACGCATCCAATAGAGCAGGCTGTCCTGCACAAATTTCCGGGCCATCGGGCGCTCATCGGCCAGCGCGTTGCCCACCCCGGATTCATTAAGAACATCGCCCCGGTCGTTGGTCCGGAAGTAGTAATAGGGGACGGTCTGCCAGAAGTTGGAATCCGCGCCCTCGGGCGGCCAGGTGTGGTTATAGACCACGTCCAAGATGACCCGGAGTCCGCCCTGGTGGACGCCGTTCATCATCTGCTTGAACTCGCGGATCACCTCTACCGGATTGTTGGGTTGGCTGGAGTAGTTCTCTTCGGGGACGTTGAAGAGGTTGGTGGCATAGCCCCAGGTGTATTCGTCGTCGCTCCCGGTGAGGAAGTTGTGGATCGGCAAGATGTGGATGTCGGTCACGCCCAGGTCGACCATGTAGTCTAGGCCGGTCTTGATGTTCGTCCCCGGGACTTTGGTGCCGCGTTGGACCAAACCGAGGTATTTGCCCCGTTGTTTGGGGGTGACCCCGCTGCTGGGATGAACGGTGAAGTCGCGGACGTGAATTTCATACAGCACGGCCTCGCTCTGGTTCTTGTGGCGCAGCTTGGTGCCGGTCAGTCCGCCGCTCGGGTCGGTGCGATCCAGATCCACGACCATCGAGCGTTTGGAATCCTTGCTGGCAGCAAAACTGTACAGATCTGTGGCGACACGGCTCTGGCCTTGATTCCAGAATCGATACTGATAGTAACGTCCGTGGAGGTCTCCAGTCGCCTTTGCGTACCAAACCCCGGCGGTCCCTCGACGCATGGGGATCACCTCGGGGCTGGACCCTTGGCTGGGGAAGAGAAGGACCTCGGCTCGTTCGCTGACTGGGGACCAGACCTTGAAGCTCGTGGCGGTCTTGCTCCAACGCGCGCCCAGGTCGTCTCGCGAATAGACAAAGGCGGGATCGTTGAGAACATCTCGGGCAAAGACCGGTCGTTGCTTCCCGCTCAGTCCGTCATCCACGGTCATCGGGTCGTCGATCTGCTCGTCGGAGATCGGAGTCGCGAGGGTGAGGACGACCATCGGGAACCGGTCGGCGGCGGTCTTTTCGCGCTTCGGAAGATCGGCCTCGGTCGGAACGTCGACCTCCTCGGAGTTTTGGTAGGAGTTCAGGATCCGGTTGTTCTTTCGATCAACCCGGAACCGGACCAGCGTGTCGTCCTCGCGGATCGTGATCGAGAGGTTGGCCCCGCCGCGAACAAAGTTTTGGCCGTAATTCTCGTTCCAACTCCCGTCGACGGTGACCTTGTATTCGTAGGCGCCCTTGGGAAGCTTGACCACTAGCTCGTGGACCCCGGGTTGAACCTCGGTCATCTGGGTCAGGTCGCCATCCGGGTCCCAGGGCTTGCCGCCGAGGGCCTGCTGCAGGGTTCCGGCGAGGATCACGCGTCCGGGGGTTCGGGGGAGGAGTCGCTCGCGTTCGGGTTCGCCTGCCAGTTCGATCTTCTGAATCGGCACGTTGCGCTCGCCGATCCGGACGTTGAAGATCTTGGGCCGCGGGTCGCTTTCAGCGATGGGCTGTTCCAGCCAAACCTTGATCTGAGTTCGAGAGTCCAGAAAGGCGGGTCGCGGAGGATCGTTTTGCAACAGGGCCGCAGCGGCAAGGATCGTGAGCATTGCTCTCATTGTTACTCCCGAGTGGCCCCTGATGTTTCGGGGGGGATCGAGTCATCGTCTATCGCAGGCCAATCGTCACGCATCCCCTGAAAATTGCGGACAAATGGTATCGCAAATCCAACCAACAAGAGAAGATTCCGCGATAGAATGAGGGCAGGTGCTGAAGCAATGGTGATCGCCCTTACAGTCGCTCTACTCGGTCAATCGGTCAATGTTCCCCCGCTCACGGAGGCCAATAGTTTCGTCGTTGAAATTCCCTGGGATGATGGTAAGCCCGGAACCATCACCGACATGAGCCGGCTGAACGTCAAGCCCGCCGGTCGCAACGGTCGAATCTTGGTCAAGGATGGCGTCTTCATCGAAGAGAAGACCGGCCAGCGCACCCGGTTCCTTGGCACCAATATGGGCGGTCGGGTCGCCTTCCCGACGAAGCTTGAGGCCGACAAGCTTGCGGCGCGATTGGCCAAGTACGGCATCAACATCGTCCGGCTGCACCACCTCCACAACGGCTGGGAGCCCGATGGCACTGTCTGGAAGAAGGGCCGAACCTTCGTCGAGATCGACCCGGCCAAGATCGACGAGCTCGATTACCTGATAGCGGCCCTGATCAAGCAGGGGATCTACATCAACATGAACCTGCAGACCAGTCGGGAATATGTGCCTGAGCTCGGCTTCCCCGAAGAGGTCAAGCAGATTCCCAATTTCCAAAAGAAGATCGACAAGGTGGATCGGCGGATGATCGCCCTGCAAAAGCAATATGCCCGCGACTTGTTGGACCGGACCAACCCCTACCTCGGCCGCAAGTACAAGGACGAACCGGGCCTCGCCGTGATCGAGATCAACAACGAGAACTCGCTGGTCGGGTGGCCGGGAGAATCCCCTGGCGCTGGGCTCGATGGGCTTCCGCCGACCTTCCGCAAGATCGTCGTGAATCGGTGGAACGAGTGGCTCAAATCAACCTACAAGACCGACGCGGCCCTCGCCAAAGCTTGGCCCGACATCAACAAGCTTGAGGGTCCCTCGCTCACCACGTCCTCGACCCAATGGACGACCGAAAACCAGAGCAACTCGGACGTTTCGTTCAGCTTCGAGCCCAATGCCAACGGCGCTCCAACTCTCATCGCCGAAGTTCGCAAACATCAAGGTCCCGGCTGGCATATCCAGGCTCACGTCCCCGGGCTTGACCTTGCCAATGGGCAGCCTTACACCGTGATGTTCCGGGCCAAGGCCGATCGCGACTTGGCCGTGCCGATGGATTCCCGACTCGATAAGGCCGATTGGCGGTTCTTGGGTCTGGGCACCACGGTGCGGATGGGCAAGGATTGGCAGGACTATCTCTTCACCTTCGTTCCCAATGGATCCGAACCGAACCACGCCCGCATCGGATTCGTCCTGGGCGAGATCGTGGGAAAGGTCTGGATCTCCGACTTTCGAGTGGTCAAGGGGGTGCGGTCCAAGGGAGTTCCTGCCGGGGAGTCCCTCGCCGCCGCCAATCTGAGCATCCCCGGGGCCGAGGCTTCGCCGCGATTCCGAGACTGGACTCGGTTCCTGGTCGAAACCGAGACCGCCTATAGCAACGAGATGCGGGACTTTCTGCGAAAGGACCTCGGATTCGACCGGGTGAACATCATCGATACCCAGATCTCTTGGGGCGGATTGACCTCGCTCACCCGCGAGGCCCAGATGGAATTCGCCGACAACCACGCCTACTGGAATCACCCGACCTTCCTCGGCGCGGCCTGGGACCCGGTCAACTACCGAGTCGACCGCCGAGCGCTGGTCAACGAACTCACTGGTTCGATGGGGACTTTAGCCGATCTGGCCTACTACCGAGTGGCGGGCAAGCCTTACACGGTCTCCGAATACAACCACCCTGCGCCCAACGACTTCCAGAGTGAGATGATGCCGCTCTACGCGAACTTTGGCGCGATGCACGATTGGGACATCCTTTACACCTTCGCCTATGCCGACCACGTTGCGGGGCGGCCCACGGATCGGATCCAGAGCTTCTTTGACACCGGAGGGAACCCCGCCGTGACCGCGTTCTATCCGGCCTCGGCCATGTTGATCCGCCAGGGACTCGTGTCCAAGCTTGGCCACGAATTGATCTTGGAAGTTCCCAAAGACGCCTATCTCGAAAGCCTGATCCCCCAGGCCCATTGGGGCCTTGCGGGAACCAAGCCGAATCTGCGGGCGAGCCGCATTGCCGTCCGAGCTGGGGAGACCCGCCGGGTCGTGACCAAGGGCACGCCAAGTGGGGACGTGATGGAAGTTCGCCGGGGAACGGGCGGCGACTACACACTGATCGACACCCCGAGGGCGCTGACTGTCACGGGATTTATCTCCGGCCAGAAGGTCGAGACCAAGCTCGGGACTTTGTCGGTGGGAACGATCGGGGCCGGTTTTGGCTCGCTGATGTTGGTCGCGATGGATGGCAAACCGCTGGCCGAGTCTGAGAAGATGCTCCTCACCGTCGTCGGTCGGGTGGAGAATACGGGCATGAAGTGGAACGCCGAGCGGAACTCCGTCGGTGACCAGTGGGGCACCGGGCCGATACGCGCCGAAGCGATCCCGATTAACTTCAGCCTGAAGACGCGCGGAGCCGGAAAGGTCTATGCGCTCGACGGTACCGGGGAGCGGAGGCAACCCGTTCCGACCGCGACTGCAGCCGGTCAACTCGGATTTGAAATTGGGGTGGCTACTGGATCCGTTTGGTACGAGCTCTCCAAGTAGTAATACGGGGAATCCGCCCCCGGATCCGGACCGGGGGCATTGTTAACGGATTCTTAACATTGCGTTGGTAACTTGCTCTTTGTCAGTCGCGATTTGTGGCTGCAAATTCAGTTCAAGAAAGGAAAGCAATATGAAGAATCTTCTTATCGCGGCCACCGTCGTGGCTCTCGGTGGCGTTGCCAACGCTCAAATTATCACTGCATGGGATTTCAACGGTACGCTGAACACCACGAGCCCCGCCACTTCGGTCGGAGTCGGTTCGGCTTCGCTCGTCGGTGGCGTGACCGCTACCAGTGCGGGCGGAAGCCCCAACGATCCGGCGGTTGTGAGCGATAACCGCTGGGGAACTACCACCTACGCGGCCCAAGGAGCTGGTAGCGGAACCCGCGGCGTTCGATTCAACGTCAGCACTGCCCTCTACAAGGATATCGTGGTCAAGTTCGACCAACGCTTTAGCAACACTGCGAACCGCTGGAGCTTGTTCGAAATCACCACCGACGGTGGTGCGACTTGGAGCTCGGCCGGCATTTCTGGGGCTCTCTTCCAGCACACGACTGGTGGAGACCAATGGAGCGTCCGAACCTACAACCTGAGCACCCTCGCCGCCGTCAACAACAACGCAAACTTCGGCTTCCGCATCATGTCGGTCTTCAACCCGTCGACCGGTGCCTATCAGGCAGCCAACTCGGGCAGCAACTACGCGACCACCGGAACCATCGGTTACGATCTCGTCCAAATCAGCGGACAACCGGTTCCTGAGCCGGCCACCATGGTCGCTCTCGGTCTTGGTGTTGCTGCCGCTCTGCGACGCGGCAAGAAGTAAGTTCGACCTTTCGCTCATCTGAAAGTCGAACGGGCCTCCGATCCCCCTGGGAACGGGGGCCCTCACTCTTTATCGAACGAACGCCTATGAAGTCTCTTCAAACTTTGCTGCTCCTGGCCCTCTTCTCGGCCGGACAAGCGAGCTTCACCTACTCTGACAACCTGGATGCCCTCCCGACGGCCCCCAGCTTTACCTTTCTCGACAACTGGGTGGACAACAGCACCCTTCCAAACTGGTACCGAACCCTGATCTCGGACGGAACCCCCGGCGTCGAGAGTCGCTTCCGGGTCGACGACGGTTCGGCGGAGAGCGGATCCCTCTGGAGTCTCGGCACCTTTGGTTCGACCGAGCGTGCCCTCGGATTCACTCCATCCAGCAACTTGCCGACTCAACACATCGGGGTTCGATTGGTGAATACCACCAACCAAGTCCTCACCGAGGCCACTGTCTCCTACTTTGGCGAGCAGTGGCGACAAGGGGCAGATGGTTTTGACGCCCTTCGCTTCAGCTACCAGGTCGGCGCTCCGACGCTTACTGGCGGCACCTGGACGACTGTCCCCAGCATGGACTTTGCCGCTCCTCACCAAGTCGGAAGTCCGACCAGGCGGAACGGAAATCTCCCGGAGAACCGCGCCCAAGTCTCCGGAGTTCTCTCCAGTCTGAATTGGCAACCCGGCGAGTCCCTTTGGCTCCGCTGGACCGGTCTCGACCGACCTCGCGCTAACCATACGCTGGCGGTAGACGACCTTAGGGTGGAAGCCGTTCCCGAGCCCGCCACTGTCTTGGGGGTTCTCTTCGGACTTGCGGGACTCCGGGGTCGGCGCTCGGCTAAAGTGAAGGAGTGAACTCTTGGACTGAGATCATCGAATATCACCGCTGGGCGCTGGAACAATGGCACCCGGTGGTCCCCCGATTCCAAGATGCCGAGCGTGCCGAGAAGGTCTACAGCCACATCTTGCGCTGCTTTGCGGCTTGGTTGCCCCTCTTGCTTGAGGGTCACGACCGATCAATGACTCCGCACGGACTGGATGCGGATCTAGAGGTCGTGTTCGATCAACTCCACCGGGCCAGCCAGACGGATCTCGGGCGTCAGGTCCCGTTTTGGAAGGAAGGCGAAATCAAGGCCGAAGCGGTTCTTCACCACATGTTGAACCACCAGACCTACCACCTTGGCCATCTGCGTGGCCTGGCCGAGGCGGAGGGGCTTACCGATTTCCCCGATACCGACCGGGTCTACTTTGAGGCTTCCCGCCGCTCGGACTTGGGCTCCAACCCGTGACGCGGCGGTAGTGCCGCTCCGATTCCCGGGCGGACTCTTCAAAGTCGACCACGCGATCGGGGTATCCGTTCCTCTGGTCGGGCCGAAGTGTCCAAGGTTCGTGGGCGGCCATGCCCTTGAGGTGCCTTAGCTCGGGGATCCAAGCCCGGACGTGGTCTCCGCTGGGGTCGTAATTCTGGGCCTGTTTGCGGTAGTGGAACAGCCGGAAGCCCCGCGCGTCGGCCCCGATTCCGGCCGCATATTGCCAGTTTCCATAGTTGCTCGCAGGGTCGTAGTCGAGGAGTTGGCTTTCGAACCATTCGGCCCCCATCCGCCAGTCGAGGCCGAGGTTTTTGGTGAGAAAACTCGCGACGATTTGCCGTCCCCTATTACTCAGGTAGCCAGTCGCGGCGAGCTCGCGCATGTTGGCATCGACAATCGGGTACCCCGTCTGCCCGGACTGCCAAGCTCTGAAGAGGTCGGCATCTTGAACCCAGGGCAAATCAAACCGGTGGACCCCAGCGCGGCGGAAGGTTTGGGCTCCGTGGCGGCGCATCCAGAACTGGAAGTAATCCCGCCAAAGCAATTCGAAGATCAACCAGTACGTCGAGTCGTTCGCGACCCGTTCCTGCTCATAGCGCCGCACCTCCGCATAGATTTTCCGCGGAGAGAGACTCCCGCAAGCGAGCCACGGGCTGAACTTGCTGCTGTCGTCCAGATTCAACATCCCGTTTCGGGTTTCCTTGTAGACCCGAAGGCGGTCTGCCGTCCAAAGGTAGTGCTTCAACCGGGCGAGAGCGCGGCTTTCCCCGCCCACAAAATGCGACGACTGGGGCCGGGGCACCGCCTCGGGTCCTCGAACCGGAGACTCCCGCACGAACTCCGCCTCTCCCAGATTGGGTGCCCCGAAGGGTTCCCTAATCACGAGCTGCCGCTCGACAATCCGCCGAAACTCCGTGAACGTCTCGGGCAATCGGTCGAGCGGAAAGGTCAGGTCGTCGGGGTGGATCAGCGAGATCCCCTCGAAAGATTTGGTGCTTCCTCCGGCGGCCCGAACCTTACGGATGACGGCTCGCTCGATTTCCTGCTCATACGGCGCGGCGTCGTGTTGAAAATAAACTTGCACCGTGCCGAGTTCGGCCAGGATTTCCTCGGTGGGTCCCACCGCCTGATGAACCGGGAAGGGAAGATCATCGAGTGCTTGGAGCAAGAACTGGCGACGATGGTCCCCGATGCTCGGGAACCCATAGCGCGTCGTGCGATCCACCCTGGGGTCCCAGACATAGAGCGCGAGGATCGGCCCACCCGCACGAAGGGCGCTGATGAGGGCCGGGTTGTCGTGCACCCGCAAGTTATTGCGAAGCCAAAGGACCTGCATCAAGCAGCTACTACGAGAGCAAGTCGGTAAGGATCCGGGGCACGGTGCCTGGACCGCCATAAACCCAGCCGGTGTACATCTGCACGAGCTTAGCCCCGAGGTCTCTCTTTCGGCGGACGTCGTCGGCGCTAAAGATCCCCCCGACCCCGATCAGCGTCAACCGGTCCCCCACTGTCCGGCCCAGGTGCTGTAAAACAGCGTCGCTACGCGGCGATAGTGGACGACCGCTGAGTCCGCCGGCTTCGTCGATCTTGGTCCTAAGTCCCTCGCGAGAAAGGGTCGTGTTGGTCGCGATAAGGCCGTCGACCTGGCAATCCAGGGCAGTTGCGCAGAGGTCGTCGAGGGCGTCGAATTCCAGGTCTGGGGCAACCTTGACCAGCAACGGCGTGACCGGGTCCACCGTGCGGACGACCCGCAGGATCTCGCGCAGCGAATCGGCATCTTGGAGTTGTCTTAAGCCCGGGGTGTTGGGCGAGCTGACGTTGACCACCACGTAGGACCCGAGTCCGCGCAGAGCTTCGGCAGCCAGGCGATAGTCCTCGTGGGCGTGCTCCAGAGGGGTGTCCTTGTTCTTGCCGATGTTGACGCCGATGGGGATCCCCGGTTGGCGAGCGCGCAGGCGAGCCGCGGCCCGAGTGGCCCCTTGGTTGTTGAAGCCGAGTCGGTTGATCAAACCCTGATCGGCGGGGAGCCGAAAGAGCCGCGGCTTCGGGTTGCCCGGCTGCGGGCGAGGGGTGAGGGTGCCGACCTCGACGAATCCAAACCCGGCCCGCCACCAATGGTTGACCGCGACCGCGTCCTTGTCGAACCCGGCGGCCAAACCGATCGGGTTCGGGAACCGAATACCCATCGCCTCGACCTCCAATCGGGGATCTCGAAGAGGTCGAGCGGACAGCAGTCCCCGGCTCACCACCCAAAGCCCCAGGTGGTGGGCGGTCTCCGCATCCAGCCGAAAGAGGAGCTTTCTGAGCACGGCTTGATAGAGACCCATCCCTCGCATTTTGCCTTTTTCTTGGAACCTCGCACCATTCTCCTCGGTCGGACTTGGAGTTTCGGTTTTTTGCCCTTACAATGTGGGGGCAGGTGAGGGAATGAAGAAGTCAGTTGCATTGCTCGCTTTTGCGCTCGTGTCGGGCGCCGCTATGGCTGGGCCGCGAGGTTCGGAGACCTTTAAGCGCGACCAACACTCCGACGTGATCGAGGGGCGGCTCAAGATCCAGCTCAAGTCCGGAGTCAATCCCGACGCGGTGGGTCGTCAGATCGGGGCCAAGCCACTCGGCAAGCGGCTCGGCTCGACCGGCTGGGAGCTCTTCTCGATCCCCGAATCACAAGATCCCGCACAAGCGGCCAATCGAGCAAAGAATCTCGCCGGGGTTCGGAATGCGGAACCCCTCTTCACCGTTTATGCCCTTCTAAGCGCCCCCAACGACCGCGACTGGAACCGAGTGGCCGACCGCGAAGACCTCTATTTCGAGATCGAGGGTCCGCTTGAGCAATTCAACTATCTCTGGTCCCTCGACGAAGTAAACGCCTTCTCCGCGTGGCAAAACTTCCCGAACACTTGGTATACGGCCCTCACCAAGCCACGTTATCCGGCGACCGTGACCGTCATCGACTCCGGAGTCGATATGAATCATCCCGACTTCATCGCCGCTGGAGGCTCCAGCGCCGATGTCCGGGGCGGGGGACAGTGGGACTTTGCTCGCAGCCGCACGGTGATCGACGGCCGGGTCATTCCTGGCTCCAATGGGGATGATGAAAATGGCCATGGAACCCACGTGGCCGGGTCCGCCCTCGCCGCCGGAAACAACGGCGCCTATGCTGATCACGGCATCATCGGAACGGGCTATGCCAGTCAGGGCATGAACCTTCGGATCATCGAGGCGAACGGCACCGGCAACGACTTCGATGCCGCCCTCGCAATCATGTATGCCTCCGAGCGGGGCTCCGATGTCATCAACATGAGCTTCGGGACCACCGACTACTCCCAAGCCATGCAAGATGCCTGCACCTACGCCTTCCAGCGCGGGTCGCTTCTGGTGGCTGCGGCCGGAGAAGGGGCCACACCAAGCAATCTCCCTCCGTTCTATCCGGCGGCGTGCAGTGGAGTCATGGCTGTGACTGCGGCAACGCTCAACAAGATTCCGGCCAGCAACTACGCGGCACCTGGCAACTACATCGACATCTCCGCCCCCGGTGGAGACGTACTGATCGACCTCAGCTTCAATTTCTACTATGTCTTCGTGCATTCCACGATGCCGACCTATCCGTGCGCGCTCAATGAGGCTGCCTACTATTTCCCCGTTCTCAGTGACTACACCCAATTGAGCGGGACCTCGATGGCGGCCCCCCACGTGGCCGGAGCGGCAAGCCACTACATCGACCGCTGGAACCTGGAGCGCCGCGGCGGATGGGGCAACGTTCGGACGATGCAGGCTCTGGAGCGAGGGGCCAACAACCCCAGCGCCACGACCGCCGCCCCCTGGACCGCAACCAAGGGCTATGGCGATCTCGATATGTTCGAGACCATGAACGAGGCCAACGCACGGGGTGCCACTCGGGGAGCTATCGAAGGGCAAGTCTACTTTGGGACTCCGGCCGTGGCCGCGGTCGTGACTGCGACCCGGGTCGGGCAGACCAACTCGACCGCCACCACGAACTCCAATACCGTCGGCTACTACCGTTTCCCCGGGTTGCCCGAGGGCGAATATGACCTGAAGGCGCGGGCCGGATTCAACGAGAAAACCAAGCGGGTCACCGTGGTGGCGGGAGCCAACGCTCCGGGCGTGGATTTCTGGATTGGGGGCAAACCCGGAGACACCACTCCGCCGGTCATCGCCCGATTCGAGCAACCAGTGACCGCCACCAATAGTGCGCTGTCCCTCGATCGATGGGCCTATGACACGGAGTCGGGCATCGACAGCGTCAAGCTACGAGTTGGCACGACCAAAGGGGGAAGCCAGGTTCGGGGCGACACCGAGGTGGATCCGATGCGCGGCTCGACGGTTTTGAGTGGTCTGGGTCTGGCCTCGAACACTCAGTATTGGGCCCGAATGACGGTGACCAATGGAAGCGGCCTGACCAGTTCTATCGATCTGCCATTTATCGCGACCAAGGACCCGCGGAGAATCCAAGGCAAGGTCAACCTCAGCGACTTTGGCCGTGAGCCCTATGGCGTCCAAGCCATGCTCCAGTTTGTGCAGAACGGGGTCTTGGTCTATGAGCTTCCGACCCTCATCAACCCCGATGGAAGCTATCTGGCTCGCCCGAGCCTTGATGGGAACTTTGAGGTCCGGCTCAAGAGCCGCCACTTCTTGCGCGGAACGGCCGGAGTCAAGACAATCGGAGCGGTCGTCACCACGGCCGACTTCACCTTGACGAATGGGGATGTCGACGGGGACAACGTCGTTTCAATCTTCGACTACATCGGCCTGAGCGAGTCGTTCGGGCTCGCATGGGGAGAAGCTGGGTTCCTGGAATGGGCCGATCTGGATGGGGACGACGAGGTCACCGTCTTTGACTACGTGATCTTGAGTAACAACTTCGACCAAGAAGGTCTCTGACTGCGGGCGGTAGAATGGCGGGCGGTATGTCGCTCGTCCAATACCTGACCGTCCAAGATATGCTGTGGATCCACCTGCAGCTCGCCAAGCGGGTGGAACCGTTCGATTACGCTCGGATGGAAGATGGGACCTACTACCAGTACGCCTATGGCAAGAGCGTGGATATTCCTGCTCAGGCCGGCCGGTTCCTCAAGGGCTTTGCGGAGAAAGCTCCGTTCGAGACCTGCAACGAGGCGACCGCCTTCGTGGCTGGTTTCGCCTTCCTCCGGCTTAACGGTTATCACGTCCATATCAAAGACCACGAGGCGCTGAGTTGGTATCGCGGCTTGTGTAGCCATGCCCAGCCCGGCGAGGCCCTGCGGCACCGATTGGAGATGGATCCCCATCACGACGACCACGAGCCGGCGGTTCGAGAATCTGTCCTCGCGGTGATTGAGGAATTCCCGGAAACGATCCGCGAACTGCTGAAGCCAAACCTTCAGCTTCAAGAATCCTGACCCAAAGGCGTGCGCCTGAGCAGGGAATGGGCCAAACTCGGCGCGATGCCGATCATGATCGCCCCAAAGCCTACGAGCCCGAGTACGGATCGCCAGCCCGTCGTACCGCTCCCGCCGAGGGCTTGCCCGAGCGCGTCCATCCCAAGGATGGCTGGGGGTAGCACCAAGGGCACAAACACTGCAGCCGCCAAAAGCCATCGGTGACTTGCCCCCATGCTCAGCAATCCGGCCACGCTGGACGCCGTCGTTAGGGCGAGGGCCAACCCAAAAAGACCGGCGGCAAAGAGTCCAGGCTGAACAATGGGCATCCGAACGAAGAGCGAGAACAGGACTCCAAGCACCAAGCTGCTGAGGGTCATGACCAGAGCGCCATAGAGCCATTTTCCCAAGTAGATCTGGCTTGGCGGGGCCCAAAGACGGAGGAGGTCGATCGTCCGTTGTTCGTCTTCGCTCAAGAAGAGTCGCGGGATCGCCATGCTGGCACTGAAGATCAGGGTGATGGCGAGCATTCCGGCACTGTCGGCCGGGGTCGGGCTTCCCAGACGTCCCGCAAAGCTCTGCGCCACGACCGCCGTGAGCCCAAACGCGCCCGTGACCAGCAGGCCCTGCCGGTTTTGCCACTCGGCCCGCACTTCCTTAAGAAAGAGTGTTCGAAGCGTGTTCATCGAGGTTCAAGGAATGGGTCGCGTGCCGGAGGTCGTCGGGGTCGTTGGTGGCCATCAGTACGGCTCCGCCAAGGATCTGTTGTTGGATGATTCGTTCGATGAGGGAAACCCCTTCTCGGTCGAGGCTCGCCGTTGGTTCGTCGAGGATCAGAACGGGAGGTTTGCCAAGCAAAGCCAAGGCCAGCTTGAGCCGCACCCGCATTCCGGTTGAGTATTCGCTGACGAGTTGGTCCTCGGCGCGAGCCAGGTCGAACTCGGCCAGATAGCCCGAAGCGGCGGAGGTTCCGGCAAGCGCGGCCCGAAGGTCCACGTGTTGACGTCCCGTCAGGCTGGGGTAGAGGGCCAGGTCGAGCGCCGCATATCCGACCGCCGGAGTCTGCACCACGCGCCCTTCGGTTGGGTCGAGCAATCGGGCGAGAATCCGCAGCAGGGTGGATTTTCCGCTCCCGTTTCTCCCAAGGATGGCAAGCACCATCCCCGGCTGGAGTTCGATTTCGAGTTCGCGAAAGAGCCAGCGAGACCCGAAGCGGTGTCCGATCCCCTGCGCTTTGAACATCACCTAGGAGTATGTACAATCAGGCCGTGAGAGCGGAAATTGTAAGCGTCGGGACCGAAATCCTTTTGGGCCAAATCGTGGACACCAATGCGGCCTATCTGGGAGGCGTTCTGGCCGAGTACGGGATGGAGCACACCCACCGCCAGACCGTCGGCGACAACCTCGATCGGCTGACCGAATCCTTGCGGCTTGCGCTCTCTCGGTCCGACCTCGTATTCACCATCGGTGGGCTCGGGCCCACCCAGGATGACCTGACCCGAGATGGGATTGCGGCCGCGCTTGGGGACGAACTGATCGCGGACCCCGCGCTGGAGGAGCATCTCAAGAACCTCTTTGCGAAACGGAACCTGAAGTGGGTGGATTCACAGCTCCGACAAGCGATGCGGCCCACCTGCGCCGAGCCCATCCCTAACTCCAACGGCACCGCCCCCGGCCTGATCTGCCGCCGCGATGGAAAGACCGTCATCGCCCTCCCCGGTCCCAAGCCCGAGTTCGAGGGAATGGTGAACGCCTCTGTTCGGTCTGAACTCGGGCGTCTGAGCGGCGGTCGTGTCTTCCTCAGCCGGGTCGTGCGCGTGGCCGGGATCGGAGAGGCAATGGTGGAGCAGCAGTTGTTGGACCTCATGGAAGGAGGGAATCCCACCGTCGCACCTTATGCCAAGGATGCCGAGGTTCATCTGCGCGTCACCGCGGCGGCGGAGAGCGCGGAAGGCGCAGAGGCCGCGATTTTGCCCGTCGTGGTCGAGATCCAGGCCCGACTTGGACGTGCCGTCTATGGCCTGGACGAAGATTCCCTGGAGACGGCCGTGATCCGGGCTTTGATCGCTCGTGGCCAGACGGTGGGGGTGGTCGAGAGCTGCACCGGAGGCGGGCTCGGGCGGCGACTCACCGGCGTTCCTGGGTCGAGCGGGGCCTTTGTGGGCGGATTTTTGACGTACTCCAATGCCATGAAAGAGCGGCTGGTCGGGGTTTCGAGCGCGGTGCTGGACGAGCACGGAGCCGTGAGCGCCCCTTGCGCCGAGGCGATGGCGAGCGGTGGAAGAGAACGCCTCGGGGTGGATTGGTGCATCGCCATCACCGGCATCGCCGGTCCGGATGGCGGAACGCCCGAGAAGCCGGTGGGCCTAGTCTACGTCGGCCTGGCCGGGCCCGAGGGGGTCACCAGCCGCGAGTGGCGGTTCATCGGTCGCCGCGAAACCATCCGCAACCGAGCCACCCAAGCCGGCCTCCTGATGCTTTGGGAGCAACTTGGTTAGCGTTGTGAAACCTGCTCTGGGGCTTCTGAGACGACGTTAGCGCTGGCGGCCGCAGATGGTTGGAAATACCGGCCCGGCGGCTACTCTGCCCAGCCCGAGTAGAACGCCTCGCGGGCGGCGCGGGCTCGGGCAACGATGTCGCCGCCGGTCGCGTTGAGGTGTCCCATCTTGCGGCCCGGGCGGCTTTCGGCCTTGCCATACCAGTGCACTCGGATCCCGGGGTCGGAGGCGAGAGCGCGGAGCAATCCATTCCGCCAGTCGCCCGGCTGCGCGATCCCCAGCAGGTTCGCCATGCAGGTGGGAAGCCCGTCCATCGGTGCCGGGGGCAGGCCAAGAACCACTCGCACATGTTGTTCGAACTGTGACGGCCCGCCCCAGTCCAGGGTGTAGTGGCCCGTATTGTGCGGGCGCGGGGCGATCTCGTTGACCAAGATCTTGCCGCCCGAGGTCTCAAAGAGTTCGACCCCGTATAGCCCCCAACCCTGGACCGCTTCGACCGCCGCTACCGCGACTTCGCTGGCATCGGTCGCGGCCGGATAGACCAAATCGCAAACGTGGTTGGTTTGGATCGTCTCCATGGTCGGAAAGCAACCAACCATCTGCGGGGTCCGATAGACCATCACCGCGAGCTCGCGGCTGAAGTTGACGTACTGTTCGGCCATCCACCCGCCGTCTTGCCACAGGCTTCGGAGATCTTCAAAGTCCTGGGGAGTAGCGACGTACCGGGCACCTTTTCCGTCGTAGCCCCCTTTCCGAGATTTCAACATCATCGGAAAGCCGATGGTCGCGATCGCGCGGGTGCCGTCGTCCTCGATGGCGACTGCCTCGGGTCCCGCGAGTCCGGCTTTTTCCAGGGCTTCTCGCTGAAGGAGCTTGTCTTGGATGAGGGCGAGTGTTTCCAATCCCGGCATCAGGGCCTCGGGGTTGCGGCCGACTTTGGCAAAGGCGCGTTCGATCGCGGTGGCGGGGATGAACTCATTCTCGAGCGTGATGCGGGCGCAGCTTTCGACGACCGAGGCGAGGGCATCGGGGTCATTGAGGTTGCCGACTGCGGCGGGGGCTACCTGGCTAGCCGGTGAAGCCGCGTCGGGGTCGATGCTGAGGCAGCGCAACCCCATGCGCTGGGCGGCCTGGATGGACATTCGAGCCAGTTGGCCTCCACCGAGGAAGCCCAGATCAAACTGCATTCCCTATCTTTACCACTTGCGCAGGCAGGTGCGGGAGCCGGGTCGCGGCCAAGAGGTCTTGGGGCCGAATCACACCAATCAGTTCGTTCTCGCTCAAGGCCACCCCGCGCTCCATCGCCTGCATCCAGACCCACTGCAAAATCGGATCGATGGACGTGATATCCGGCAGGGTCAGGTTCATGCTGACCTGGATCTGCTGGCGGCTAGCCAGCGGCAAGCCCAGCGCTCGGACCCCGAGGAATCGGGGATCGCCCTCCGAACGCTTGCGGCGAATCTTGCTCGCAATCTCTCGGGCGACTTCGATCCGCTCGCCCAACAGATTCACGTTCAGTGCGATCAAAAAATCTCGCACCCCGAGGATCGTCGCCCCGAGGTTAGGGTGGGCTTCCCGGGGTCCGAAGTCGGGCTGAAGTTCCCGTCCGAAGAGCCCTCCAAAGCCCCCTGTGCGCAACTCGGGAAGGGTGGCCTCATGGCGGCCCTTTTCGCTCTTTTCATAGAGAAAGATCGGCAAGTGGTGCCGCCCGGCGAGTTCCGCCGCGAGACGCTCGGTGCTGTCGATCGCGGCCGCGATTCCCTCGGGTCCAAATGGGATGATCGGGCAGACATCCAGCCCCCCGATCCGTGGGTGGACCCCGGCGTGCCGGTTCAGATCGATCGCTGGGAGGATCAGGTCGGCGAGAGCCAACAGGACCGCGTGCACGGCCTCGGTCTCGCCCGAAAATGCGGTCACAGTCCGGTTGTGGTCCAGATCGCTCTCGCAATAGTGGACCTCCACCGGGTGCCGAGTCAGTTCCTCGCCGACC
This sequence comes from Chthonomonas sp. UBA2391, assembly GCA_002343825.1. GTDB lineage: Bacteria > Armatimonadota > Fimbriimonadia > Fimbriimonadales > Fimbriimonadaceae > UBA2391. The sequence continues at coordinate 18,641 of DDSL01000072.1, forward strand.
TCGCGCAGTAGGGTCTTGCTGCGGCCAAAGGACCAATTGGGGACGGCGAGGATCTGCGCGGTCATGGCATCTCAGAGTCCGGCGATGTTGTACCCCGCGTCGATATAGACCACCTGTCCGCTGACGCCGCGGCTCAGGTCGCTGATTAGCCAGAGTCCGTTGAGTCCGACCTCATCTTGTTGAGCCGGTCGCTTGAGCGGGCTTATTTCGGCCGCGCGCTCCATCTTTTCGCGAAGGTTGCTGATCCCCCGGGCACTGATCGTCTGGGCCGGCCCGGGGCTGAGGGCATTGACCCGGATTCCTCGCTCGCCTAGATCTACGCTCAGGTAACGGACGCTGGCCTCAAGGGCCGCTTTCGCGACGCCCATCACGTTATAGCCCGGGATCGCGCGCTGGCTACCCAGATAGCTGAGGGTCACGACGCTAGCATCGTCGTTCAAGATGGGCTCCAATGCCCGGCACATCGCGATGAAGCTGTAGGCACTCACATCCAGAGCCAGGGCAAAGCCGTCCCGCGAGGTCTCGATGAAGCGCCCCTTCAGATCTTCGGGCTTGGCCGTGGCGGCGGCATGGACCACAAAGTCGATGCGCCCAATCCGCTCGGCGGTGTCGCGGACCATCTGCTCGATGGACTCATCGCTGCTGAAATCGACCTGGAGCGGCACGTAGGCTGGGTTGTCTCCAATGAGCTTATCGACTCCCGCTTGGAACCTCTCATTGAGGGAGCCCACTCCGACGGTGGCGCCGTGTGCGGCGGCCTGTTGGGCGATGGCCCAACCCAGCGAATTCTGGTTCGTCACGTTGAGGACGAGCCCCTTTTTGCCTTCTAAGAGCATGGGGTGATTATGCCCCGGGTCGGGGGGTTGCCGTTCTTGCCGCGTTGGACGGCGGGGGGAGACTGATAGGTCTTATGGGTCCTGTGAGACCTATCAGACAAATAGGACTTATAAGACCTATGAGACCTATGAGACCGTCATCTCTCAGGGGAGCACGACGATCCGGGCCGCCGTCGCCAGCTTCGTGAGCCGGCTGGTTCGGACCCTGCGGCGGAAGACGTCATATTCATGGTCCTCGATCCGGTCCAAGATCGCGGCATAGAGCACTCGAGCTGCGCGGACCGCCTTGCGCATCGACCGCGGGAGCTCTGCGATTCCGGGATCGGACTCCTGATAAAGCGCCCGCGCGCGGTTGATCTCAAACTGCATCATGCGAACGAACCCGGGGGTCACCTCGCGCTGAAAAAGGTCCCGCTCGTTCAGCCCGAACCGGTGCAAGTCTTCGAGCGGAAGATAGATTCTCCCGCGCTCCAGGTCTTCGCCGATGTCCCGCAAGAAGTTCGTCAACTGCATCGCATCGCCCAGCGCCATGGCACACTGGCGCAGGTCGGGGTCGCGGTCGACTCCCATCACGTCGCACATCATCTGGCCCACCGCTGCCGCAGAGCCTCGCATGTATCCTTGCAGATCGGGATACGTCGGGTATCGATCAACCGAAAGGTCCATCGACATGGCGCTTAAGAAAAGCCGGGGCTCTTCGGGGTCCATCCCGACCTCACGAACCACATCGCAGAATGCCCGCAAGACGGGCTGCTGCGGAATCTCTCCCTCAATCCCACGTTCGAACTGCCTTTCGTAATCCTCCAAGAGGGCCCCGCGCATGTCGAGCGTCAGCTCGCCGGGATTATCGACCCACTCATCCGCGACGCGGACAAACCCATAGACCGCATCCACGCGCCTTTGCAACTCGCGAGGAAAAAGGCGGGAACTGAAGAAATAGGTCGTCCCGTGCTTGCGGTGCAACGATGCGCAGATTCGGTAATCCTCAGCGGTGGCGTAAGTCTTCATTTCTTTCCGAACCGGCGGCGCACGTCCCACCGCTCGTTGACATCCAGGGTCCCCCGCACCAGAACCTCGAAGTGCTGCTCAGGATTCTGCATGTGGTGCGTGGTTCTGCGGTGCAATGTTTCGAGCGCTTCTCGAACCGACTCACGGTTGGGATCTGGCACGGGGGCCCCAACCGAAAGGGCTACCTCGGGACGCTCGTGCAAGGACATTTGATAGACGATAGCAACGGGGACGACCTGGCTTCCCGGTACATGTTTTAGCACAGTCTCTAGTGCTTTGCCTAGCGGAAGGATCTCGGGCGGTCGGTGGAGATCAGATTCGGCGAAGAGGATCAGCGACTTTCGGTCCTCATTCATCCGCCGGATCGTGGTCCGTACCGTGGTAGCTCTGCGGGCTGGGTCATCGGCCGGGAAGGGCATGCCTCCAACCTTAGCGAAGAGTGGAAACGCGTCAAACTCCGTGATCCAATCCAGACACTCGATCTGCAGTCTGCGGATCAGGTGAAACATCAGATAGCCATCGTGCCAACCATGGTGATTGGGAACGAAGATCACCGGTTTCCGGAACTCGAAATCCGCCTTTCGCCAAAAAACGGTGTGAAATCTGGCTCGAACACTTCGCTCGATCATCTTCTCAACCGCACGGCCTATGAGGCCTTCGACCTGCGGCATTGTTCTAGATCAATCCTTCTCGTCGCATTCGGTCTTCCACGAGTTCGGCGGAGATCAGCACCATCGGGAGTCCATTTCCCGGCTGGGTGCTTGCGCCGACGTAGTACAGATTGGGATTCGTCTTGCTCTTGTTGCTCGGGCGGAAGAAGGCACTCTGCAGAAAGTCATGGCTTAGCCCAAAGGCCGCTCCGCGGTCTAGGTTGAGCTGGCTCTTCCAATCTTCGGGGGTGAGAGTCTTCACCTCCTTTATGCACTCTCGCTTGAATTCCGTCTCTTTTTCTAGCCGTTCGTAGATTTTGCTGACAAGAAAATCGTGATCGTCTTGGCTCCAAGGCCGGTCGAGGTTTGCGCAGGGTACCAATACCATCAAGCTGGTTCCGCCCAGTCTGGCGCGGTGGGGTTCGGATTTGGAACTCGCGCAGACATAGAAGGCTGGGTCATCGGGGAGAGCTCGCTGGTGGAAGATCTGGTCCAGGTTGCCCTTGAAGTTCTTGCCGAAGAAGACGTTATGATGGAGGATTGAGGGCACTTCTTGATCCAAATCGGCATAAATCATGAAGGCCGAGCAACTATATCTCCTCTTAGCATGGTTCCTTGGAGGCTGGCGAGTGAGGGCTTGCTCCGCATAGGGAAGGTCCGCGTTGCAGATGATCGCATCCGCGGTTAGACGCCGACCATCTTCCAGAACAACAGCCGAGCCTTCGATCTTGCAGACCGGAGAGTTCGTCTGAATCTCGACCCCTTTTTGTTGAGATAGCCGAGAAATTACATTGCAAATCTCAATGATGCCACCTTTTGGGTACCAAATACCTTCTCCGTATTCCATGTAGGTCAGGACCCCGTAAACCCATGGGGCATCGAACGGGCTCAGTCCAAGATACATCGTCTGGAAGCTAAAAAGCATTCTGAGTTTTGGATCTTGAATCTCTTTGTCGATCTGTTTTGCCAGATTGCTCAACATTTTGCGCTTCAGCACGATTCCGAGTTGCTTCGGTCCGGCAAAGTCCAGTGGATTGAGGAAGTTCTTGCGAACGAAGTGGGGAATGCTGTCGTGGTAGAGACCGGCCAGCTTTCCGAGGAACGCCGGGTAGTTTTCCGCGTCGCGTGTGGCGCCCATCGCTTGCATTTGTTGAATCATCTGCGCCACGTTGGGGGTGCCATCAAGCCGGGATCCGTCCGAATAGAAGACCCGGTAGCTGGGGTCGCAGAGCTCGATCTCGAGGTGGTCCTCCATCCTTTCCCCGATATCTTCGAAGAGTTTCTTGAACGGATCGAGCATCATCATCAGGGTCGGCCCCGAATCAAAATGCGCTTGGCCAACCTGCAGCGGCCGGTTGCGCCCCCCGATCTGGTCGGTTTTTTCTAGGATCGTGACCCGGTGTCCGCGATGGGCTAGCCTGAGAGCGGTGGCCAATCCACCGATCCCGGCCCCGATGACGATGAAATTCTTCGGCATGGATGTCTCCCTCTTCTACTTGCCGAGTGGCCCCGGGATTGCAAGGACACCCGTAATAACGAGGGTGAAGGCCAGATGAACCAAAATCACGGACCCTGGTTCCCGGCTCTGGTCAAGATCTGAGGGTGGAGACTGAGCGATAAGCATTGCCGCGAGCAACGAGACAACGATCCAGCCAAGAGTATTGTGCGGAGGCGAAACAAACAACAGCCCCGACTCAAACCATCGCCAATATCCCAGCGAGTGGACCATGGTGTACTCCATCAAGAGATCGGCCCCGGCAGCAAAATACGCGGAGGCCACGATATTGCTACGGAAAGCGAACCAGCCCATCGCTACAGCGAGGGAAGTCATCCAAGGATTTGGTAAGGTCCCCGCAGTAACGATCGCCGCCGAAGCGGCTCGAACCCACTTGGAAGAAACATCGGAAACCAAACGATATGCCGAAACCGCCATCATGCCCCATGCGAAAGGGAGCAGCAGCGGAAAAGGCTTGTCCCCAGGAAGGTGAAATATCGGCTGCCAGGCGTCGGTGTATTCGTAGCGACCAAAAACCAGGCCAGTATAGAGTCCGAGCACCTCGCTCGCGGCGCCGATTGCCAAGATGGCAAGGATAACCATCAGCTTGAGGCCCCGACAGGCGACGGAGAATCCGAGCAGAAGGGTCGCAACCGCGGCGATCGGGGCAACCGGGCCTGGATCGAGGCCCGTCAGCTGGCTGAGAAGGCTGCCCAGGATCGAGAAGCAGACAAGTCCCAGATACCAGCGGAAGGCGGGACTTAGGCGTGCGGTCACCCAAAGAGCCTACCTGCTAGACTCCATGGGTAGATGGACGGCGCAGGCAAAAATGAGCTGGAATCGGCGCTAGAACGGCTGGGGAACCAGCCCGGATTCACGGCTCGGGCCGGACAACGCCACCTTGCACACCTTCTTTATGATTGCCTGGTGGACGGATCTCCGGCCGCGTTCGAAGCGCCGACCGGACTTGGGAAGTCGCTCGCCATCCTCCTCGGGGCCATCACTGCCCACCAAGAGACAGGAGAGAGGATCGTCATCGCGACCTACACCAACGTCCTAGCCGAGCAATATTGGTCAAAGGATGTCCCGTTCGCCCTTCAGCTCTTCGAGAATCCGCCCAAGATCGGATTTCTTTTGGGTCGATCTCGGTACGCCTGTCAGCGGGAGCTGAGCAAACAAGAGAAAACGATTCGGCTCTCCGAAGGTCATGAGATCGAATGGTTTCGGAATCGTTCGGTTGTCAAAGGTAAGCGGCCCGATTGGAAAGAGATAAGTGTTCCGAATGATTGCGAGGGGAGATTCTGTCCGTTCTTTCGCGATTGCTATCTCTACAACGCCCGAAAGCAAGCGCAGTCCGCAAAGATTGTCGTGACCAACCACTCGGTCGTGCTCCAAGACGCGCTTCTCGCCCAGGATTCCGAAGGTGAATCGTCCCTTCTCGGACCCTATGATCGGTTCATTATCGACGAGGGGCATGACTTCATTTCTGCCGCGCAGAGTGGGTTGGAGATGATCCTGTCTCGACCAGGAATTGGCCGTTCTATTGGGTTTATTCAGAGAATTTCTGAAGAATGTCGTCCTTATGCGGTGAAAATTGGCGCATACGAAAGGATTCATGAGATCGCCCAGGGGTCCATCGACGTGATGAAGGGGCTGGACAGTTGGTTAGAGACTCGCACGATTCCGAAGTCCCCCGAGCTTTTCCACGTTTCTCCCGAGCCACTCAAAACGAGTCAAGGGATCTCCGACTATCTTCGCCCCAAGGATGCACAGGCCCTGCTGAACCTCACCAAGGCAACTGCCGACTCGATCGAGAGCTTTCTGGACGAACTAAAGAGTCTTCGCCTGGCCGGTGCCCAGCTCTCCGAGCGCGATCGGTCTCTCTTCGAACTTGCTCTCGATTCGCGCCAAACCATGGTCTCCATGCTCGGCGGCTTCGCCACGCTGAACCGGGCCCTACTGGAGTCGCAAGGGGTTGAGGTGCTGTATTCGATCGTCGAGCGCCAGATGGTTGCGATGCGAAAGGATATCTTGGATCTTAGGGGACTCTTGGATGAGCTGCTCTGGTCCAAAAAGAAGGCCGTCTTTCTCTCTGCCACCCTGGCCATCGATCGGTCGTTTGAGTTCTTTAGCCAGCAGATCGGATTTACTCCATTGGTTACCGAAATACTAGAGAGTCCCTTTGACTTTGGTCGTCAGGCTGCCTTATATTCTCCTGGCCCCGGCGTGATCCCTGATCCAACGATCGCTCGAAGGGAAGGACTCCTCGCCGATTACTATCACCAGGTCGCCCAGCAAATAGAGTCTATGATCACATTGATCGGCGGGCGGACCCTTGCATTATTCCCGAGTCGGGTCGAGATGGAGGCTGTCTATGAGCGGGTATCGCCTCGGGAGGACCTACCGATCTTGATTCAACCGAGGGGGGCTTCGGCCGGGGTCGGTGAAAAGTTCAAACGTCACCCAGAGGCATCGTTATTCGCCCTCCGAAGCTTTTGGACAGGGTTCGATGCGCCGGGTGAAACCTGTGCTTGTGTTGTGATCGTTCGGATACCTTTTGAAGTGCCGTATGATCCACCGAGCCTGGTCCGGTCGGCATGGATGCAGAGTGATGGTCGAGACTCTTTCCGGGAGTGGACGCTCCCCACGGCAAAAACCCTCATCCGGCAAGGCGTCGGCCGATTGATTCGCCGCGAATCGGATCGAGGAATCATTGCCATCCTAGACCCGCGGCTTAGGACGAAGCGGTATGGCGAGGAGATTTTGGAGAATCTCCCGCCTGGAATGAGGGTCTTCGATGATGCTGCAGATGCCGCCGGGTGGCTAGGCCTGGGTGCCGCTCCGCAGAGTTAGGACGGTGGCTTCGGGCCGGCAGAAGAGTCGCGAAGGAGGGCCGGTGGTCCCGAGCCCACGGCTGACATAGAGTGGTGGCACGACGGACTCGAAGTAGCCCTGCAGATAGCGCGATCCGTTGCGACTGGTCACGGGAGCATATCCCCAAGGCGTGATGAACTGGCCTCCGTGCGTATGACCGCTGAGCTGTAGCAAGACATCTCGCGGGGTCCAGTCCACCAGGTCGGGTTCGTGCCAAACACAGATCTGGGGATGGGCGCCCGTCGCAGATTCGAATGCTCCGAAAGGATCGGCTTCCCCAGCATTGGCAGAATCGACCCCGACCCACTCGATCCCGTGATGGACCCAACTCTCGTTCCGCAAAAGGCGAATGTTGAGTTCATCAAAGATCGCTTGGAGCAGGCTGGGGTCGCCATCCAAGTAGTCGCGATTGCCGGGGACGGCGACGACGGATCCCTCCATCATGAGCAAGGGCTCCAATACGCGTCCTAGCATCTCTGGAGACTCGGGCCGCCACCGGCTCACGTAGTCCCCGCCTAGTACGACGATCTCCGGAGATTCGGAAAGTACGGCCGTGACGGCCCTTGCGGCCAAGTTCACGGTCTGGCGGTCGCGAAGGTGGAAATCGGTGAGGAAGCCGATGCGATATCCGTCGAGAATTTCGGGAAGATCAGGAATCCAAAGAGTTACCTTCTCCAATTCCAGACGATCGACTTCGACAAAAGCCCCATACAACAGCGCCCCTGCGCCGATTGTTAGGCCACCTAAAAGATATCTTCCAAAGTGCATTTATGCGGATTGGAGCTCAAGTAAGCTCACCTCTGGGGCACAGCATACTCGGATATGCCGCTTGCTCCCCACTCCTCGCGTGACATACAGCGGGGTGCTTGCCTTGGGATAGAACCCGGAAATATACCGGCGTGCTCCAGCGGGCACGTGGATGGGGATTCCGCCTGGCAAGCAAACTTGGCCCCCGTGGCTATGGCCTGCCAGCATCAAGCTGACCCCTTTTGGCAGGCGATCCACCGCATCGGGCTCGTGCAAGATCGCGACTACCGAGTGCGGCAGCCCCGAGGTGAAGAGGTCGTAGCGGTCTAATCCCACCAGGGCATCGTCGATCCCCCAGAAGGGGACCCCTTGAACTTCCTGAACCTGATTTCGGAGCAATTGGACTCGGTGCTGGGTGAGAATCGAGAAGATCTGTTCCGGGAGTTGGCGGTCCACCTTTCCGCTCGCCCGGATGCAATAGTCGTGGTTGCCAAAAGTGGCCAAGCACGGTATCGAACTATCCGCGAGCGGCACGAGCGCGAGGCTAAGGCTCCTCAGCGATTCAGACGTCGGGTAGTCGAGATAATCACCCGCCATGAGGATGACGTCCGGACGCTCGGCGATCGCCATCCTCAGCGCTCGCTGAGAGCGGCTTGAGCTGAGGGGATCGTTGGCATGCAGATCGGCCAGCAGTGCGACGCGGACACCGTGATGTTGAAAGTTTGGCAGCCGAAGGGTCTTCTTCTCAAGCCGAATCTGATCAGCCTGGTTTCCGAATAGATAGCCTCCCAAACAAAGCGACGCTCCGGCCCCGGTAAAAAGGAGACTGCGGCGGCTGATTTTGCTCGTCTGGAAGTCGTCGGCCATGAGTTATCGTACAGCGTCGATAACAGCCTCGGCGATTCGATGGTTCCCAAAGGGGGGCATCAGGTAGAGCCCCTGGCTGATCGGCTTCAGAAAAGCACTCAAGGATTGAGCTTCGTCGATCCCGATTTTCAGCGCATCATCGTCGGTTGCGCATTCCTGCATCCGCGCTCGGATCCGATCTGGGATCTCAATGCCAGGCACTTCGTTGTGCATGAACTCGGCATGTCGAGAAGAACGAAGCGGAAGGATGCCGACAAAGAGCGGGACGCCCAAGGAATTACAGAAACTTTGAGCCTCTTCGACGATTGCCGACTCAAAAATAGGCTGGGTGTAGACCAAATGCGCACCATTATCGACCTTCTTCCGCAATCGCTCCTTTTCCATTGCCAGGTCATGAGCCAGAGGGTTATAGGCGACGGCGATCGTAAAGGCGCACTTGAGTCCCACCGTGTTTCCGGCGAGGTCGATCCCTTCGTTAAAGCGGGAAAGGATTCGCACCAGTCCGATGGCGTCCACGTCATAGACGCTGGTGGCGCTCGGGTAGTCGCCGATGTTGGCCGGGTCTCCGGTGATGGCAAGGATGTTCTTGACCCCCAGGGCATGGGCCCCCAGCAGGTCACTCTGAACGGCGAGGAGATTGCGGTCTCGGCACGCAAAGTGCATCATAACCTCAACCCCGACCTGATCTTGAAGAATCTTTGAGATGGAGAGCGGATTCATCCTCAATCGTGCCCGCGCGCCATCGCTGATGTCGATCAGATCCACGCCCTTATCCTTGAGCGATTGAGTTCCCTCGATGACCTTTTGGACATTAAGTCCACGTGGGAGGTCCATCTCCACGGTAATGACAAACTCTTTACCAAGCTTTTCCGAAAGACGAGTAGGTTCGGCCTGTGGAGTTGGCTTCTTTTCGGCGCTCTTGGCAGTCGAAACCTTCTGCTGTTGTTTCTTTGCAATTCCGAGATCGATCAGCTTGCGAAGTTCAGCAATATGTTGGGGAGACGTCCCGCAGCATCCTCCCACAATTCGGGCCCCTTCTTCGACTAGCCGTGCCGAAGCCTTGGCAAAATAGGCGGGCGATGTATCGTAGACGATTTGCCCTTTCACCAATTGTGGAAGGCCAGGAGTAGGGAAGGCGATGACGGGCAGGGATGTGGATTCGGAGAACTGGCGAACAATGTCGATCATCCGCTGGGGTCCGACAACGCAGTTTGCTCCAATCGCGGAGACCCCAAGGGCTTCAAGAGTCTTCGCACAAGCACCAGGTAGCCCCTCGGCGAGCGCCTCTCCATCTTCGATAAAGGCCTTGGTGACAAAGATCGGGAGTCGCGAGGCTTCTTGAATCGCTCGGACCGCGATTCGAATCTCTTCCAGGTCTACAAAGGTCTCCAAGAAGAAAGCATCAACACCGCCCTCGGCAAGGGCCAATGCTTGCTCATGAACACTCTCAAAGAGTTCTTCCTCGGTAAGAGTCCCAATAGGGGCAAGGTTCTTGCCAGCAGGGCCGATCGCGCCAACGACAAACTTTTCATTTCCTGCAACCCTTCGGGCCAAATCTGCACCGGAAAGATTTAGTTCTCTTACCGACCAATTCGTGTGGCCGAGTCGAAGACGATTCGCTCCAAACGTATTGGTTTCAACAAAATCCGAACCTGCCTCAAAGTAGGCACGATGGACGGCTTCGACGAGATCGGGGCGCAAAAGGTTGGCCAGATCATAGGGAGTCTTGTCGAAGCCTTGTGCCTGAAGCCAAGTGCCGTTCGCGCCATCTCCGAGGAGAACTCCGCGCTCAAGCGCGCGGAGCAGGGGCGAGTTAAGATCTGCAAGGGGAGATGCCAAAGTTTCCCTATTGTACTTTGAATCCGTCCGGTCAGAGGATCTTGCGGTTTTCGAGAGCCCGCCTCACCTGGGCGGCCGGATCCCGGTCTGGATCAATCTGTACTGCATCCCATCCGCAGTCGAGAGCGCCCTTCACGTTGGCTTCTAAGTCATCGAAAAAGATGATTTTGTCTGCTGAGTATCCCGTCTTCGATTCAAACTTATGATAGATCTCGGGGAAGGGCTTTTCAGCCTTGAGTTCGTGGCTTAGGACAGGTTGGCGCAGAGCCGCAATCGCAGGGAAGAGATCTGGATTGCTCATTAACTCCCAATGAGGGCCATTCGTATTGCTCAGGCAGGAGGTTTCAATACCTCGGCGGTGTAGTTCGTCGATATTCTCTAAGGTCCCATCAAAGGGATGAAGAAGAATAGCGTTGTGGACGCGCAGAGCAGCCGAGGCATCGGTGAGGCCCAGATAGTCCTTAAGCTGGTAC
>DDSL01000102.1 GCA_002343825.1 Chthonomonas sp. UBA2391
GGGACATCATGCTCTAACAGTCGGAAGACCTTCAGCAACAAGTCCGATGGCCGGATGTTGTCTTCAAAGATTCTGCGGGGGCTGAGCATGTTTCACTCCAGGATGATGACGGTTTCTTCGTCGATGCATTTCTGAAGCGACTCACGTAGCCGCTCGATCATGGCGTCCAGTTCTTCTTGATTGCGAATCGGCTTGTCGAAGAACTCGCTGATCTTTAACCGCTTGACCGGCTTGGGCTCCGTCTTGAGTGAAAGCTCTTGGAGCTTCAGGAGGACCGATGCCTTGAGGCTGTCCGCTGCGACGAGGTCGGACTCCATCTCGGCGAGACTTGCTTTGCCGAGCGAGTCCCCTGAGTCGACAGCGGTGCGATCTTCGTCCGAGCCGATACGGGCGAGTAGCGAACCCAGCATCGTATTGGCCATGATCTCCTTCTTGGCCTTCTCGTCTTCCTTGTCTGTCGCCGTGGCGGCAAGGGGCGTCCATTCAGGACGGGCCTTGATCTCTTCAATCGCCACCAAGTACGCCGATCGGCGTTTGTCGAAAAGGCTCAAGTACGCTTGCTTATAGGCGGTGGCGATGCATGACGTCTTTGCCTCGATGGCGTCCCAGGCATCGATGAAATGTTCCGATGCTAGAAGGCCGTTCAACTCCTCGACGGCCTGGCCAACTTCTTCCGACGGGCTATGAGAAGCCAGTCGCTGCCAAACCTGCTCCACCGCTCTCCGAGCCCTTCGCAGGATCGTGATGGCCTCACCATTGAGCGCTTCACGCAGCTTGCGCACCCTCTCCCTCGTCGCCCCAAAGTCTGCGCCGTTCTCGGTGAGAATACGAACGCAGTCGTCAGAAGCGGACGATTGAATTCCCGCCAAGGTTTGCTGGTATTCGGAGAGCATCGGCAGGATAGGGAGCTGGTGAGCCTCGGCGGTGGCCTTCAGCGGATAGAGCTTTGCCTGTTCTTCCTCAGCCACCTTTTTGAACGCCGTGGCAATCGCGCCTTCTTCGACATCGACTTCTTCCCCGGTCAGGTCTTCGAGTCGCTGGACCGCCTGGGTGAGGGTTTTGAGGCCAATGGATTGCCGGGGCGAGAACAACGACGACCGAAAGGCCGGATTGTTGGTGAAGGGGGTGCGAGAGGCCGGGTCCTGGTAATTGTGGAAGCGGTTACCCTGAGAGGTGACTTCAATCTCGCCGGCCCGGAACAGCGTGGCGAGGATCAGCCGCAGCATGTCGCGCTCCCAGCCATAGGGCGTGCCGCCGAAGCGCTTCTCCAGCGCCTTGCCCATGCGGCTGTCCTTGTTGCCGTAACTGTGTTCGCTCTTCAGGTAGTCCAGCACCTCCCTGGCGACCGGAGCCGTCGGATCAATGACCAGCTTGGCCCCATCCTTCACCACCATCGCCAGCCCCTGATCGCCTTCGTAGAAGACCTTGGGCAACACCTTGAGATCGACGGCTTTGAGGATGTGCTCGGCCTCATCGCCCTTCAGCGGACGAGAACCCATTTGCAGCTTGGGGTACAAGTCGGGCACGACCTGGCCGAAGAGCTTCTTGAGGATTTCCCCCAAGCCCTTGCCGAGAGCTGACGCATCCTTCTGCACGCCCCGAAACAGGCCAGTACCACGTTCCATCGCCTCGGTGAGCTTGTCCCGCAGGCGGGTTTCATAGCTATTCCGGGCGTTCTTTTCGTCTTGCAGACAGGTGGCTTCATCGGGGCTGATCTTCTGCTGGGCGCTCAACTGGTTGTACTTGTCCACCATCTTGCGGGAGGCATGGAGCTGAGCGACCAGTTCGTCGATTTCGGGGGTCAGACAGAACAGCCAGTAGAGATCGTTCTCGTGCGACTTCTGCTGGCTCTCGGTACGGATGTCCTCAATGCGCCGGGTGAGTTCGTCGCCATCCTCGCTCACGCCCAGGGACAGCGGCAGTTCCCCTTCCTCGCCCATGTTCGCGCCATCGGTACGGATGCCGATGCGGAACGAACGGTTCTGGTAACGAAAGGTCTTGAACGCCGGTTCATCAAAGATGTGCTGAAGGGCCGCGCGCACCAGTTCGTTGCGCTCGCGGGGCTTCGGCTCCAGATAACCCCGCCGTTCCGTTTCCCAGTTCTTTTCCTGCGCGGTCTGGAGCTTCCAGCCTTCTTCGGTATTGCGAATAAACTGGGCGGTATGCAGCCGCTTCGCCGCGGCCTGGACTTCACCGAGGGGCGGGGCCTTGCCTACTTCATCCACCAGCACGGCGGCGAGGTTCGCCTCGGTGCGGGGCAGGTCACGAATGAATTCCAGCAGGCAGATGGCCTTGGCGACCCGCAAGGCCCAGCACTGATCGTCGGGATCATTCTTGAACCGTTCGGCAATCTGATAAATATCCGTGCGTTTTTCATTCGAGAGGTTGCCTTCCACCAGTTCGAACACCTTGTCCAGGGTCACCAACGCCCCGATGGGCTTTTGGGCCAAGGCCGTGCGCTCCGACACCAGCATCTCGTAGGCCTGCTTGATGATCGTCCGGTTGCTGCCACCGTAATGCCGTGGGGCGCCGGGCTGAAGCCGAATACCCGACATGATCCCGATACAAAGATCGATGTAATGCGGCGGGTACGGATAGAAATGGATGAAATCGTCCTCGTTGACGTCAGTGCGGCGGGACGTCCGTTCCAGCCGGAGCGCCGCGTTCAACTGGCCTTCGTTCTTCTTGAACAAGTCCTTCAGCGGCTTCTCGGCCTCGGCCTTCTTCGCCAACACCCGCTTGGTGGCAACTTCCCGAATGTCGGAGGGCGCCAGGTCAACCCGGTAGCGAAAGCGATCTTGCAGCTTGGCCAGTTCGACTCGCTTGGAGTCGATGGCGGCGACCACTTCATCCAGCTTTTCCTGTGAGGTGACCGCGATCCAACAGGGCGCGGTAATCTTGCGGGCCTTCAACAAGTTTTTGCCCACCTTGCCAAACTCTTCGATGGTCGCCCGCAAGTCTTCGATCTTGTCGCCGCTCCGGGCCACGTGCTGGCCGACTTCGTCAATGATGAACACCAGCGCCTTGCCCGGACGCCGGCGCTCCCAAAGCTCGAAGGTCCGCTCCACGACCTTGCTGACCGAGATGGACGCATCCCGATTACGTTGAGCATGCGCCCACGAATCGGCGGAGGGATAGGTCTTCGGGTCGAGTTGATGGAGAACGGCGCTGGCGCGGGACAGCTTTTGCGCCCCCGCCCGAACGGTTTCCCAGTCCTTGTTCAATTCCGATTTGCAGGTGGCGATGAACTCCGGCAGTTTGCCTTCGGCTTCCAGTTCGATTTCCAGTTCGGCGATGTCGAAGTCTTCCGCGTACCCCAGCTCGCGCAACAGGACCGTGTACATCAACTCGGCAATGCGTTGGGTGACCTTGCGCGTGTCCGCCTCTTTCGCCACTTCAAACAAGATGACCTCGGTGGGTATCCGGGCGTTGATGAGGTCGAGCAAATCGCTGATGCGCTGATCGCCCAGTTGTTGCTTGAACAGCTCGGCAAATCGGCTACCCAGGACCGCGCGGTTTTCCAGAGCGTAGCCAAGGTTCTTGGCAAACGAACTCTTGCCGGACCCGAAAAAGCCCGACACCCACACGCCAATGCTTTCATGAGGATCGGCGGGAGCCTCAGCGATGGCCTTGAGCAGATGGTGGTACTGCTCGCGAATGCTGTCGGTACTGATGTACTCCGTGATTTCCGCATGGACGGAGTACTCGTCGGCCTGATCGACCTGGATGATTTCCTCGATCTTGCGGTTGAGGTTGCGGGAAAGCAGTTCGCCAATGGTCTTCATGTGGGGCTCCCTCGCCTCATCCGTAGATTTTGACCCGGTAGTTACCCAGCGCATCCCGGTCTTTCAGGTCCATGAAACGCAACCCGGTCGTGCCTTCGATGGAGCCGGGATAGAACAGGATGGTAGGTACCCTGGTTTTGCCCTGCATTTTATCCAGCAGCATCGACATGTGGAAAATTCCCGGCGACATCGACGCCGCGCGAGTCAGAAAGACCACCGAGTTTTCCGGATTGAGGGACGCCAGCCGGTCGGCCAGCAAATCCCATAGCGGGACCCAGATTTTGTTCGACAAGTACGTGGTGATCTGTTGCTGGGCTTCGATATAGCCTCGGTCCTTTTCCAACGCGATGACGGCTTCCAACCCCTCGTCATCATCTTTTTCGTGAACTTGCTCCAGCGCCGACCAAAGCAGTTCCGACATCGGGAGGAGGTAAACTGCTTTGCCAACCGCTTCCAGGCGAGTAGCGAGCAGTTTGAGTTCACGCCGAAGTTCCCACTCCTCGGCGGGGTCATAGCGCAGGATCGCAAACGGGAGGTCCTGGTAGACGCTGATTTGCATCGGGACCGACTTCAGGTGGCTCTCCAGATGCGCGATGTTATCTTTGAGCGNNACGTGATACTCCAACAATTCACGCTGGTGAGCTTCAAAAAGGAATCGCTCCACGCCGTCCCTCGGCAAGAAGAACAGCTTCCAGTCGGGCAACTCGATCAGCTTGGCCCCTGAAAGCTGGTGCTGTTTCAGGTAGAACACCAGGTAGGCAAAGGCTTCGATGGGCACGAAGGCGGGCGCGATCTTCTTGTTGACCGCTCCTTGAAGCACGCCAAAGTCCCGCAGCGCCGAGAGCAGCCCTTGCGCGATGCGGGTGATGGTGGGTTCCGACCAGTGCCCCGTCGTCTTCCCTTCCTCCACCCACTGGGCCAGAGAGCGCTGAAACGCCGGCACGTTGATGTCCGCCAAGCCCCGTTCGTGCCGGGGAACCAGAATCTCGGTGACGGCATCGTGAAGCAACGGGTCGGCGCGAGCCGAGTGGAAATACAGCAACCGTTCCAAAGCGGCGGGCGGGAACTGGCCGCGAACCAGAGCGACCAGCGCCTTGGTGACCGATGCCTCGGTGAGGTAGCGCTGCCGGAAGATCGCCAGAATATCTTCGACCCGGGAGCGGGATGCTTTGCCGAACACGTTCTCCCGTTGAACCCGGTCCAGGTTTTCCGCAACCGAGGCGGCGACATCCCAGTGGGAGAGCAGGGTCTTGGTGTCACCGATCAGGGCGCCCGCTTTGATGATCCTGGACGAGTATGGAACGGAAGACCGAAACCGCCTCTCCCTGCCTGGATTCTTCGGTTTCGCCATGCTCGGTCCTCGTGAAATCGTCGCAATGGACGGTCTCTATCGTTCCTCGTTACTCCCCCGTCTTCCGCTGGCGCCCCGACCGTTCATTTCCCGAGCGTCTGCTTGCTCGCGGTCTCCACCTGCTTCAACAACACGGCCAGGTCTTCCTGTTTGAAAAGTCGGTAGGCGTTCACTGGATGGCGAAGGGCGGCGATCTTTCCAGCGTTGACCCAATTGCGAAGGGTGTTTGGCGAAACGCCCAAATACTTAGCAGCATCGGAGATTCGCAGGTAATCCGACAGCTTTTCCACTTTGGAGCCCCTCCGGTTCCAAAATCGAAACCAAGATACCAAACCCTATCAAACATTACCAACCATTGCCTCCCCCACGATGCCTGGTTAGCCCATCCGGCCCCCTACTCTGCCCCACCAACAGCCCGGTAACCCCGCTTCTCCTTCCTAATCCGCCACTGTTCCCCCGCCGCCCAGGCATCCCCTTCAGTCTCGAACCCCATCTCCCGCA
>DDSL01000056.1 GCA_002343825.1 Chthonomonas sp. UBA2391
AGAGTTTACTTGGCGATCAGTCACGGGCCTGATCCACGGGCTGAAAAAAGGGGGAAAATGTGCCTTTAACTTTGAAAATCGGCGAGGGCTTGATATACTCATAGTGTGCGGTGTTTTTTATGCTTGTTTGTCGGCGTCCTAATGGGAAGCTCTTGGGCCAAGTCCGTCTTTGGCCCGACGCTTTCACACCGAGTCCCTGAGGAACCCTATGAACTCTGGACACCTGACGGGGACCTTGCATTTTCACAAATCGACGACTCTTCCATCGGCATTAAGGACCAGTGGAGCGGAACTCTTCTTCGTGTGATCGCGACCGGGCTGAGCAAGATCGATTCCCTCGTGCCAGGACTTGATGGAAGAACTTTGATGGTCAGGGGAGGCTTTACTTTTGAGCGCTTTGAAATCTCAACCGGGAGGCTTGTGCACCGGTTTGTCGCGGACCGATTGCCCACGGGAATCACTCAATGCTTTTTAACTCCCTCGGGAGATCGCGTGGTGGTGGTGGGAGCTGCCTTCCCTCTGTCGGCAAGCGGCTCAAGGTGGATGCAACTAGACGCTCAGTCGGGTGCGGTTTTAGCTGAGGTTTCGACTTCGGGTTGGACGCCCTATCAGTCGTATCCTCGACGCTTGGAGCCAGCCGGGGGGCTCCGTGGAGCTGCTCTTGTCCGGCTCCCACTTTCACCGATGGTTTTTCTGCTGGACTTCCAAACCTTCGGGTTGAAGCCACTCTTTGCAAGTAGCAATGAGGATACCTATACGGACATATCTCAAGACGGATCACGACTCCTCGTCTCCGGACACTACGGAGCTGCGGTCGTCGACGTCTCGACGATGAGGCCCGTTTTCGAGTACCAGCCTCCGACTTTTAGTTATCGAGAAGCCACCCTCACTCCGGATGGTCTCCACTTGCTCATGACTCGAAACCTGGGAAATTCATCCTATGATCTTGAGGTGTACCAGGTTGACTCCGGGCGCAAGATATTGCATCAAAACATCGGTAGATCCTTCTTCTGGGTCAGCAACCGATATCTTTTGGGGGACAGTTATCAGGTCGATGCATTCGACTTCCGAACCAGTCAGTCATTTGCGACGGGATTCGACTCTACGACCCTTCATCTCAAGCAGTCTCATGGTACTCCGTCTGGGTTTGCCGTTAGCAATTCATCGAAAGCTTTCCTTGGCAGATCCAATGGGCCTGTCGTAAGGCTAGACATGCCGAGAGGCCGAGTCACCCAATCGCCAATTTCGATTTCTGACCTCAACGATACAAATCTCGAATCAAATTCAGACGGCACAGTTGTAGTAGGTATTGGTAAAACTAGCGTCGGGAAATCGGCATTCTTTCGGTCCGAAAATCTACCTGGGGCCGCGATCAGAAAATACGTTCGGGAAGAGGTCGGGGCCCTTTCATGCTTCGATTATGATCCTCAGTCAGAGTCGGCTGCGGTTGGTACACGAGGTTCGGAGGTCGTTTTTTACCGAGGTAATGTCAACAGCATAACGAGGAAGGCGATCTCGATCTCAGGCGTGGATATTGAGTCAATCCATGCCTTTGATGCTAAGAACGTACTTGTTGGCTCCAGTGAGGGACAACTCATAAAGATTAATGTTAGTTCAGGACAAATAGAAGCTCAGTTAACACTCGGAAGCGTCCCCCTGATCTCGATCGCAAGAAACCCAGTGGCTGACCGATTAGCAATCTTAGATCAAGACAGCGTTCTAACGATCTGTAACGCGGCAACTATGGAAATTGTGAGTCGCGTTCAGCTTTCAAGGAATTGTCGGAAGTTGCACTGGCTACCGAATGGAAAAATACTCCTTGCTTGCGACGATCCTATCGTGCTTAGTTTTGATCCCGAAACTCAACAAGTGGCGATCTTCTTATCATCTGGAGAGCGAGCTCCGCTTGAGGTGAGTTTTGAACAGTCAACCGGCCGAATCTGGGCTTTATATGGTCTTCAGATTGCGGAATTACCCAGAGATTTAGAGGTGACTGAACTTGAACTCTGGCTCATGGCAAGCAGAGAATTTGACGATCAGGTGATGCGGGAAACGGGCAGTGTGCAGTTGCGACAAAGTGGCTCAAACGTTTCTCTGAATAGCCTCCAACTTGGGAAGTCAATGCTGACGGCTCAGTTTATTGGGTTGACTAGCGGACTGACCTACCGTCTCAAGTACCCAGGCTATCTTAGTAAAGTCTCCGAAGTTATCCATCTGCAAAACTCGATCTACTTCGATCAACCTCAAGTGCGAGCCGGCGACGTGGATGATGATGATGAGGTCTCTATTTTCGACTACATTCTTTTGTCCAGTGCATTCGGGGCGATTGTGGGTGAAAGCAGTTATCTCCTGGAAGCGGATTTTGACCGCGATGGAGAAATCAATGTTTTCGATTATCAGCAACTCTCAGAGAATTTTGGAGCACAAGGAGATCCATGGTAATGAAACCTCAACTTGCCCTTCTAGCAGGAGTTCTCTTGCTCGTCAGTCGGTCCTATGGAGAGAACTTCTACCAGTACACCCCCGTTCGTCTCGGAAGCTCTGACTTTACTATTGACGGGGGTGCCTACGGCTTACTCGGAGGGACGGTTAAGCGCGCAGGGAAGGTGGTCGGCTTTGTCGCGAATGGCTCCGAAATAAAGATTCTTGAGGAAGATCTAACGGATGGACGAGGAGTCTTTGCCGCGAGCCCGGACGTGACCGTTTTTCTTCCGCGGGGAATTGTGACCGCCACTAAGATCTACAGGATCGAATCTGGAGTCCGAAAAGCGACCGAGGTTCGACAGGATGGTGGTCGAGCGGTCTTTCGTGGCATTCGCGATCACTGGATCAAAGTCCAATTTGCTGAGGGCGGATCCGCTCCAGAGAATCTTCGCGGACCTATCAGTCTGTTTCACTCACGATACGACAGTTCGTGCATTGACGTGGATGGTAACGGCTCGGTCCTCTATTATGATGGGTACCTGAAGTGGAAAGAGTTCTCCTCCTACGTCTATACAAACGGATGCATTGCAACCGACGGTTCGATTTTGATGAGTGCAGGCAGTTCGCTGGCAAGGCTCATCGGAAGCAACACCGTTGTTCCACTCGATTGGAGCGCCGCCTCCGGTTGGGTCCAAATGTGGCAGGTGCCTAGTGGGCACATCTTTTTTCTCGATTATGGTAACCACTCAGTACTCGTTGATCGCAGAATGTTTCGTCTTAGTGAAGTCGTGAAGGGTCTCCCTCTCGGACTGTCTCTAGAGCGGGTCTTCATGGACCGGACGAGCAATAACTTCTATGTTCTGCTTAAAGATTACTTCAGCGGTCGCAGTCAGGTTGGATATGTGAGTCCAATAAGCAGTTCAAAGGGAAGGGGTGAATAAAATGTCAAAATTATCCACAAAAGGTCTGACGGTAGTTTTTTGCGGAGTGGTCTCCGCGAGTTTGGCTCATGCCGATTTGCTTGGGGCGTCATCGATCTTCGATTTTCCGGATCCTCAATTCGTGGATTCGGATGGAGACGGAATTGATGGATCGATTGCGATGGGCAGCCTCTTCGTTCATCCCGTCCGAGGCGACGATGGTAACCCCGGAACACGAGAATTACCTCTCAAAACACTCAATGCCGCTCTACTACTCTCCATGGAGCTTTTCTTCGAAGAGAATGCCCACGAGCCGAGTTTCCTACCCACAAGTTCAGTCAACGGAGCGCGAACTATTTTGGTCGCCTCGGGCGACTTCGTCTATCGGGAGACTGTATCGGGGATCGGCTCTGGTGGAATCTATGGGGGTTATGATGACTTTTTTTCGACGCGAATCGCGCGCCGGGCAAAAATTGTCTCCGATTCTGAAGTCGGGATGAGGTTGACCATGCCAGGGTTTTCACCGTTGATCAAAGGGGGGCAGACTCCTTTGCAGCTACTGGATATTGAGGCTGGTCAGCCTGCCTTGCCGGGATACTCTTCTTTTGGACTCAGTGTAGGGGCTTACCAAACCGGTCTCTCCATCTGGAACGTGCGGGCGGTGGCCAATCTTGGCGGTGCCGGATTATCCGGGCTGGACGGAACGACGGGTTCGCCGGGCGGCACCGGGAGCTCTGGATCGGCTACCGTCGAATACTCGGCTGGGGGGCTGGGAGCGACAGTCGGCATAGCCGGAGGTCGGGGAGGAGACTCGCGCGCAGCCCCTTTTCCTTCTAGTACCTATGGCACTAGCGGCCNNAGGGCCGGGAAGATCTTCCCGAACTGTTGGCGTGGCCGCCGAGCCTGGGAAGGTTGGGAATTCACCTGCCACGAGCGGTACAGGCACGGACGGCAAGACCAGGGCATTGTTCGAGACGCCTAGAGGTGAAGACGGTACAAATGGCTACGCTGGGGGCGGAGGCGGTGGCGGGGGAGCGGGAGGCTACTACCACGCCGGAGAGCAGAGTATCGCTGGGGGACCAGGCGGTGGTGGTGGCGGTGGTGGTNNTGGTGGTGGCGGTGGTGGTGGCGGTGGCACCATGGGCCTTGGCGGAAATCATGGGGGGTCTTCGATTGGGGCTGCACTAAATGGAATAAGTGCCGTAAGGTGCGAGTTCGTCGCCAAAGACGCTGGTAATGGCGGAGATGGCGGTCGAGGAGGCCAAGGTGGGGTCGGCGGTACTGGTGGACTCGGTTTGCCAGCCGCAAATTCGCTCGCTGGCGCAGGCGGTAACGGTGGCTCGGGCAGTTCCGGCGGTAGAGGTGGACATGGTGCTGGGGGCAATGGGGGAGCCTCTTTGGCTGTACTCTCCCCAGGAGCTATCGATGCCAACTCGGTCGTGCTCTCTCACGGCAGTGCGGGTTCCGCAGGTGGAGGTCCTGGGTTCCCAGGAAATGCCGGAATCGCCGCTCTTTCTCTTTCTCCGACGGGACTTTATCCACCCCGGGCCAATCCTCAGCGGTGGGCCAGTTACACAGCCAGTTTTCTGCCTTCACAAGCCTCCAGCTATTGGTTTCTGACACAACCCAAGGTTGCAGGCTCTTATAACTACGAACCCAAGGATCGGTGGTACGGGCAACTTCTGTGGGTGGAATCCCGCTCTCATCTTGGTTTCACGGTCCAGCGCTACGGCAATCACATTGCTTACCAGGTCCCGGCAGGATTTGTCGGACGGGACTTTGTCCGGTATCGCTACCGAGTCGGCTCGCAGGAAGGTGAGGGAGTGGCGAGTTACTGGGCTGCTCCCGTCGGATTCGTTTCTCTGGGAGTCCCTTTCTTAGACGAATACGGTATCTGGCGTGGAACTGTGAGTACCTTCCAGCAAGGCAAACTCGTGAAGCAGGTTGTTCAGGGATTTGGGTTCGGATTCAAGCGGTCCGCGCGACACTTTGCTCCGGCCAACACTTTGCCCTACGAGGTCCACCTGAAAATGCCCGGTCACCTTTCGCAGCGGAGGGCCGTGCTTGGAGGCAACTTGCAGCCGGACCTCTTCTACTCACCCGTTGCCGGTGACGCCGATGGCGATGATAAGGTCACGTTGGAGGACTACATCATGCTCAGTCAGGCCTTCGATCAAGAACCGCTCACGAATGAAGGGCGAAAGAGTGACTTTGACTTCGATGGAAAAGTCACTATTTTTGACTACATCTTGCTGTCAAACTCCTTTGGCCTGGAGGGGCCGACCGACTAGGGTTGAACGGTTCTCCCCCGGCGCGGGTTTGTACCGCGCCGGGAGGGATTGGGGCGGGGCTAGTCGCCCGCCTGTCCGAAGTTCTCGCTCAGTAGCAGATAGTCGAAGACCGTTACCGCGCCGTCGCGATCGAGGTCGGCGTCGTCGCTCCAGCCCGGATCTCCGGGGGCGGTGTCGAAGGCGTGGCTGAGCTCCAGGTAGTCGAACAAGGTGATCTCATCGTCGCCGTCCAGATCGCCAGTTCGCAACCTCAAGCCCCGTAGGGCGACCGTGCCTTCGCCGGCCAAGATGTGGGTTCCCGCCGATTGCCAGAGCGTATTGGCGGCCCGCACCAGCACTTCGTAGGTGCCCTGACTGACGACGAAGCCCCAAGCATGGCCCAGAGAGGTTTGATCCATGGAGACTGTCTCGACCACTTGGCCATCGAGAGTCCGCAACCTCATCTGGAGACCTCGCAGAAGACCCAACCGGGGGCCGGTACATACGACGGGATCAGCGGTGATGGACTGGGGTTCTTCTAGGTCAACGACTTGCCCTCTTCGCGAGGCATATCGCAGGTGAGGATCAATCAGCCAGAACTCGTTGAACCCGAGTTGATCGGGGGGAAGAGTCCACTGCCTAACCACCGCGTTGGCCTCGATATCGAACTCAGCCAAAACCGAGCCTTGTAGATATCCAAGGCTCGCTCCGTCGCGATAGAACCGGAGATTGGTCCATCCCGCGGGGAGGGCAAGCGGCCGCCCAGTTGGGTCTGAGGAGTCGGCGAAGTAGCGGGCCTGACCCGAGCCAACCAAGAGGAATCCATTCCCCACCGATGGTGCCCGCCAACTCGTCATTCCAGGATAATTCCGCGTGACCGGCGGATGTCCCTCGTTCCAGGGGAGGACCGTCAAGGTTGTGCTTTGCGTGGACTGCGCGAAGGCCAGGGCAATGGTCCCGTCTTCGTTCAGCATCCACTGCGCGCCCCGCGCTTCTGGCGGAAGCGACAGGCGCGCAAGTTCGCGCCCGGTCTGGATCTCTTCGATCACGGCCAGGTCTTGTCCAGAAAGGACTCGGACCATCGTGGTCATGTCTCTTGAAAATCCGTAGGCCTCGATCCGGTCACTATAAGATCGATTGATCTCAACCTTGCCAGAGAGGACATCCGCCATCCAGAACCCAGCGGTGGTCGCGTAGATCACCTTACCGAACCGTTCTCTGAACAACAGAGACGAGACTGACGGGATCAAGTCGCGGGAGATTCGGTCTTGGATTGGTTGACCCGAGCGAACATCAGCAACTCCGAGTCCCGCTGGCCGGGACACAATCGCCAGCGCGGGCTCACTCAAGAGTCCGAGAATACTGGTGTCACCGATGGCTTCGTAGGGTTCCATCTTGCTCGTGCTCTCCCGGGCAACGTCAACCAACGTCAAGGGAATGTAGAATCCGGCGGCGGCGAGCCCTTGGCGCGTGCGGTCAAAAACCGCGAAAGAAGCCCCCGGCAGGGAGCCTTCATCGGCGCTGGTCTTGAGATTTATGATTCGGACCTCGCCCCCCCGGAAGAGGTCCCAGCCCACCACGGCCCGGCGGCCGTCAGAACTCAGATCGAGACGCTTGACCAGCCCCAGTCCAGTGTAGACGACGCTCCCGTTGGGGGCATCTCGGTGCCAGCGAAGTAGGCGGCCATCCTGGCCGCAACTGTAGAAGGCAGCCGTGCTAGGGTCCTCTTGGATGTCGGTCACTGCCGCCCTGTGAGTTCCAAAAACCCGCCAGGCGAAAGGCGAGGCGAAATCCCAAAGCTGAACTGATGCGTCGTCACCACCACTCACGATGGTGTTTGCAGCGGAGGTGAACCGGGCGACCCGGACCGGGAGGAAGTGACCCCGGTACTGAAAGATCGGAGTCCGCGACTCGAGGTCGTAGACGGTAACTCCTCGATCACCGAGGCCGATGACCATTTTGGAGCCATCGGGGGAAAGATCCATGCAGTGGAGGATCTCCCCAGTTGGTGTCCAGGAGTCGACTCTCTCGCCGGTGTCGAGATCCAAGATGTCGATGCTCTTCCATTGAAGAATGTAGAGTCGATTTTCGTGGATCGCGAGGCGATGGACCGGGTGTTCTAGAGCGTCCCACGGGAAAGGGAATCTCGGAAGTTCGCGTAAGAACTGTCCGGTTTCGAAGTCCCAGAGAGCCGTGGTCGGGCCGACCGTAACCGCCCTGGTGCCGTCTGACGAGACGGCGATGGAGGTGCCGCTTGAGTAGGTTTGCCATCGAATCGGGGCCTTCGGCCGGGGCTGGGCCCAGGCGTTCGTCCCGCTGATGATCGCTACAGCGGCAATGATTGCAATAAGAATGAGATGATTGCTTTTTGCCATAGCAATCACACTATACGACACAAAGGTGAGAATTCCAAGCGAAAATTGCAGGATCTGGAGTCCCAGGAAAAGCCGAAAACCACAAGCCGATTGCGTAGCAGTGGGTGATGCCGGAAGACCGCCCCAGGAATAACTCCCACCTGCCCCAAAAGGTCTGCGCTCGATGCGGACGCCTTTTCGCTTGGAGAAAAAAGTGGGCCCGCGATTGGGAGAACGTCCGCTATTGCAGCGATCGCTGCCGCCGGGCTTGACCAGGGCTTAGGTGGTCCACTGCTTCAACTGATCGACATAGAGGGGCACGATTCGGTCCCAATCGAATTGTGCTTCAGCATATTGGCGGATGGCCTGACGGTGAAGGCCGTTTTCTTCGACGGCTCGGGTCAGGGCTTGGGGAAGGTCCTCATCCCTCGAAACCACGTGAACAAAGGGAAGGGAGGCATCCAGATTGACTGCCGCCGCGGGAGAAACCACCACCGACAGTCCGGCCGCGAGAGCCTCGACCACAACCAGAGGCTGACCCTCGCTCCGACTCATCAGGACGAGTGCGCGATATTGGGTGAGCTGTCGGCGGAGCTGGTCGCGGGTCCACTCTCCGATGTGCGAAGCTCCCTCGGGCAGAATCGCGTCCTTGACCGGGCCGATGAAGTCGCAGGGCACCCCTGCTTGTTGGGCTCCTTGGGCAATCAAGTCTTGACGCTTTCGAGACTCGATTCTTCCCACACAAACCGCACCTAGTGAACCCGATGGTGCGCATTCGAACTGTCCGACCTCGCATCCGTTGGGGACGACCGCGACCTTGGCCGAAGACCGGCGCTGCCGGATCGCTTCAGCATAAGCCGGGGTCAGAGCGCAGTGATAAGGGGCATAGGCCGACTTGCGGAGCAGGTCCAAACTGTTGGGGTCGAGATCGTCCCAGAGGTAGGCGTGGTGGGAGGTCCCGATCAGGCGCATTCCCCGCACCGCGCACGCGATCCGCATCCGCGACATCCCGCGCTCGTTGTGGTTGTGGACCCAGTCGAATTTGGGCCCGGTGAGAAGGGTGCGGAAGGCTTTGCGCTTCTTCTCGTTGATGATCTCGACGTCAATGCCCATCGCCTTCAGGCGTTGGAAGTACTCCCAAAGGATGCTCTCGACCGCGCCCCATCCGGTGGGGGGAATTGGCAGCAATCCGTGGCCGACGAGAGCGATACGCACGGGTCGGTGTTTACCTGGAAAACCATTTCACCGGGACCTCACCGGCCTTTGGCGATCACGAGCTTTTGGCGCAGAGCTCGGCTTCCCGAATCGAGCAAGCATGCGACCAAGACGATGAGGGTGAGTCCGACTGTCAGCTCGGGGAACTGCCGCCACTCCACATAGTAGGCGAGCTCGGTACCGATTCCTCCCGCGCCCACGATCCCGAGCACACTCGCCGACCGGACGTTGTATTCAAAGACAAAAAATCCTGCGCCGATCACCCCGGGGAGGCTTGGGCGCACGATTCCGCGAACGAGGGCTTGGAGCCGATTTGCGCCTAGCTGGATCAATGCGCGGGCGGGGCGAGGGTCGGCGTTCTCGAACTCCTCGGTGAACATCCGGGTCAGATAGCCCACGCTGTAGGCCGCCAGGGCCGCAACCCCAGCCGCGGGGCCAACTCCGAAGATCGCGACGAAGACCAGGGCCCACAAGATGGAGGGCACGGCTCGGATGACGTTGCAGACCCCGCGAGCCAGGCGGACTCCCCAACCCTGTCGGCCCGGAAGAGCGGCCACGACCGAAAGCGGAAAGCTCACGAGCGCCCCGAGGATCGTTCCGACCAGAGCCATCTGCAGAGTCGCGAGCAGGGCAGTCAGAAGCGAGCCCCAGGGGACATCGGCGTACTTAGAAAGCGGCCAAGGGGCGAGTCCTGTCAGGAACCGAGCTCCTTCCCGCCAGGCTTCGGCGACCGGAGGTGCATCTCGGAACACCGCCACGCAAGAAAGGAGAAAGGCCACCAAGATCGCCACCCCTACAGCCTTGGACCAGGGACGCGGCTTGGCCGCTCGGGGGGGCGTCCATTGGCCGGTCGGGCAGACGACGCACGTCAGCCGGCAGACCTCCTCGACCCGGGTGAAGAATCCCGGAACGGCCTGGAGGTCGTGGGAGCTGCAGACTAGCGAGAACCCGTGCTTGGCTTGGAGAGATATGAGGAGTTCACCGATTTTCTGCGCCGTCGTTCGGTCGAGATTGGCGAAAGGTTCATCGGCGAGCAAGACATCGGGACGGACCATCAGCGCCCGCGCGAGAGCAACTCGCTGTTTCTGTCCGCCGCTTAGCTCCGAGATGCGGATCCCGGCATGTTCTTCCAGACCCACGTCGCGCAGAAGGTCCAAACCTCGGCTCCGGATCTCGGGGCTGAAACCCAGGAGTCCAGACCAGGCCGGTTGCTCGCCTAGCGCCCCGAGGCAGACGTTATTCAGGGCGGTGTCTTCCTCGACAAGGCGCAAGTCCTGGTAGACCAAGACGGCCTGACCGGTGATCTGGATCGCGCCCGTCGTGGCCTCTAGGGACCCTTCGAGGAGACGAAGGAGGGTGGTTTTTCCACATCCGCTGGGACCCATGAGGGCGACCCGTTCACCGGGATAGGCTTGGAAGACGACGTTTTGGAGGACCGGTTCGATCGAACCCGGATAGGCATAGGTAAGGCCTCGAGCGCTGACGGATGCGGGAGACTTCGAGACCATGATGTTTACTTTTCGACGACTTCGCGGCGCTGGAGACCGGTGCGGTTGAGGGCTTCCTCCGTCGGGGCGACGTGCTCTTCGCCCGCGGCGACAAACTCGGCTGTGCCATAGAGATCGGAGAGAAGCTCGGGCTGGGTTTCAGAGATCTTCTTGATCGCGGCTCGAATCTCCTTCTTCAAGTCGGCCGGGAGGTCTTTTCGGACGGCGATCAGGTGAGTTGGGACACCCGGAACTCGGGTGAGAATCCGGAGCTTGGAACGCTCGTCGGCCGTGAGGTACTTGTCGGCCGAGTCTCCCTCCATGACGTAATCGCTCACCGCAGCGATGTCGGCCTGTCCCCTCAAGATGGATCTGAGGGCCTGATCGTAGCCGCCGGCAAAAAATGCTTTACCGAAGAAGGTATCCGGTTTCTGTCCGGCTTCAAAGAATCCCTGTTGAATCAGATGACCGAGGGGGAAGACATAACCGCTGCCACTTGTCGGTGAGGTGAAAGCCATACGCTTTCCTTTCAGGTCTGAGAGGCTCTGATACGGCGAGTCTGCCTTCACGATGAAGACGCTGTCATAGCTGGTGCGTCCCTTGCGTTTCTCGACGAGGAGGATCTCAACCTCGGTCTCCTGCTTGGCGAGGAGGTAGGGGAGTGAACTTAGCATCGCGACATCCGCCCGCTTGCTGATGAGGGCCTGGACGGTGGCTCCGTAACTCGTCGGGATGACCACATTGACCGGCAGCCCAAGATCTTTGGAGAGCTCTCTGCCCAGGAGGTCGGCATCATCCTTCAGCTTGGCTGGATCTTTCTGGCGTTGGAAGGTGAAGGTGAGATCCTCCACCGCAGCGGCTTCTGGCTTCTGGACCGAACTCTCGCGGGGTGAACACCCGACGACCACGAAAAAGGCCACGAGAGCGGGCAACCATCGAATCATTACTAATTAGTATACATTTCTCGCGGAGGGGAAGTTCATTGTTAAGCTTTGGTAAAGAATCTCGCCAGATGGTTGACATTGATGCGGTGCACGGCCCATGCTCAGACATGAGTCGCGAACTCTTCCTCCGACGAATCCTGGAGACTGCCCAATCCGAGGTGGGGGTGCGAGAGCAGCCCCTGGGCAGCAACGACGGACCGAGAGTTCGGCAGTACTGGCAACGGACGGGTTACCGCTTCCCGGTCTTTTGGTGCATGTGTTTCCTCTGGTGGGTGATCGACGAGGTCTGCGAGGAGCTCGGGGTCGAGAACCTCGTCCCGCGAAGCGGAGATTGCGACACGGTCGAGGCCTGGGGAGCGAAACGCAAAATCCTCTTCAAGACGCCTCAACCCGGAGACCTAGGCTTCGTCACCCGGTCCAAGGGCACCGATGCCTACCACGTCTTCCTCGTGAAGGAGGTCCACGCGGATTACCTCATCACGATCGAGGGCAATTCGAATGCGGGGGGATCGAACAACGGCGATGGGGTCTACGAGCGACGCCGGGAGCGACGATCCAATCACAACTACGTTCGGTTCGCTCTGTTGATGGTTCCCGAAGCCGAGGCCGTCCCCTCCTCGGTCGCGCTCTATCTGGGCGCAGAGAAGCTGATGGATTCGGTGATCGTCCGAGG
Source organism: Chthonomonas sp. UBA2391 (assembly GCA_002343825.1). Lineage (GTDB taxonomy): Bacteria > Armatimonadota > Fimbriimonadia > Fimbriimonadales > Fimbriimonadaceae > UBA2391. The sequence continues at coordinate 12,288 of DDSL01000056.1, forward strand.
TCGGACGTTGGTCCCGGTTCGCGCCCTTGCCAAGGCGCTTGGTGATCGTTCGACAGGGGTCTTGCGACCAGTCACGGATGGGGAGATCGGTTGGAGTTCGGAAGACGAAGCGGTGACGATCCATGGCCGGGTGCTGGGGGTCGAATTGACGATGAGGGAAGGAAAGGCTTACTTGGCGGCCCGGGACTTGGCCGAATTCCTTGGCTTCAAGATCAAGTACGACCCGAAGAAGAACACGGTGATCTTCAGTTGATCTTCGGGTTCATTCTGGTTCCTTGGATCGCGGCCGTGGCCGCCGTTCCGGCCCAAAGCCACGCCCTCGGCCCCCGATC
>DDSL01000081.1:0-10251 GCA_002343825.1 Chthonomonas sp. UBA2391
ACGCTGCCGTGATCGCCGTGACGCCGAGGCCCATCAGATAGGCAATGCCCATTCCGATGAGTCCTCCGACGAGACTAAGAGTCCCGGCTTCGATCAAAAACTGACTCAAGATCGCCCCGCGCTTGGCTCCGAGGGCTTTTCGCAAACCGATCTCTTTGGTCCGCTCGGTCACCGAGACGAGCNNCCGCTCCCGCCGCTCCGACCACGCCCTGAAACACCTTCAACACGTTCTCAGATGAATCCAATGAGAAGACGGGTTTGTTGCTGCTCCGGACCATCAGGACCCGCCAGACATCTTCCATCACGTCGTTGATCGGGCGCCCCGGTCGACTCCGCATCAAGATCACATCGACACGGTCACTACCCAGCCACTTCTGGTTGGCGGTGCTCAGAGGCATGAAGAGGACCTTCGTGTCACTGTTGCCCATGATCTCGAGCTTTTCGCTCAGGCCGATGACCTCCAGAGTGATCCCCGAGACCTGGACAAACTGCCCCAGTGGGTCGGATTTCCCGAAGAGTTCGGCGGCGACGTCCTCACTGATGACGGCCACGTTGGCGCGGAGGAGATCGTCGTTCTCGGAGATGTGCCGACCTCGAACGAGCTTGACCCGATTGAGCTCAATAAAGCCGCCATCCACGCCCCTCACCGCGACTTCCTTGAGTTCCTTTTCCCCGACGGTCAGGTTTTGGCGCCCGGCATCGCGATATGCCGAAGCGAGGATGATGTCCGGGACCCGCTCTTTGATAAACGGGACATAGCTCTCTTTGAGGCCGTCCACATCCCCGGCGGTTTCTTCACCCCTAAGGCGCCCGGGGTTGTAGCTCAAAAAGATCGTATCCGACCCGATCCGGGCGAACTGACTCTTGAGGTATTCCTGAAACCCATTACTGAGCATGACAATGATCGTCACGCTCATGACCCCGATAATCACGCCAAGCATCGTCAGAAAGGCTCGCAGCTTATGCAGCCGGAGCATATTGAGCGCGATGAAGAGACTCTGGAGGAGGTTCATGAGGACTAAATGTCGCCGCCGCCGCCGAAGGCTCCGACCCGTCCTGGGCCACTGAATTCGGGCTTGACCACCTGGTCACCTTCTTTCACCCCGGTCAGGATCTCCGCGAAGGCACCGGTGCGGGCACCCACCGTGACGCGGACCTTCTTCTTTGGATCCGATTTAAAGTTTACAAAGGATCCCTCGTCGTCCTGCCCCAGGTATTCGGTTGCGATTCGAAGGACGTTCTTGCGCTCAAGGGTCAAGACCGAGCAACGAGCCGACATCCCGGTCTTCAACTGGTCGTTCGGCTGGTCAAATCGGATCTCGACCTCGTACTTGACCACCGAGTTGCTACCGGCTTGGTTGGCCTCGGTGCGGCGGCTCGGCGCGATCTTGATCACTTCCCCGGCAAACTTCGCGTTGGGGATCGCGTCCACTCGGATTTCCGACTTCATGCCCAACTTGAGCTTGGCGACGTCGATTTCGTTGATGTTGAGCTTCACCAGCATGCCCTCGCGATCTTCGACGCGGACGATGGCGGTGCCGCTGCTGAAGTTGTTGAGTCCGGCCACGAGTTCACCGACTTGGACGAGCTTCTTGGTGACGATCCCGGTGACCGGGGCCCGGATCTCGGTTTCTCGAAGTCTTCTCTCGCTCTCACGCAGTCCGCTGCTGATCTGGTCGACCGAGGCTTGGCTTTGGGCTTGGCTCGCTTCGAGGGCTTGGACATCGAGGAGGCCGGCTTCGGCGTCGCGCAAACTCTGGCGGGCTTCCTTGAGTTCGTCTTGCTTCAATCGATCTTGGATGCGATTGGTGCGGGCGCGATCAAGCTCGGCGCGGGACTGGCGAAGCTGCTCATCCGCTTCTCGCAGGGCGATTGACTCTTGATCCTGCAACCTCTGCTTTCGTGTCTGAGCTGTTTCCAGTCGAGATTCGGCCAAGGTGAGTTGCAACTCGGCGTCTTGGAGTTCGCGCAGGCTGATATAGCCCTTCTGATGGAGTGACTTCTTGCGGTCGAGGTCCCGTTGGGCGTTTTGGAGCCCGGCTTTGGCATCGTTGAGGGCGGTCTCCACCGAGGCGCGGTCGTTCGGTTGCTCCACCTTAACGATCTTTTCTCGGCGTTCGAGCGCGGCCTTGTAGTTGGCCTCTGCCGAATCGATGGCGGCCTGGGTCAATTGAGGTTGAGCTTTGACTTCGGCTTCAAGCTGACTGACGCGGATTTTGGCCCGTTCAAAGGCTGCTTGAGCGGTCACCCTCCGTTGCCGAATCTCGACCGAAGTTCGTGCCACCGCGCTTTGGGCTCCTCGCAGCTGGGCTCGGTCTTGTTCGACCCGGAGCTGGGTCTCTTGCGGATCGATGATCGCGATCAGGTCGCCCTTGTTGACCACCTGCCCCTCTTCGACCAAGAGCTTCTGCACCCGTCCATCGACTTGGCTCTTCACCTCCACCGACTTCACGGCATCAATCGAACCTGTTTCGACGACCTGGACCGACAGGTCACCTCGAGCGATGGCGTAACCCTGGTCTTTGTTCGCTTCCGCCCGCCTCCGCCCCTCGGCGGCAGATCGAGAAAGCACGACCCCGATCATCGCCACCATTGCGAGGGCGATCGCAATTCCCCACAAAACCTTCTTCATCTTTTTAGGATCCTGACGGATTTACGCGAGATCCTGCGTCGGACCGTTCCCGATGGGCCAAAGGTCCCGGCTCCCGCTTCACAAAGAAAACGCCCAACCGATCCGCGTTGGAAAGGTTGGGCGCATCCTTGAGTTCTCTCAGACTCTTAGAGTTTGATCTTGATGTCGACGCCGCTGGGAAGATCCAGCCGCATCAGCGCGTCGATGGTCTTGTTCGTTGGTTCGCGGATGTCGATCAGGCGGTTGTGCGTTCGGAGTTCAAAGTGCTCCATCGACTCCTTGTCGNNCTCGAAGTGCTCCATCGACTCCTTGTCGATGTGCGGCCCGCGGATGACGCACCACTTGCGAATGTGGGTCGGAAGGGGGATCGGACCGCTGATTCGGGCGCCGGTGCGGCGGGCGGTGTCGACGATCTTCTCCGCGCTCTGGTCCAGAATGCGGTGATCGAACGCGCGAAGGCGAATACGAACTTTGATTTGTGCCATGGATGTCTAGGGTTTCAACCGAAAAAAACGCGACTCCGGCACGGAATCGCCAACCTCTCGGCGAACACATAGGATACCCGCTCTATAATCTCTTTATGACCAAACGCCCGGCTCGAATCGGACTCATCGGCTATCAGTTCATGGGCAAAGCCCACAGCAACGCCTACCGTCAAGTCGGCCGATACTTCGATCTCCCGCTCGAAGTCGAACTGCACACGATCTGCGGCCGGAACGAAGCCGGCGTCGCGCGAGCCGCTCAGACCCTGGGCTGGAAGCACTACAAGACCGATTGGCGTGAGGTGGTCAACGACCCCGAGATCGACATCATCGACGTGAGCACCCCGGGAGATAGCCACGCTGAGATCGCCATCGCCGCGGCCAAAGCCGGAAAGGCAGTCTTTTGCGAGAAGCCCTTGGCCAACACTCTGGAAGAAGCAAAGGCGATGCTGGCTGCGGTTGAAGAGGCCGGGGTGAACCACGCTCTATTCCACAACTACCGAAAGGCTCCGGCGGTCGCGATGATCAAGCGCATGATCGACGAGGGCCAGCTTGGGACGCTGTACCACTTCCGAGCGGTCTATCTGCAGGATTGGATCGCAAATCCCGAGTTTCCTCTCGTCTGGCGACTCCAGAAAGAGCGGGCCGGGTCGGGAACACTCGGCGATATCGGAAGCCACATCCTCGACCTCGGTCGATTCCTTGTCGGCGAACTCACGGAGGTCTGCGGGACCACGAAGACGTTCATTAAGCAGCGTCCACTCGCCGGGGAAATCGGCGACAGCCTGGATGCCAAAACGGCGAGCGGCATGGGTGAAGTGACGGTAGATGACGCCACCGCCTTCCTCGCTCACTTCCAAAACGGCGCGATGGGAAGCTTTGAGGCAACCCGCTTTGCCGTGGGAAGGAAGAACCACAACCGCTTTGAGATCAATGGAAGCCGCGGATCGGTGGTCTTCAATATGGAGCGGATGAACGAGTTTGAGTACTACAACAATGAGGACCCTGAGGGTCTGCGCGGGTTCCGACTCGTACAAGCCACCGAAGGCAGCCACCCTTACGCGGGTAACTATTGGCCGGTCGGACATATCATCGGGTACGAGCACACGTTCATCAACCTGATTTACGATGCCCTCCTGGCTTGGAGCAAGGGCGAGAATACGAACGCGAACTTCTATGATGGAGTGAAAAACCAAACGGTTTTGGACGCGATCGAGAAGAGTGCAGTCGAGCGTCGTTGGTTAACACTCGATAACGACTAACCAGTCCTTTTGCCAGGAGTCGTCATAATGCGATCATGGCTTGGTTAGGAGTGTTAGGTTTGTGCCTGTCGGCACAAACTTCCCCGGTTGTGGAGTACCGGCGGATCATGCAAGGGCCGATGTTGGGGGCGGTTTCCACCGAAACAGCCAAGATATGGTGCCGGGTGAGCGGTGAGTTTCCGGTTCAAATCGAGTACTCGGTTCGTTCGGACATGGAGTCGGCCGTGACTTCGCCACCCTTGGGAGCGACGCGAAGCTCGGACTTCACGGCTCAGATTCAGCTCGCCGGACTCAAGCCGGGGACGGAGTACTACTACCGCGTCTTGGTCGATGGAAAGGTCGATCGCTATCACCGAGACCGCGAGCCCTTCCGGTTCCAAACGGCGCCCAGCGAGCCCTCGCGGCTCCGGGTCATGTTTGGGAGTTGCGCCCGGTGGAGCTTTGACCGTGAGCAACCGATCTGGAACGTGATCGCCGACTCTCGCCCCGACCTCTTCCTTTGGCTTGGCGACAACATCTACGGCGACGCGCTCGAGCCCACCATCCTGGCCGAAGAGTTTCGGCGACAACGAGAGGTGCCCCGGTACCAGGCGCTGATGAGCAGCATTCCCCAACTCGCGCTGTGGGACGACCATGACTTTGGCCTAAACAACACCGGGAAGGAGCACCCGCGAAAGGCTGAGGCGCTGCAGGTTTGGAAGAACTACTGGCCGAATCCGTCCCATGGTCTTGAGGATGTGCCCGGGATCTTCTTTGCCCATGAGATTCCCGGAGTCGAGTTCTTCTTCATTGATGGTCGCTATCACCGCGACCCGAACGAGGGGCCCGATGGCGAGAAGAAGTCGATGCTCGGCCCCGGTCAGCGCAAGTGGCTGATCCGCGCCATCAAGCAGAGCCGGGCCCCGTTCAAGGTGATTGCCTCGGGCGGAGGCTGGAACAACGGCCGAGGGCCAACCGGCGACGCCTGGAGCGCCTTCCTCACCGAGCGGAATTTGATCTTTAAGGAGATCGCCGACGTTCCGGGGGTGCTGTTGATCTCGGGCGACACCCATTTTGCCGAGCTGAACCGCATCCCGAGGGAGAAGAACTATCCTCTGTATGAGTTTGTGAGTTCCCCGCTGGCCCAGCGGCCCAACGCGACCGCCCCCGACCTGCGAGACGGAGAAACTCGGGTCTGGCCCGCCTTCACCACCGCCGCCAACGTCGGAGCTTTGGATTTCGATTTCACCGGGACCGATCCAGAGGTCCGTTGGAGTGTCTTCACCCCCTCAGGCCAGCGGATCCGTGAGCCCTTCCGGCTCCGCCTCAGCGAGCTCCAACCTAAGTAAGGCTCGGAGGTCTGAAAACGAAGAAGCCTCCCCCGGACTCATCCGGCGGAGGCCTTTGCTTCGATCTCTAGGACCCGACTAGACCGGAACTCCGCTTTCGACATTGGTGCTCGAGGCGGCCATGGCCGGCTCTTCACCCGCACTAAAGGCTCGGACTTCGCTCGGAAGCAAGCCGAGGTGCTGTCGGAAAGCTTCTCGGAAGGCCTGTGACGTTCCGAATCCACTCTCGGCACTGATTGTGTCGAAGTCCTTGTTGCTATTCAGGATTCGCTGGATGGCAAGTTCGGTTCGGCGGCGCTCGACGTACTCGGGGAACCCGTAGCCGACGATGTTCTTGAAGGTGCGGCTGAGGTGGAACGGCGAATAGCCGACAAAGGCGGCCGCTTCTTTAAGCGTCCAGTTTTCGCTGGGTCTCTTCTGAACTTCTTCAACCAGTCGCGCAATCGCGTCAGGAAAGTCGGCTCGGTTGGTCGCCGTCAATCGGTAGTGGTCCTCGCCGGTCATGGCCTCGCCCGCCATCAGGTGCAAGCATCCTTGGACCTTGGGATAGTACTCATCGGAATAACCCTTGGTCCAATAGACGAGGTGCTCAAAGGCCTCGGCCAAAAAGTTGGCGTTCACGCAGTTGGCATAGCCATAGCCATCGGCCATGGAGGCGTGAGCCGCCACGTGCTGGCTCCACTGGCGCTGGAGTCCATGGGTCGCCCGCGAGGGCCACGCCATGATAATTTGTTGGTGCTCGCCACGAGAGAGGAGAGCACGAATGGCCGAAGCTCCATGGGCGATGAGGATCGTTCGCGGCAAAATGGCCCGGGTTCTCCCCGTCACCATGCCCCGAACGAGCATCACTCCCCGCAGGTTCACCACGGCGAAGAAATAGTCGCTTTCAAGTTCTGCAATCCAGCGCAGCGGTTTTCTCCGCGACCCCGTCTGTGCGACCGCAGACAAGGAGTCATTCGCTACCCAACGCTGGTGGAAAAGTTCTCCATCAGCCAGAGCGTGCCGGTATTGCAGATGATAACCATCTTCTCGATGCACGTCCCGCATATCCATCTCTACGCTAAATTTTTCCGGAAGTTTGTTTCGTATGTGAAGATTTTTGCGAACGGCGCGAAAGGCCGAACTTCTGGTACTAAATCGGTCATGAACATCGCGATCTTGGGCGCTACCGGGGCGGTCGGCCAGGAGTTTTTGAGCCTCTTTTTGCGGCGGAAGTTCCCGATCGGTCAGCTCCGACTTTTGGCCAGCCCGCGCTCGGCCGGGAGCAAGCTCGCGTTCGGAGAGGATTTGATCCCCGTCGAAGCGGTGGGCCCGGACTCCTTTGAGGGGGTCGAGATCGCCTTCTTCTCGGCCGGGGCCAGCCGTTCCCGCGAATGGCTGGAACCCGCCCTGCGAGCCGGGGCCACCGTCATCGACAACAGCAGCGCCTTCCGCATGGATCCGAGCGTCCCGCTCGTGGTTCCCGAGATCAATTGGGACCAAGTCCGCCCCGATACCCGCCTGATCGCCAACCCCAACTGCACGGCCGCGATTCTGTGCATGGCCCTGGCCCCTCTGCGGAACCTTGCGCCGATCAGCCGCGTGATCGTGAGCACCTATCAGAGCGCCAGCGGAGCCGGAGCCGCCGCCATGCAAGAGCTCACCGACCAAACCCGCGCCGTGCTGGAGGGCAAAGACCCCGAACCCAAGGTCCTTCCCCACCCTTATGCCTTCAATCTCTTTAGCCACAACACCCCGATCAACCCCCAGGGGCAAAACGAAGAAGAGGCCAAGGTCATGGAAGAAACGCGGAAGATCCTGGGCCAACCGGACCTCGGGATGAACGTCACCTGTGTCCGCGTCCCGATCCTACGAGCCCATAGCGAGAGCGTGACCATCGAATTTGCCTCCAATGCCCCCGATCTGGAGGCCGTCCACGATGCGCTGGCGAGCTTCCCGGGAGTGCGAGTGGTGGATGACCCGCTCACCAACACTTTTCCGATGCCGATCTCCGCGAGCGGGGCCGAGGAGGTCCTGGTCGGCCGGATTCGGCGCGACCCCTCTCATCCCGCTGCCATCTCTCTCTTTATCTGTGGCGATCAATTGCTGAAAGGCGCCGCGCTGAATGCGGTTCAGATCGCCGAGCGGCTACTCCCGGTCAAATCCGGACGTTGAATAAGGTGCAAAACATGAACTGGCTGAAGAACGTCGTTATCGCCTATGGCGTGATCAACATTTTGGGTGGAGCCATGGGCTTCGTGATGGGCAAGAGCCCGATGTCGCTGGTGGTCGGGGGCCTGAGCGGCCTCACCCTGATCGGGCTGGCCCTGCAGACGGCCAAGAATCCGGCCATGGCCTGGCGCACGATCGGAATCCTGACCCTGGGCCTGCTCGGGTTCTGGGTCTACCGCCTGATGGGCGTGCTCGAGGCGGGCAAATCGCCGATGATGCCGGGGATGAACATCGCCCTCAGCGCCCTGGTCTTCGGCCTGCTGGCCTACGGCCATTTCTCAAGCGCCAAGGCCCACCAAGCCTAGTCCGCCGGCCCGAGCTCCGCCCCCTGCAATCGGGTGGGACTCGGGTTCGAAAAAAGAGGCTCGTCTGGTCGACTTTCTGGGTAGCATCACGGGCAAGACGAGCAGCGTGACGGGGGCTATCTTGACGACGCATCGCTACAAGCCATACGGGGCGCGCCTCTCGGGGCCGTTCTTCGGGGCCGGGTTCTTCTGGACCGGGAACACGGGTTCGCGCTCGACCGGGCGGCCGTTCGCCGAGCAATACAACCGCGCCCGGCACTACTCCATCATCCTCAGCCAATGGACCACGTGCGATGCCCTCTGGCCGACGGAGTCGGCGTATGGGTATGTTCGGGGGAACCCGAACACAAGGCTGGATCCATCGGGCGAGATCCCAACTGGACCTTGCCTAAAGCATGAACAAGCCGAATGTCGGAAAGCATGCAAATCATATTCAGGGTGGATTTGCTACAAGAGGGAGGCAAGAGTTGGGAATTGCACTATTTTCTGGACCGTCCAATGTATTTGCACGGGTACTTACAAGCCAGGAGGTCCTCTGCCAAAGCCTCGCCCCAAAAACCCTGTACCTAGGCCAGGCAGAGGTCCAATAGTGATTCCGTGCGAAGCCTTTTGTGATGCGGTCTGTACAGGGCTTTTGAGCCTACCTCAAATTCCCCCTGGTCTCCCTGATTGGATTTGCAAGGACCTATGCATCAACACTGGGAAACTCCTGAGGTTATGCAAGTGAAGCGGAGCGGATTCTTCTTCGGGCCTAGGATCCCAAATCGAAGGGTAGCACTAAGTTGCCAAATTGCGCTCGCCCTTTCCGCAGCTCTTTGCTACACGATTCCTAGCATGCCTTGCGAGATGACTTTGGTCATAACCACTGTGCTCGCATTAACGCTTGGATACCTTGCAAGGCCCGAAGGTCTCTATAGAACCTTTCTTCAATTTCGAGAGAATCAGTCACGGCTACTCTTTGCTGTGGTCTTCACCCTCATCTACTCGACAACAGTTACTGCTTTGACCGTTGTATGCATTGCTCTCTGCTTCGACATCGTTGTTCATTTTCAATCCCACATGAAGCAAGCGATTTACCTGGGTTTCACAATTTTCACGTTAACATCAATTTCAATGATTGCTTTCTCTGCTTACTATGCTCAGAAATATGTAGAATGACTTTATCGTCAAGGGTGGGGCTCAACATTGATGGCTCGAACATTGGTCAGAGATCTACGCTTACGAACTACTTCTACGTGAGATCCATTTGCTTTCTCTTAGAAAAAACCTAGCAATGGTCGTAGCATTCTAAATCGGTCTTCATTCTTGTATCAGCCACCGAAATCATGACACACGAGAAAGTGATGGGTTACGCAGTTCGCAGATCGGTCGTCGTGTCCGATTGGGCTAGGGCTGCTGTTCAAGAAGAATGTTGGTACGCGGGCTACCCTTGGGACGACTTCACGCCCGGATACTGCGTTTGGGAATGGTTTGGTTTGAGTCCTAGCCTTAGTCCGTGCTTAGAGTACTACGAGTCAAGCGATCCCAATGACTATTGCGTCATATGCGTCACTACACCCGAGTCCTGGTTCAGGGTTCGAAACTTAATTAGAAGGCTCCAACCTGAAGAGTACATTGACCTTAGTGATATCCGGTTTGACCCTCGGATGATTGATCCAGTCTATGATGCAGAAGAAATTGATACGGCCTCTCTTGAGCCGTTAGGATGGGACGGTGCCTCTGCCTGGTATGCGTCCCTCATAGGGGATATGAAGCCCGCCTATCCTTGGGACGAGACGACCGAGGCTGGTGCTCTTAGGCTTTTTGCTACATGTGATGAAGCTGAAGCTGCTTGCGATGAGTTTAACCAGAAGGCGGGTTCGGCCGACAATTTCCTCTTTCCAGCCAAGATCTATTTGGTCCGCGGTCCGCGTCCTAGGTTTATCCGCTCTAAGCTTTGACCTCTCTGGAGGCTGACGGCTGGGTTATGTGCCTCGCTGGCTGGATCCCCCTCTATTCTTTGGCGTTTCTGGTCGACTTTCTGGGTAGCAT
>DDSL01000081.1:10333-13226 GCA_002343825.1 Chthonomonas sp. UBA2391
ACAACCGCGCCCGGCACTACTCCACCATCCTCAGCCAATGGACCACCCGCGATGCCCACTGGCCGATCGAACTGGCGTACGGGTATGTCAACGCCAACCCGGTCAGATTTGTTGAGCCCACCGGATGGGATGCCGAACGCGTGCCCGTAAGAGATCCAAGGCCACCTCTTAAGCTCGTAGACGGAGGCGCCGGTCGTAGGCCATCAGGCCCAAGTAGGCTTGTAGGAGGAGGGGCAATCACAGGAGTCGGAGCAGCAGGAACAGGGACATGCTTCATCCTTGTGGCGGGGNNCAAGGTCGATAAGCCAGCGGGGCCAATAACCTGGATCGGAGATAAACTCGGAAAGTGTCTCGCTCCCTGGTTAGGGCCGATCATCTTTCCGAGTGCTTACGTGACTGAAACCGTTACGACGATCACCCAGGTTCCTTGCAGTGGGAAGCGTCCGCCTCGCCAGAAACCTAACCCAGAAATTTTTCCGGGTCACCCCAATTACCCGAGATATTTGCCAGAAGCCCCCCCACGATCGGGATTGGGGACACAAAATTGTCAGAAAGCGGGGGTGACTTGTGAACCAAAAGTTTTCTTAAGCAAACCCTCAGAAAGAGGACACCGGAGCAACCTCTGGTTGATAAATGGCATAGGAGGATACTGCGAGGGTGCTCACACCCACATCGTCTTTTACGCTCCTGTGGGGCCACTATGCGATTGCATTGAATCAAAACGATTGGATCTCGAATGCTTGGGGATAATCCGTCTATGAAGGATGAGATCATAGTTGGCTATTCGATAAGAAAAGCCGTTAGAAGTTGCGATAAGGCCCGTGCTTCCGCTCATGATGACGTCTGGAGTTATGGCGAAGGTAGTGAAGGCTCCAGAGATTACGATGAGTCAGCTTTGGATTGGGCAATTGGCTTTAATCCCAGTCTGACTCAACTGCACAATGTATACCAGCACTTGAACCATGAGGAGTTCTGCATCATTTGCGTGACAACACCCCGGCCTCTCTTCCAGATGCGAAACCTGATTCGTCGCCTTGTAGGTACCAATGAATCCCTCGATATCTATAATGCTGAATACGATCCGAGGATGGACGAGTTCTATTGGGAGATCGAGAGCTCAGATACCGCGTCCTTTGGGCTGCTTGGATGGGACGGTGCTTCAGCGTTCTACAATTCCGATCCACTTGTTGAATTTCCTTGGGATAGGTCAACCGAGACCGGTGCGCTCGGACTCTTTGGTTCATTCGTTGAGGCCGATTTGTTCTGCAAGGATTTCAACGAAACCGGAGTTCCACTCGAGGAGTGTCTCTTCCCAGCTAAAGTCCTACTGGTCACTGGCCCTAGGCCGAGGTTTATCCGAGAGTGTGATGATAATCCTGCCCAATGCGCTTGTCGACTCGCCTGGTTGAAGTATTCTTCTCAGTTAGCAGATTCAGATCGTGAGAACCTTTAGGTTACGTCTCAGTAGGATTGAGATCTTGACCAGTTACTTCCACAAACCGTACGGGGCCCGGCTGTCGGGGCCGTTCTATGGGTCCGGGTTCTTCTGGACCGGGAACACGGGNNTACAACCGCGCCCGGCACTACTCCTGTTCGGCCTGAGGGGACGGGCGGTGGGTCGTGGCGACGGTCAGGGCCACCAGGATCAGCGCGAGGCCGGCGAGCACGTTCAACCCGAGGTGTTCCCCGTTGAACCGCCACCCGATGAAGGCGCTGATCGGGGCTTGCAGCGCCAAGGTCAGCATCATCCAGGTGATCGGAGCCCGCTCGGCCTTGATATACCAAACGCTGAAGCAAAACACCCCCGCCACCAAAACCAAATAGGCAATGCTGAGGACGGCCAGCGGGGTCACCGCCCCCACCGAGAGCGGCAGAACCCCCGGCAGCAATTGGGGCAAAATCAGGGTCGCCAGCCCTGCCCCCGTGACCTCCCAAACGAGCGTCCCGAGGCCGCTTGACCGCCGGATGATCCGCATCGCCAGGATCATCGCCAGCGATTCGGCCAAGACCCCAAAGAGATAGGTGACGTTGCCCGCCGTGTGGGCGCCATCCAGCGTCGGCGGGCGGAATCCGATGCTGACCCAATAAGCCCCCAACCCGCTGAGCAGGATCGCCAGCCAGCGCTGGGGCCCGACTCGCTCGCGCAGGATCACCCCGGCCAGGCAGGCCATAAAGAGCGGCGAGGTCAGGTTGAGGATCGCGGTTTCGCTGGAGCTACTGCCCGAGATCCCGAGCGTATAGAGCGCGTGGGCGGGCCCGACGAGGAAGAATCCGATCGCCAGAGCTTGCAGGCGGAGGATTCCGCTCGGCATGACGAAGAGGGGCCGACCGGGGGCGGCAGCCCGGGNNGGTCGGGCCCGATTCTCGCCGCCCAAAGAAGGCAAAGAGCACCCAAAGCCCGAGGGCAAAGAGCGGCCAGCGCAGAGCAATGATGGCCCCCGTCCCAAAGGATTCCCTCGCCTGAACCACGGCAAAGTTGACCGGGGCCCAGGCGAGGTTGAGAAGGGCTAGGATCCCGAGGAGACGAAAGTCCCTCATTCAAGCCGCAGGAGCGGCATCTCTTGAACTTCGCCCTGGACTTCCCCACTGGCGGATCGGATCGTCACGATCTCGCCCGTGTAGGCCACTTCGCGCCGAACATAAGCCCCGGCGATCCAGCCGAACTCGGGACTCTCATAGGCGCTCGTGATCTCGCCAGCTTCGGGTCGCCGAGGGTGAGAGAGCTTGTCTCCGGCCGCGACCGGCCCATCGCAAAAGATCCCCATCCAGGTTTGGTTGGTGTGGCCCCGGCTGTGCAGGCGCATCAAAACTTCTTGGCCCATATAGCAGCCCTTCTTGTAGTTCACGTGGCTGTTTTCAAAGGCGCTGCCGAGTTCGGGCGGAAGGGTGCGGC
>DDSL01000094.1 GCA_002343825.1 Chthonomonas sp. UBA2391
CGATCAGGTCGTCGGCGTCCTCGATCCCGACGCTAAGGCGCAGAAGATTGGGGTGGACGCCGCGCTCGACGCGCTGATCTTCGGTGAGGCATCCATGCGACATCAGGGTTGGGTATCCGATGAGCGATTCGACGCCGCCGAGGGATTCGGCGAGCAAAAAGCACTCGGTGTGGGTGGCCACGGCCCGGGCGAACTCGGCGTCGCCGATGGTGAAGCTCAGCATCCCCCCAAATCCGCTCATCTGGCGTCGAGCGATGGCGTGGTCGGGGTGATCGGCTAGCCCAGGATAGAAGACGGCTTCGACGTCGTCCCGTGAGGCGAGGTATTCGGCGACCTTTTGTGCGTTTTCGCAGTGGCGACGCATCCGGACGTCCAGAGTCTTGAGGCCGCGCAGGGAGAGCCAGCAATCGAAGGGGCTTGGGGTGGCTCCGGTGTTCTTGATCCACTCGAAGGCTTGCAGCGCGTGGGCATCGCTATTGGTGATGAGGGCGCCTCCGATCACGTCGCTATGGCCGCTGATGTACTTGGTCGTGCTGTGCATCACGATGTCCACGCCAAGGTCGAGAGGGTTTTGGAGCGCGGGGCTCGCAAAGGTGTTGTCAAAAAGGGTGATGAGACCGTGCTTTTTGGCTTCGGCTACGACGGCGGCAATGTCGCAGACCCGGAGTAGGGGGTTGGTAGGGCTTTCGAAGACGAGCATCTTGGTATTGGCCAGCACCTGTTCGGCGATGCTGGCCGGTCGACACGCATCGAAGACCGAGTGGCTGATCCCCTGGCGCGGCAAGATCGACTCAATATAGCGGTGCGTTCCGCCATAGATGTCGCTACTCACCAAGACGTGGTCGCCCGCTTGCAATCCGCTGAGGCCGGCGACCACAGCCGCCATTCCGCTTCCGAAGACGGTGGCGAAGGCGCCATTTTCCATGCTCGCCAAGACCTGTTCGAGAACATTCCGGTTGGGGTTCGAAACCCGGCTATACGCGATCGGCGGCTCGGCGTCGCATTGGTCCCAGGCAAAGGTCGAGGTCTGATAGATCGGGTAGGTCACACTGCGATGCTCTCGCTCGGGATCCTGACCGATTCGGATGGCTTTGGTCGCAAACCGCATGGTGCCCTCTATCGTATCACCACTTTTTGTGGAGCGTCCGACCAAGCTAAGAAGCGGTGTTCAATTCGCGAGATTTCTTAGGAATGTTTGGAGATCAGGCCAGGACTTCGCTCCGGGCTTCTTGCAAGAGGTCCGAGACTCCGAAGTGAACCGCCCAGCGGTCGAGGTACTCCTCATCCAATTCGCCCCGTTGAACTTCAAGCACCTGGATGATGTCGTTCCACTGCTTGTCGCTAATCCGGTTGCCGAGTTCGTACCATCGAAGCTTGGCGATCACGGTGTCTTCTGGCGCGCAGAAGGGCGCACTAAAGTCAGCGGTGATCGAATACGGGCGGGCTCGCTCGAACATCGCCTGGACGTACTCGGATTCTTTGGCTACAAAGAAGTCCACCTTGAACACCTGCTCCATGTGAATCATTTGGAAGCTCGAAAAGGCTTGGTGGCTGGAACTGGCCTCCTCAATCGAGGAAGCCGAGCAGAGATAGTCGCCATGGAACTCGGCGACGATTCGATCGGCGTCCCCCTGTGTAATTGTCACCACAAGGTCAAGGTCATTTGTCTGCCGAGGGATCCCCCAAGCACTGCTTGCGAAAGACCCTCCAACGACGTGTGGGAGCCCCAAACCAGAGAGCCGCTTCAGGAGGTTAGAAATTTCTTCAAGGAAATTCGTCATTACCCACGGTCTCGCTTTGCAATAGATCTTCGAGTCTGGTTTGGAAAGAGCTCTATCGAGGCTTGGGTCAGCTCAAAAGCGCGGCGGATCCGCCATTCCGGACCCTTCTCACGCAGGAGCTTGATCTGCAAGCGGTGCATCTCTAGGCTCGTATCCAGCAAGTCGGTCCGGCGCATCTGCCTCCATTCTACGACATCCCAATTCAGGGAAGAACCTCCCTTGTCACGCATTTGTAACGCTGGGGCACTTTGACCTGTAACGGTCGGGGCGGACAATCCATTCCATAAGTCGCGGACTTCCCGAGGAAGACCGGCGACGAGGAAGCTAACCATGTTCAACGCCCGGAAAACCCTCGCTCTCTCTTGCTTGCTGATCGCCCTCGGATCGGCCCTGCCGACCGAAGCCTCGGTAGGCCAGTATCGAATGGAAAAGTTCTTACCCGCCGGGGCAAAGGGAGCCACGGTAACTGGACTCAACGAGAAGGGGGACGTCGTCGGCCGGTACCTGAACGCCAACAACGTGTGGGTGCCCTACGCTTATCGAGGCGGAGTTGTCCAAGATCTGGCCTACCCAAACAGTCTTTGGGATGTGACTCCGACCGACATCAACAGCCAAGGTCGAGTGGTGGGTTATGGAACCCGGACCTCTGCCAGTGGGGCGATCGTCCAGACAGCTCTGGTGTGGAATCTGGCCACGAACGCCACCGCGAATCCGGTTCAGGTGTACTCGTTCGGGAACCTCAACAACGGTTACTCTCGGTTTAACTCGATCGACGACAACCTCGGAAATCCCGTCGGTGCGGCCAACGGGCGGGACTTCTATGGCACCAACACCATGGTCAGCCAACCGATGGGCTTCGACCCGGATACGAACGTGCAGATGGGATACCCCAATCTTGCCAACCGGGCAGGGATGGGCGGAGAGATCCTCAACGTGAGCAACAACGGTGTTATGGTGGGATGGACACTCACTTTGCAAGGCAACGCTGTTGCCGCCACTTGGACGAACGGCGTGATCAAGGGGATCCAGGCTCCGGCGGAAGCAACCGGAAGCGTCCGGGCCATCTCGAACAGCAGCGCGGGTGTTGTCGGAGACTACATGGTCAGCCCTAGCCAGGCCAAGGCCTGGTTTGCCGGAATCTCCATGGCGCCGATCCCTCGCCTTTCGGGTTCACTCGCGACGGATAGCAATTTTGCCGCGGGCATCAACTCTTCCGGCCACGTCGTCGGAACGTGCGAAATCGGCAACGCAAACTTCCATGGCTTCATCTGGGATCAGCAACAGGTTTTCTCCCTTTCCGGGCTGGTGGAGGGTCTTCGGCCCGGGAACACGATTCCGAGCGTGGCCGACATCAACGATCGCGGCGAGATCGCGGTGACGGTCCGCCAGAGTGGAATCGACAGTCCGGCCCTGCTCAAGCCACTCCAGACCGTCAACTGTGCTCTGACTCTCGAAGACTTCGTCGGCTCGCCCTCGGGCGCGGTTGTACAATGGGCCGCCTTCAACCTTGCCGGTGACCAAGTATTGGACCAAGGCTTGACTCTGATCAACTCCCAAGGTCTGGCCACCATCAAGACGATCGTACAAGGGCCCGCAGATCTCGTTATCAAGACATCGCATTGGCTCTCCCGGCGCATTCGGGTGAACCTAGGCACGTTTGGGAGCGCAAGCTACACGTCATCGTTGGTCAACGGCGATGTCGATGGGGACAACACGATTTCGATCTTTGACTACATCGACCTGAGTGCTTCGTTCGACAAGAACCAGGGCGATGCGGGTTTCAATCCTTATGCCGATCTCGATGGGGATGAAACGGTTTCGGTGTTCGACTACATCATTCTCAGTAACAACTTCGATCGCTCTGGAGAGTGATTACGGGACCTACGACCCGCCCTCTTAGTCGCTGACCGAGAAGGCGGGTTTTTTGCATGTTGGGGCTTGTGTTTCCCAACAAAGATCGCGAGTTCCAGGCTCAAAAAATCGGTTGTCACGCATTTGTAACGGCCTTGTTACGCGTGGCACCGTGGCTTGTCACGGCGACCCCAGAAAATCAAACCATGAGCCGCAGCCAACAAATGGCGCCGCGGTCCAAAGGTAACAAGACAATGAACAGCACTCGCAACACTCTCGTTCTCGCCGGTCTCGCGCTCGCCCTCGTCTCCACCGCCGACGCTCAAATCGGTCGCTTCCGATTGGTCAACCTCCTTCCGGCCGGAGCCCAGTCGGGCACGGCTACTGGCCTGAACGATAAGGGCGAAGTCGTCGGCCGGTACTTCAACGCGAATGGAGTTTCCGTCCCGTTCATCTACCGCAACGGCTCGACCGAAGACCTCCTTCAACCAAGTAACTTCTCGAACGTCGTTCCGACAGACCTTAATGACCTCGGCCACGCGGTGGGCTACGGAAGTCGTCCGCTGGCCGGTGGCGGAACCACGCCAACTGCCCTCGCCTGGACGCTCCAGTCGAATGGGAACGCGGTAGCCGTGCAGGTCTATCCGTTCGCTAACTTCGTCAACGGGAAATCTTGGTTCAACGCGGTCAATAACATCGGCATGGCCGTCGGGGCCGCGAATGGTCAGGATCCACAGGGAACGAGCACGACGCTGATGCAGCCGATGGGCTACTACATCCCGACCAACGTGAAGTCGGCTTATCCCAACCTGGCCACCCAAGCCGGACTGACTAGCGAAGTGCTCGGCAACAACAACAACAACGGCGACCGCGTCGGTTGGGCGCTCAACACCCTGGGCAAAACCGTGGCCGCCAAGTGGAACGGGAACTCGATCAGCGTTCTTCCGACACCCGCCGAAGCGACGGGAGCCGTCTATGCCCGGGCCATCAATAACGTCGGGCGAGTCGTCGGCGAGTACTTCGTCTCGGCCAGCCAGTCCAAGGCGTTCTTCAAGAACAACTTCGATGCCATGATCGCCATCCCACGATTGCCGGGCGCAACCGGAGACGATAGCAACTCGGCCGTGAGCATCAACTTTGCGGGAGAAGTCGTCGGAACCTGCGAAATCGGAAACGGGAACCACCACGCCTTCATCTGGGACGGTTCGACCGTTGCCACCCTCGCTTCCAAGATCAACGGACTTCGAATCGGCAACACCATCACCGGCGTCAGCGAGATCAACAATCGCAGCGAGATCGCGGCGACCATGCGCAGCGCCTCGGTGGACTATCCGGTCCTGCTGAAGCCCGTGCAGCCTATCTCTTGCCAAGTCGACCTCCAAGACTACATCGGTGCCTATTCGGGACGAATCATTGAGTGGGAAGCCCAAGGCGCCAACCAAGAGGTTTTGGACAGCGGCTTGGCCCTGATGGATAGCCAAGGTAATTGTCAAATCGATACCACGGCCCAAGGGGAGTTCGATCTGGTGATCAAGACCTCGCACTGGCTGAGCCGACGGCTGCCGGTGAACCTGAGCACCTTCGACTCGGCGACTGTCTCGGCCTCGCTCGTCAATGGCGATGTCGACGGAGACAACAGCGTTTCCATCTTCGACTACATCGACCTCAGCGGATCGTTCGACAAGGCGACCGGTGACGCTGGATTCGATGCCGAAGCCGACCTCGACGGGGACGGCGCAGTGACGATCTTCGACTACATCATCCTCAGCAACAACTTCGACGTTTCGGGCGAGTAACGCTCGTCGCGAAACGACCACAGCCCGCGCTCCCTCTCTCCGGGTCGCGCGGGCAACCGTAACCCGGATTGAGGCACCTTCGCCCGCCATTCTTTCACTCTGCGACCGGAACTCGGCCTTGTCACAGATTTGTAACGCCAGCTTCCTCGCCCTGTCACGCCCATCTCAGACAATCAATCTCAGAAGCCACGGAGAACAAATCCTTCCCGCGGCCAAGGAAACAAGAAAATGAAAACAACTCGCTCCTCCTTCGTTCTCGCCGGTCTCGCCCTTGCTTTCGGTCTCGTGGCATCTGCTCAAGCAGAGGAGATCAAGTTCCGATTCAAAAGCCTCCTCCCAACTGGCGCTCAATCGGGTGTGGCAACCAACCTCAATGCTTACGGCGTAGTCGTTGGCTACTACATCAATGCAGCCGGAACCCACGTTCCGTTCATTCACCGCAACGGCACCACCCAGGACCTGCCCACACCCAGTGGATATACGAACGTCATCCCGACCGACATCACCTACGGCGGATCCCGTGTTGTTGGTTATGGAAGCAGGGCGCTTGCGGGTGGCGGAACGACTACCACCGCGTTGGCCTGGAACTTCCCGACCGGAGGCGGCGTGGCAATCGCTCAGGTCATGCCGTTCGCAAACTTCAACACGGGCAGGTCATGGTTTAACGCAGTGGACCACACCGGATTTGCCGTTGGCGCGGCCAACGGCGCGGATGCAAATGGAAACTCGACGACCCTCATGCAAGCCATGAGCTACAACGCTCCTTCCGCGTTCAAACAAGCCCACCCCAATCTGTCGAGCGCGAATCCCGCCAGCGCCGAGATCTCCGATGTCAGTTCCACCGGTCTGATGGTCGGGTGGGCAGTGAATTCTGCCGGAAAGACGGTGCCCGTCGCTTGGAACAGTTTTGGAATAACGGCTATCGCGGTCCCCGCCGAAGCAACCGGCCCAGCGCGGGCACGAGCCATTGGAAGCCGGGTCGTGGGCGAATACTTCGTCTCCGCCAGCCGGTCGAAGGCTTTCTACGAAACCCATGAGGGGCTCATCGCCATTCCGAGGCTCCCCGGTGCTTCGGGTGACGATAGCAATGTGGCTGTCGATGCAAACGAATTCGAACGAGTGATCGGCACCTGTGAGATTGGGAACGGAAACCACCACGGCTTCATCTCGAAGTTCGGCGAAGTCCACTCCCTCGCGGCCAAGACTCTCGGATTGCGCAGCGGCAACACCATTCCGAAAGTCGGGGGGATCAATAATTCCAGCCAGATCGCGGCCACGATGCGCAGCGGAACCAAGGAGACCCCGATCCTCCTCGACCCGGTGCAAACCATCACCTGCAACATCACCCTCGAAGATTTCGTCGGGAACCAGTCCGACCATCTGATCGAGTGGGAAGCCCAGAAGTGGGACGGGACCGTACTTGATAGCGGCACCGCGCTCATGACCGACCAGGGCCAGTGCCAAATCGAGACGACTTGGATCGGAGGCTTGCATCTCGTGATCAAGGCGTCGCACTGGCTCACGCGGAAGGTGGAGTTTGTCATGGACCCGTTCGAAACGGAAACACTCACCACGACGCTGATCAACGGTGATGTGGATGGCGACAACACGATCTCCATCTTCGACTACATCGACTTGAGTACGTCGTTCGACAAGTCGTCCGGAGATGCCGGATTCAACCCCGATGCCGATCTCGACGGAGATGACTCGGTCACGATCTTCGACTACATCATCCTCAGCGACAACTTCGACCAAACCGGAGAGTGAACGCACCTCTCGCCGCCCGTGCTACCCAACCCCCGGGGTGGTCGGGCGGCGAAATCCAACCCTAAGCAATCAAGGACTCACAAGATGGAAAATAGCGTCATACCCAACCAACCCAGCGAACTCCCTCCCGAATCTCGACTCATGTCCTCAGAATTTACACCCGAAGAAAGAGCCCGGCTTGCCGACGCCCAAGAAGGTTGGCCCACCCAGCAAGAGTGTGAGCTCCTCTTCCTGAGCTTCGTGCGGTTGATGCCCAAAAGCGACGTCGCCGCCGCTTCCTTTTACGAGTCGCTCTTCGCCAAGCATCCCGAGGTGCGCCCGCTCTTTCCCACGAGCACGCGCGAACAAGAGGAGAAGTTCATGATGATGATCGCCTGGATCGTCGAACACCTGAGGAACCCCGATGAGATGGCCAAGACCTGCATCGAGCTCGGTGAACGGCATCGGGCTTTGGGGACCAAGCCGGCCCACTACGGCCCAGTGGGCGAGATCTTGGTTGAAACCCTGAAAGCCTACAGTGACCCGCCTCTTTCCGATGCCGAGATCGCTGCTTGGGGCAAGCTCTACGGTGTCCTCGTTCGACTGATGGCCTAGCGCCCCAAGATTTCTTCGAACAAGGCCAATGCCTGATCGGGTGACGGCACTTCGGCTCTTTCGGGGATCGCTCCCCCCACTCGTTCACTTACTTCCAGCCGGTAGCTCTCTTCGCCGGAAACCAAGATCACATCCGGATGCCGCTTGAAGGCCTCCAAGAAGCCGAGCACCTCTCGCGCCTTTTCGCTCTCTCCCGTTTCGTGGAGCAACCTCGCAACCGACGTGATCGTCTGGCCCAAACCGCTCCAGTTCTGATCGCGATGCCACAGTCGGGCTGACTTCAGCAGATATTCGCCCACTGCGTCCAGCCGCCCTTGATCAAAGAGCGCCCGGGCGATGTTCAAGTTCTGGTCGGCCATTTGGTAACCGATCCCAAACGCGGTCCAGACCCGGAGCGATTCTCGGAACCGCGCCTCGGCCGCGACCGGGTCTCCAAAGACGAGAAGATTTCTTCCGATGACCTCATGGAGGAAGGCGACTTGACTCGGTCCATTGATTTGCAGGACGAGGGGTTCGAGCTCTTCAAGGATCGTCCGGGCCTCCTCGAACCGGCCAGCGTTACGCAAGTGGAAGCAGTGGACTAGCCCTGAATGGGCCATGGCCGCAGGATCCCCTGCTGCAACCGAATACCGATAGGCCAGCTCGTACCACGGCCCGACATCTCCTTTCTCGGGCATGAACTCGAGCGCACTCGCCATCATCATGCAGACCACGGTGGAGTGGTGCGGATTATCGAAAGAAGCCGCCCGCTGGATTGCGTCAACCGCGTGTTCGTAGGTCGTTTTGGGTGCGACCCCCCGGGCTTCCAGGTACACGATCCAACTCGCCATCGCGGCGCCGGCACCCTCATTTCCTGCCTCCAAGTACAGGCGGCTGCTCTCGCTAAAGGCCTCAATTGCTTCGGCCGTTCGACCCAAACGGGCAAGGCAGGAACCCAGTCCATGAGCCAGATCGGCACGCACGTCCACCGGAGCACTTTGGAGAGTTTCGCCGAGAGCCTCATAACGGTGGAGCACGTCCCGATAGCGACCCCGCAATCCGTCATAGCGCAGCAACCTCCGGGCCAATCGGAGGGCATCGGCGGGGTCGTACTGGATCAGAAAGTTGAAGGCGATCGTGCAGTTGTCGTGTTGTCGGTCGAGTCCGTGGATCGCCGCCACCGACAGTGGGGAGAAGAGGGAAGGGGAGAGGGACTCGCTCCACTCGACCATCGTCGAGGCGGCCGCCTTCTGCGCTGCCTCGCCCGGTTCCGGACCGGAGCTGAGCGCTTTGGCCCGGATCAGCTCGAGCACGGTGAGGTGGAGCTCGTCGGCCTGATCATCCACCACGATCAACGACCGATCGCTCAGCGACTCCAAAATCGTCAGGACGTCCCCGCCGGGGCAGAGCATCTGGGCCTGGCTTAGCGTGCAACCTGACCGCAGGACCGACAGCCGCTGCAAAAAAACTCTCTCGGGTTCGGAGAGTTCGGCCAAGGTGTCGCTGAGGAGTTGGTCGAGGCTGCGGTGCCGGTCGGGAAGATCGGCGGAATCGGTGGCCAACAATCCCAGATTCTCTCGAAGCTCCTTTTGCAAGGACTCGGACGAGAGGAATCGCAATCGGGGTGCCGCGAGCTTGAGCGCCAGAGGGACCCCGCCCAAGAACTGTACGAGTGGGAGCAAGTCCTCCCTCGACGGCGCACTCTTTTGGCCGAGACTTCGCTGCGAGTTGACTAGGGATTCCAACATCTCGATCCCGCCTTGCTCGCTGGGCATTGGCGGAAGGGGAAGCCGGACCTCACCCTGCAAGTTGAGGGCCAGGCGTGTGGTGACGATCACCTGAAGCCCCGGGCAGCGCTGCAGAATCTCTCGGACGGCGTCATTGGCCTCGGGTTGCAGGTGCTCCAAATTGTCGAGTACGACAATCGCGGGTTGGTCGGCGATCGACCGGGCTATGAACTCTAAACGATCGACCTGGTCGCTCGGCTTGAGCCCCATGCTATCCAATATCCCAACCCAGATCTCTCCAACGGCTTGGCATTCGGCGAGAGGAACGAAGAGGGAGCGTGGCCCTTCGTTCCGCTGAAGCCATTCGAGGACCAGGCGCGTCTTGCCCATCCCTCCCGGTGCAAGGACCGTCACGAGGCGATTCTTGGCATCCGCTACGAGCCGAGTGAGTTCGGCGAGTTCCTCTGTCCGGCCAAAGAACCCATCGACCGGAATCGGAGGTCGGCGCCACTCGACTTGACCCAGATTTTGTGGTGCAGGCCGAGGAGCTTCCTCTTCCATGGCTTGCTGAGGCGTGAAGCCGGGCTCCCGATTCTCGGAATCTTGTAACGCTCGCTTGAGCCTCTGAAATTCGGCCAGCGCGCTGGTTAGGCTCCCCAAGAGGGTGTGGGCGCGCATCGCCAGCATGGTTAGACCTTCTTCGCAAGGGTGCTGCAACCGGACCTCGTCTAGAAGGTCAAGCGCCGCCTTTCCATCTTTTTCTTCCAGATGGATTTCGCTCAGGGCCATGGTGGCCTGGAGCTTGAGTTTGTCCGCGACCTGGCGCTCGCCAAAGACCCAGTCCTCGTGCCAACCCGGCAAGAACTCGCCTTTGGTCTCGCGGAGGGCCTCTTGAAGGGTCGCCTTTCGACGTGGGGCACTCGGGTCGATCGAGAGCGCCCGCCTCAGCAGCTCCAGATCGCAAACCACCAGCGACTGGTCAAGCGTCACGAACTGGACGTCGGAGGCGAGGGCCTCCGCAGCTGGGCCCATCCCCTTCCTCAGTCGGCTGAGTTCTTGGCGGAGTCGCAAACGAGTTGCTTCGGGAAAATCGTCGGGCCAGAGGAGGTCGGCCACGCTAGCCCGGTCCATTCGGCCGTTGCGAGAGAGCCCCAGGAGGACGAGCAACTTCGCCGCCCGTTGGGTATCAAATCGATCCATCGAGGACCCCTGGTCACCGACCAGAGCCACCGACCCAAAGGTTCGAATCCTCCACATGCCGTACTCCTAGTTTAACTTTCTGCGGATCCTTTTGATCAAGGTCACGGCCCCAACCACCAGGGTCCCAGCAACAATACCGGTGCTTCCGTCAATCGCCATCTTGAGCAAGGTGGGCTTGTCTTCGGCAAAGTGGTGGATAAAGGGTGTTCCATGGGCTACGATGCCTCCACCGACGAGGAAGATCGCCACCATCCCGGCGATGCTCAGGGTCTTCATCAAGATCGGGGCCGCCTTCAGGACGAATCGGCCCAGGCCCGCCGTCGCCGGTTTTCGTGTCATCTTGACGCCCGCGTCATCGAGCTTGACGATCCCGGCGACCAGCCCATAGACCCCGACGGTCATGAGAAGACCGATGGCGCAGAGAGTCAGGAGCTGGGTGGCAAAGGGTTTCTCAACCACGGTCCCCAGCGTGATCGCCATGATCTCGGCGCTGAGAATAAAGTCGGTCCGAATCGCCCCGCTGATCTTGGTTTTCTCATCGACGGGTTCCGCTTCGCCCCCATCATCATGGGGCATGAATTTGTGCAGGAGCTTCTCGACTCCTTCAAAGCAGAGGAAGAAGCCGCCCGCCATCAACAGGGGCGTCACCGCCCATGGCGCAAACTGACTGAGCGCCACGGCGGCGGGAATCAGGATCGCTTTGTTCTTGAGCGAACCCAGCGCGACCGCCCACACGACGGGGAGTTCGCGGTCGGCGCTCACCCCGACGACTTGTTCGGCATTGAGAGCGAGGTCATCGCCCAAGATCCCGGCCGTCTTCTTGGTCGCGACCTTCGTCATCGCGGCGACGTCGTCGAGAATGCTCGCGATGTCGTCGAAAAGGGTTAGAAGACTACCGGCTGGCATTTCGGGACCATTATGGCCCAGCGCCGGGGTCGGAGCGGGGTTGACATGTCTGGTAGGTCCAATAGGTCCTATAGGTCCAATAGGCCCTGGAAGAACCCCCGGGCCGGGCGGCGCGCTCAAATGACCCTCAACCCAGCCTCGACTTACCCCCGGAGTGCTTCCCACATCAGCCAGCTACCGAAGCTTCGATACGGTGCCCAGGGGGTCGCCCGGGCGATCATCTCCCGCTTGGTCGGGTTGGAGTCCAGTTCGTAAACGATCCGCATTCCGTTGCGGACGCCGACGTCGTCCACCGGAAGGATATCTGGCCGCCCGAGGTCGAACATCAGAAGCATCTCCACGGACCAGCGTCCGATCCCCTTGACCGTAGTCAGGGCCTCGATGACCTCCTCGTCGGAAAGTTCCACGAGGTCGTCGGTCGAGGGCAGAGGGTGGGCGGCCAGGCCCAAAAGGTAGTGGGCCTTGGGCCGGCTGACCCCGACGGCCCGCATCTCTTCGACACCCAGAGCTAGGATCTGCTGAGGCTGGGGCATGGCGTCCGGGTCTCCGCAGAGGTCGCAAAGCCGCCGAGTGATGGTCGCCGCCGCCTTCCCGCTGAGCTGCTGGCTGAGAATGCAGCTTGCGAGTGTTCCGAAGAGATCGGGCAGGGGTTCCCGGACCCGGATCGGGCACTCACCCGCTCGGTCGATCCAGGGGCCCAGCGCCGGGTCGGCCCGGCGGAGGTGTTGGAAGGCGCGGTCGGTCACCTCACCATTGTTGCCGACGTAGACCTAGGAGTTGTGACGAGCGACCGCTGGACCCAGATGCTTGAGACCGCTGCCCAGAGCCTGGGGCCGTGGCTTTTCCTCGTCATGGCGGCCTATTGCTTTGTGCAGACGGGCCTGCCGATTGGTCCGCTTTTCCCGGGGACGCCGGTGCTCTTTGCCTTCGGACTGTGGGCTGGAGCTTCGGGGCTCTGGATGGCAGCCGGGATTGCCTGCGCGCTTGGTGGAATCCTCGGCCTGCCGGTGGGCTATGCCATCGGAAAGCGGTTTGGCGATGCCCTTGAATCCCGCCTGAAGAAGCCCAAACTTGCGGCTGGGTGGCAGAGAGCCTGCGATGTGTATCAGAAGTGGGGCGGCTGGGCGAGCGCAATCACGCCGTTTTTGCCCGTTGTCCGCAGCGTCGGGCCGCTCCTCGCCGGAGTTTCCGAGGTCCCGCCAAAGGTCTTCTTGGCCGCCGGAACCCTTGGGACGCTGGGCTGGGCTGCAGCCGCAACCGGCGCGGGTGCTGGGCTCGGGCAGATGGCTTGGGTTCAAGAGAACCTCGGGGTTCTGCTCACCGTGGTGTTGGTCCTGATGGTCGTGGCCCCGCTGGTTCTGCGCAAGTTCGCCCCGAAGGCCTGATCCGGGCGTGACCTCAGAGTTCTTGCCCCAGTCGCAAGTGCTCCGGGTAGGCTGAAGGGATGCGCTGGGAAGATCGCCGCGAGAGCGATAATGTCGAAGACCGCCGGGGCCGTTCTCCTCGCGGAGTCGCCATCGGAGGCGGGATGGGGGCCATCGTGCTCGCCATTATTATCATGCTGATGGGTGGAGACCCATCGCAGCTGCTCGGTGGGCTCCAGGGTGGCACTGCGCCAGGAACCCAGGGTTCGGTCGAGGCACCGGCCAACGACCCCGGTAAAAAGTTCGCCTCGGTGATCCTCGCCGATACCGAAGAGGTCTGGACCAAGGTCTTTCGTGAGCAGCTTGGCGAGCAGTACGTCGAACCCAAACTCGTAATCTTCACCGGCCAAGTCGATTTCGCATGTGGTCGGGCCGATAGCGGAATGGGGCCCTTCTATTGCGGAGCCGATCAGAACGTCTATATCGACCTAAGCTTCTATCAGACGATGGCCGACCAACTCGGCGCTCCGGGCGACTTTGCCCAGGCTTACGTCATCGCCCACGAAGTCGGCCACCACGTCCAGAAGCTCCTGGGCACGCTCGACAAAGTCAACAATGCCCGTCGGCAATCGAGTGAGCGACAGGCCAACGAGCTAAGCGTTCGGCTAGAACTTCAAGCCGATTTTTATGCCGGTTTGTGGGCGCACCATGCCCAGCACCTCACCCAGATGGACGAGCAGGATCTGCGCGAAGCGCTCAACGCCGCCAAGCAGATCGGCGACGACGCGCTACAAAAGCGGCAGCAAGGCTATGTCGTCCCCCACGCGTTTACCCACGGCACCAGCGAGCAACGGATGAAGTGGTTCCTCGCCGGATATCGCTCGGGCCGAGTGAAGGATGGCGACACCTTCAGTCTGCGAAATCCCTAAGGCTTAGGGGACGACCTTAAAGGGCCAGTTCACCGTGGCGGCATTTCCTTTTCCGTCGCGGATCGTGACGTAGAGTCGGTAGGCGGCAGTTTCGGTGGGGGCCGGGATGGTCACCGTTCCCGTGCGAGTAAGGACCGATTCGCCTACTTTTGCGGGGACTTTTTCTCCCTCGCCGGCCCAGCGCTTTTCGGTGGCCTCAAATCGGACTTCCCACTCATAGGCCAGCGGATCCTGGTCGGGGTCCGTAGCGGTCACTTGGGCCGAAAGGGACGAACCTGGGTTGATCTGCTTGCCTGCGAATTCGGCCTTGTGCTGGGTGATCCTTGGGGCCTGGTTGGTCACTTTTCCGCCCCATTGGGCGGTCATCACTTCGACCGCTTGGGTCCGCTCGCCGGTCGGCAGAAACATGCCGAACCAAGTCGGAGTTTCCTCTTGCTTGTATCCCCACAAAAAGGCAAAGCTTCCTAGGCACTGGTCGGACTGGGAATTGATCGACTGCTGATAGTTGGTCTCAAAGAACTTGGCCTTTTCGGTGCTGGTGGGCTCAAAGGCGGCTCCCCAGGTGGTCTTGGTAACCTCCCACGGGCCGATCGGGCCAAACTCGGCGATCAGGTAGGGCTTGGTCCAGCCGTACTCCTTAAGGCGTTTGGGCAGACTCGCCAGCCCGCCATAAGAGTTGATGCCGAGGATATCGAGGCTGGGGCAATACTTCTTGATGTTCTGGATCTTTTCGGGGCTGATCTCGGCGACGACGGTGGCGGTGGGGTGGTTCGGGTCAAGCTCCTTGACCATCCGGCAGAGATCTTCGATGGCTTTCCAGAGTTCGGGGGTGTCGTTGTTGATCTCCATCTCGTTGCCGATCCCCCAGATCAGCAAGGCGGGGTGGTTCCGGTGCTTCAGCACGGCCTGCTTAACGGCCTCGTACTGATCCTTCACTTGCTTCGGATTTGCATAGTCGAAGTAGCTCTTGTGACCCAACCAAACGCCCAACATCAATCCCAGGCCATGCTTCTGACATTCAGCTAGGTCCCTTTCGGCGGTCTCCACGCCCCACGACCGCATGGCGTTGCCTCCGGCGGCGACAAATTCTTCGATCCGGTTGACGCCTCCGACGCCCTTGATCACAAACGGTTTGCCGTCTCTCATAAGGCGGAACTTGCCGCCGCGCGCCTCGATCGTCACCGGAATCGGCTCGGCAAAAAGGTTTGAGAAAGTCATGGCGAGTGCGAGACTAGCGAGCATCTTCTCACGTTACCGGTTCCGCGAGCGGAAACGGAACAGCACAAGGCCGAAAAGCTCTACAACGTTCCGCCCAAAGGAGGTGACGAGAAGCCCCACGGCTTTCGGAAACGTGCCAACTCCGCCCGTGCGGCTCGAATGGATTCCTAATGCTCCGCGGCATCATGCGCCCGGTTCGCTGGCCCTGACTGCAAGAACCCATTGGTATACTGAGGGAGTCTGCGGGGATATAGCTCAGCTGGGAGAGCGGTTCGTTCGCAACGAACAGGTCAGGGGTTCGAATCCCCTTATCTCCACCAACAATCCCCTCCTCACGAGGTCCGTAGGCTCATCAAACCACGGCAAATGGTGCGAGCCGGGGTGGCCGAGGGCGGGATTCTCGAACCCTAAAAACGACGCCCGCCCACGCGCTCGGATCCGATCGATCGGGCGCAGGGGCGGGCAGTTTCGGTCGGCAGTCCTTACGGATTGTAGGGCAGCGACGAGTGGTGGAGGACGATTCGGAGGTTGCCTTTGTCGTCCTTCTTGAAGCCCCAGGTCTTGTCAACCTTGGTGACCTTGCCCGAAGCGTCGGTCAAGAAGACGTTCCCCATGGTGATCGCCAGATCGCCGCTGATGTGGACCGCAGCGTTCTTGAACTCGTACTTTTCCCAGCCCTTGAGAGCAAAACCGGTGTCGTTGGGAAAATCCTTGTCTCCGCCGACAAAGTAGGCCAAGGCTCCGGCTCGGGTGGTTCGGAAGACCTGGTCCCCGGTGGTGAGGGTCGGCTTGAAGAGAACCGGACCCATGTTGTATCCGTAGGCCTGGTCCAACACGGCTTCGGCCGTTGCTTTGGCGGCCGCGAATCCGCCGGTCTTGTTGTCTTGCGAAATCTTGATGAGCGCGGCGCCCCAGGCGATTTGCGCGGCTTCGACTTCTTTCTCGGTGATGTTCGTGTTGGTGATCGCCTTGCCAAAGGCCTCTCCGGTCTGTGCGTTCACAGCGGCGGCGGTGGCGAAAACGGCGAGGAGCAGTAGTGAACTTCGTTTGAGATTCTTCATGTTCATGCGAGATGTCCTCCTGAAGCTACCGAACCTGCACAAAGCCGACGAGACTCGGATGAAGTATCGTCGGCTTCGACAGCGGCTGAAGTCGCGGTGGACCCGATGATCCGTGGGTCTATCGCTCGCCTGGATGCCTCAGGTTGATCTGGGGATTTCTACGCTGGTCTTCACAAAAACATAGCGTCCACCCCAAGAATTATTCCGGCTTTTGAACGCTTCAGGCGAGAGTTGTCCTGAATTCTGGACGCCTTCGTCGACGCCTGAACGTACACGGAACTTCGGGCCCGTCATGGGCATGGGTTTCGAATCCCCTCCATCTCAATCAGAATTTGCCCCGGGGGAGCTCGGCCTCTTGGGGCCTCGCGCCTCCGGGGCGGGATTTGCAGAAGGAGCTAGCGCCGGATCGGGACTCGGATCCCGGGTGATCCGGCGGCGGAGGGAGTGCCGGTCGAAAGGCCTGGGAGAACTTCCACGGTGCCGTGCCACTTCTGCGTGCCGTTCAGAGTCGCCATGTACACCGACCGGCCAACTGGGGCGTTGGCGGGGATGGTGTGGCTTACCTCGGCGAATCCCAGGGAGTTGGTCCGGGCGGTGCCGATCACGGTTTGGGCGGCATTCATAAAGCGGATCATCACTCCGGCTTGGGGCTTTCCGGCGTGGCGGAACGCAGCCCGGAGTCGCACGGTCTGCCCGGGGCGGCCTTTGGCCGTGTTCAATGCAATCTGGACCCCGGCCCCTTCGATCGGGTCCCAAATCGTGGGCACGACGGTCCCTTGCAGAGTGTCCTGCAGGGCCCCGGCGACGCCTCCCGATTCATTCACGCTGTTGGCATAGCTATAGAACAAATCGCTGGGGACGGGCAGCAGCTGGGGATTCCCGCCTAGCCAGATGGCGGCCCGAATACGGATCGGGTCGAACTCATCGGGTACTGAGCCAAATCCGACGACATTGTCGGCCGAGTTCACGTCATTGGCGGTGAAGTGGAGCGTAGGATCCAGCGGCTGGATCACGGTGCGGTCGCCGTTGGGGCGTTGGGTAAACCAGGTTTGGGTGAAGCTGGTGCGGCTGTTGGAAACATACAGGGAGGTGCTGCTCTCGCTGACGGCCACCGCGCGGCCGGTATTCCATTCGGCGTCATCGAGCGTCGTAAGGCCGGCCGATCCCCACTTGACCGAAGCCTGATAAAACGGCTCGGAGGAGGAAAAACCGACGATGTAACCCGCCGAGTTGATATCGAGCGCGGCGGAAAACGTCTCGTTGGGGTTCACACCCGGCAAGAGCTCCAAAGTTCCGTCGGCCGACCAACGCGCCGCCCGACTCGATTGGTCGGCGGCATAGACAAAGCCGACGGCGACGCCCTGATCGGTCACGGCGGTGGCGATGCCCCCAAATCCGATATCGGGCAAGACGCGGAGGGCGCCTGTTTCATCCCAAAGCACCGGGGTGCCAGCCGGGATGATGAAGACGTCTCCGCCCTTTCCGACCGCAAACCGGCCATCGCGGCTGATGTTCAGGGGTAAGGCCTCGCCAAAGGTTCCGACATCAAGCACGGACAACACGCCGTCGTTCCATCGAGCGGGCTTCGGAAGGTGGGTTTCCGGCTCATAGACGACGCCGACGGCGTCGCCTTGATCGTTAAGCGCGTAGGCCACCCCACCGGTTCCGAGGTCGGGGAGGATCGTTTGGGCAAAGCTCGCCCCCGAAATCAGCGCGGCGAGGACAATGAGGGTATTTCGTTTACAATACATAGAGATGACAATCCTCTAAGGAGGATATGATGCTTTTACGAAGGTTCGAGGGTTGCCGTTTCCCGGGCATTGTGCTGGGGATGATTTCCTCTGGATAGCGGAACAGCAGAGGCCCAAGGGCCACCTCCCGAGAGACTTCCTAATAGACCTGTCTCGTTGACGGAGATCCTCGCAACTCCGTGAGTTTTTGGCGCAAAGTTTGCGCTGAACATCATTTTTGGAGGACCATCTGCTGGTTTAGCCTCTTTTTGGGCTTATCCTGTTCTGGACTAGGCTAGGAATTTTGAATCGGACGTGAAAGAAAATACAGAAAGCTGTCCTGACAGCGATGGGATTGGGCTTGGCCTTTTCGTTTCTGTGCAGATGTATCAGTTCATTCCAAGTCGCCGGCATCTCGGGGATCTCAGTCTTGCGCTCGGGTAACCAGATTACGCTGAGCGCTGGCTCCGCGCCGAGCCTGCAGTTGGGCAGCAACAGCTACGCGGTGACCGAGGTCTTCGGGGTCTGGGCTCTGGACGATAATGGCGATAAGTCGGCCACCAACGGCGACCAGAGCGGTTGGAAGAAGTCCATCAACTTCGCCGGCACTGGCGGAATTACGGGCTGGAAAACCAACCCCAACAGCGGTCTGATCAACGATCCGCAAGTGTTTACCTATGGCTCACTCACTGGCTCGGTCGAGAGCTTCGGTTATCACATCCGAGTGAGCGGCAACCTTCCGGGAGGAGGAAACACCGCGTTCTTCCGACCCGTCGAGCCCGGCACTTTGGCCGCACTCGGCGCGGACGTGGCCTTGATGGATCGCCGCCGCCGCAACCGATAAAGCGAACTCATTGCCGCCCCCACCGGTCGGGAGCGGCACTGCTTCTCGGTCGCTGGCTCTTGCCGCGTCTCGAAAAGCCCTAGGGGGTCGTCCCAAGATACTCGGCCAGGGCGAAGACTAGGGGGGCGTTCCAGTTGATCGCGTTTTCGTTCGTTCGGTAGCTTTCGGTCAGGTCGAACCACTGCCGGGCCGGGGGCTTTTGGCCGTTGTCGGCATTGGGGCCACCAACCAGAAGACCGGGCCAAGGTTCCTCTAACTTGTCCGCTCCTGACGGGCGGTGGTGGGGATTCTTAGCCCACTTGGTGCCGACCTGGGTCACGTAGCTGGTGCCCCAAAGGTTACGGCCGAGAAGGTGGTGCAGGCAATCCAGGGCCGCCTGGCGATAGCTCTCTTTGGGAATGATCGAGTTCGCCATT
This sequence comes from Chthonomonas sp. UBA2391, assembly GCA_002343825.1. Classification (GTDB taxonomy): domain Bacteria; phylum Armatimonadota; class Fimbriimonadia; order Fimbriimonadales; family Fimbriimonadaceae; genus UBA2391. Next base: position 19,164 of record DDSL01000094.1, read on the forward strand.
TGGAGAACCATGGCGTAGTTCGCTACAACCCCGTTGCTTCCCCAAATGTAATCCGAAGAGCGGAGGGGCATCAAGTACCCGTTCCGCTGGATCCGTTGTACTACGGCGTCGGCTGACTTTTCCAGATCTTGCCGTAGCCGCTTCTGAAACTCTGGATCCACCAATTGACCTTGGATCGAGGCGTATCCCAAAAGCGCCAGCGGACGAAGATCTTGCCAGCCCGGCACTGGCGCCTCACCGAAAGTCTCGGGCCACTTCTTCACGAGTTCCAAGAAGAAATCGTGGTAACGAGCCTCTCCCGTCGCACGATAGAGCTCAACCGCGGCCCAGAGGCGCTCGTCGTCGGGTTCTCCATCGCCATACCCGCCGGTGCCGATGCCCTCGGGCTGTTGCTGATAGAGTTCGCGAGGAAACTTCTGGCACCATTCAAAGGCACTCTTGGCCGCCCTCAGGCAACGGTCCGCGTATTCGGGGTCGTACTTTCGAAACACTCGAGAGGCGATCGCGGCAACGGCGGCCAGGTTAGCGGTCGCCGTCGTGTTCTTGTAAGGGGCCTTTCCGGTCCCAATGATCAGGAGGTCGGCGCGATCCTCGGCCGGCATCACGAACCCCGAGAACTGCGCGGTGGTGGCCTTGTGCCAGGCGCCCCCGTCCTCGTCTTGCATCTTGAGCATCCAGTCGAGGTTCCACTTGATCTCGCTCAGATAGTCGGGGAGTTTGCTCTTGCCCGTCTCGGGAATATCCAGCTTGAGCCCGGCCAGTTTCGCCGCGTTTCGCTCGAATGCTAGGAGGAGGGTCCCGGTGGTGATCCCCGAGTTCACCATGTATTTGCCGTAATCTCCGGCGTCGTACCAGCCGCCCCGCACGTCGCGAGTACCCGTCTTTCCGCTCGACGAGTGGTACTTTGCGAGCTCGGTCTGGCCGGCGGGGAAGCGGTATTCGGGGAAGTCCGGAGCCAGAGAGACATCGATCCCGCTGCGTTGCCCCGTAAAGCTGCGGATGGCCATGCGGAAAGGCTTGGCAAAGATGTTCGGTCCGATCTCGAAGGGGGTTGATTCGCCCAATCCAGGGACCGAGACCACATATTGACCGGGCTCTTGCAAGTGAGAGAAGTCAAGGTGGCTCACGTTGTCGCCCGAATCGGGGTCCATCCGCGGGGCCGAACCCTTAGCGCTCAAGACTTGCTTCCGATCAGGAAGCCGCAGGATCTCCCCCGTGACTTCTTTGCCGGTTGTGATCACGGCGATCTTCCGCTCGTTGGGCAAGAATCCGACTTGGCAGGTCTTGACGGCGGGAATCGGTCCACTGCCAGGCTTAGGCGGGGTGGTTGGTTGCATCATGTCCATTCCGATCACAAATAGCGCGGCAAAGCTCATGTTCGTTTTCCCTTGAGCGATCTCCCGAGCGTCCGCACCGCTTTGGGTGGCAGATCCTTCTCGCTAGTGTGGCCTATCCGCTCACCCTGGAGCGTTTGATGGGTCACGGCGTTAGCCGAAAGGCCGAGATAAGACTTCTTTTGGGACTAGTCCTCAGCTCAGATCCTGGCGTAGAGCGTCACCATCACGAGCAAATGGCAGATCGCCCCGCCGAGGACGAAGAGGTGCCACAGCTCGTGGAATCCAAACCGCCCGGGCCACAGGTTGGGCCGCTTGGCCGCATAGATCACGGCTCCGACGGTGTAGAAGACGCCTCCCGCGAGCATCCAGCCCAGCGTGGCCGGGCCCGCGACGGCCATCACCTGGGGAATGAGGAGGGCGATCATCCAACCCATCCCGAGGTACAGAGCGAGGCGAAGAGGGGTGGGCGTTTTTTCACGAGTCGCGGCAACCACCACACCCAAGAGCGCCATCCCCCATTGCAGGCTGAGGACCACGATCCCCGAGACCTTCGGCAGGGCAAGCAGCGCCACCGGAGTGTAGGATCCCGCGATCATCACGTAGATCGCCGCATGGTCCATCCGCTGAAGCCATTGGTACTCTAGCCGAAGCCAGTGATAGAGGGCGCTGCTGGTAAACATGAACACCGCCCCCAGCCCAAAGATCGCAAAGGCCACGGCCGCCACCGGAGCGGAGAGTGCCAAGAGGGCCAAGACAAAGGCACCCGAACCGACGATCCCCGCCCCGACGACGTGGGAAATGGCGTTGAACGGTTCGCGGATCCGAGTTTGACTTGCCATAGGCCTTAAGTATACAGAGGTCCGGGGGCGGATCCCGGGACCTCTGGGCAGACGAGTCGGGCTCGAGACCGAATCACCGGAGTTCATCGCGAAGCCGGACATAGGCTTCGTACCGAACAAGGCTGAGATGCCCCGAGTCGAGTGCCTCGCGAACTCCGCAACCTGGCTCATGGGTGTGGGTGCAATCGGCGAACCGGCACTCGCACCCGGCAAACTCGGGAAACGACGCGACGATCTCCTCGGAAGTCAGACGATAGAGGCCAAAGCTGCGCACCCCCGGCGTGTCGATCAACACCGTTCCATCGGCCAGGCAGTGACGAGACGAGGTCGTGGTGGTGTGGGTCCCCCGGCCATACCCCTCGCTCACCGACCCGGTATCGAGCTGGGCCGAGGGAGCGAGGCGATTGACGATCGAGGATTTGCCGACCCCGCTGTGCCCGACAAAGGCGCAAACCCGGCCGCGAAGATGGGCTTGCAACTCTTCGAACCCCGATCGCTCGGCGGCGGACCCCATCAGGACGGGGACTCCCGACTTGATGTAGGGGTTTAAGCAGTCGAGCTCCGACGGGTCGGTGAGCTGGTCCAGCTTGTTGACAAAGACGGCCGACTCGGCCCCGCCCTGCTGAATCGCGACCAGATATCGGTCGATCAGTCGAGGGTGGAGCGGCGGACTTGCGACCGAGACGACGATCACCACCACGTCGATGTTGGCGATGATGACTTGTTCACCGCCGGTACCGACATCGGGGCGCGAGAGCTTGGTACGGCGGGGTTGGAGTTTGACGATGGTCAGGTTTCCTCCGATTTCGGCAACCGTGACCTGATCTCCGGCCACCACGGGATGAGTCCCGGCTTCGGCCCGGAGGGTCTCTCCGGCCAGATCCACCAGGGCTGTCGCCCCGAAGACGCCGCTCACGATGCCGCATCGGGTGTTGATGGCCTGGCCAAGACGGCGTTGATCGGCGCGCAGCACGCGGTCGATCCACGCGTCGAGAGGGCCAGCCGGGGCGTTCGACCGCCTTCGGAGTTGGTCCGCTCGGTCGATGAGATTGGAAAGTTGGACAGGTTCAAGATGCGCAAAACGCGCAGAGCACTGCTTGCTGATTTTGGGTTTCAAGGTTTTCTGGGTTCAAATTGGGGTCGCAAGTGGCGATGCCACGCAAGGCAAAAGGTGCCGTGACCCGAAATCCAGAATCAGTACTTGAGGCGGAAGGGGGCCACGAGTTCGAATGGGACGGTTGCTTTTCTCATAGTCTCTGACCTCCTTAAAAAGTCTCTCTCAAGAACTGGAGGAAGTTTGGCAGACAGACTACGCGCAGGTCAACCCTTTGCTTACTGGCTAGCGATCGGCCGAGAGGGCCCTCATGCGGGAGATGACCTCGCTCGCCTCGCCTTCGTCACGAGCCATGAGGTGGATCCCAGCATCGGGATCCTCGGGCCAAGTCAGGATCAGTTGCGCTCCGTCTTGCCGAACCGCTAGCTCGTCCAGAGGGCCCTGAAACTTCCGGAGGGCATCGAAGGAGCGAACCTCCTCCACCCGGACCACTCGGTCAAGAAAGTCCAACCAAACGGAGTACCGAGAGCGTCTGGCCCCGAGCCACAGCGCCACGGGAAAGCAGGTCGCCGCCAGAACGTTGAAGAAGAGGACCTGGGTCAGAGGTCTCGGGGAGAGGGCAAGAGCGAGCCCTGTGGCCGCCACTGCGGCGCAGCAACCGACCGCGATTCGACCGAAGAGAGTCGGATCGGGCCGGACCTCGGCAAAGAAGGTGCTTTCATCAAGGCGACTTGTCCAGAAGAGCCGCACCCAGACAGTTTAGCCCGACCCCACTCCCGGCTAAGAGGGGTCGAGGCCGTCCGCGCAAGGCCGGGCCCTAATCCCCGACTCAAGTTCTAGCTGGCAATCCTTGGTAAAACCGTTTCATGACTCCCCTGGGCCTCATCCTTACCGTTCTTCTCGGTACCGCCGCCGTCTTGGTGCTTTGCATTGAGCTCGGGCACCGGATCGGCAAGCGAGGCTCGCACGAGGAACCGCCCGGCATCTCGACCGTGGACGCGGCGGTGTTTGCCCTAGTGGGCTTTCTCCTCTCGTTTGCCTTTTCGGGAGCCCAAACCCGGTTGGAGACCCGTCGGAATGCCCTCGTCCAAGAGGCCAACGCGATCGGAACGGCCTATCTGAGGACCGATCTCCTCTCCGAACCGGGTGCGGTCCAGCCACTCTACCGAGAATTTTTGGAGGCCCGGATCGCCGGTCAACAGGCGCTTCCCGACCTCACCGCGGCGGGAAAGGAGTGGGAAAGGTCTGGCCTTATCGGGCGCCAGATTTGGGAGGAATCGGTGCTTGGGACCTCGGGCAAAGAAGCGGATCGCCGCCTAGTTCTGGACTCGGTGAATCAGATGCTCGACCAGTGCACGGTACGCGAAGTCGCGGCGCGGACCCATTTACCGATGCCCATATTGGGTCTCTTGGGAATTCTGACCGCGATCGCGGCAGTCTTGGCGGGGCGGGCCATGGCCCAAGCAAAAAATCCGCCGACGTTCCACCGTCTCATCTTGGCCGCGGTTTTCGCCCTCGTCTTGACGGCGCTGGTGGATCTGGAGCATCCCCGAGCGGGGTTCATCCGACTCGAAAGCGGCGACACCGCAATCTATGGTCTCCAGAAGTTGATCCGATAAAGGGATCTGGTCGG
>DDSL01000070.1 GCA_002343825.1 Chthonomonas sp. UBA2391
GTTACGATCTTCGACTACATCATCCTTTCGGGCAACTTCGACCTTTCTGGCGACTAAGTTACTCCTCCCTGGGGCCGTCCTCCTCCACCATGGGGGACGCCCCACTCCCTTTACCCCTAACCCCTAACCCCTAACCCCTAACCCCTAACCCGCATGGACAAGGCTTACACCCTCCTTTTCGTGTCGATCCTAGGTCTGGGAACGCTCTCGCTCTCGGGCTGCTCGGACCCAACCCATAGCCGGGACGTCTCCGCCGAGGACGTTCAGACCGGAGTGAAGAATCGGGTCGAAGCGATCCGGAACGATCCGGACCTCTCCGAAGAAGACAAGGCGAAGATGATCAAGCGGATCGAAGACTCCGCCGCCCCGGCCCAAACCTCCGGCCAGAGATAACGTCATGAGAATCAGCGACCGCCGTGCCGGAGTCACCCTAAGGCAAGTTGCCGAAGAAGCCGGAGTTTCCATCGCCGCCGTCAGCAAAGTGCTTCACGGTCGGGGAGACAGCGTTCGCGTGGGCGAAGAGCGCGCCCAAGCAATCCGAAAGGTGGCCGAGCGGCTCAACTACGTTCCTAACCTTTCGGCCCGCCAGCTCCGCACCAACCGAACCAACACCGTCGGGCTGCTGTTCGAAAACTTCGGCGAGATCTCGGCCGGTCCGCAGTACTATGTTCACCTCCTTGATGGCGTCGCCAGCGAGCTCTTCAGCCGACACTACCGACTGACCATCCTCCCCGAGTTCGACCACCACGCACCGCTGCAATCGCTCGCCGATGGCCGAGTCGATGGCCTGATCTGGTGCAAACTCCCCGGAACCCCGAGCTTCTTGGACCAGTTCCGAGAGTTCTCTCTGCCTTGTGTGGCCCTGAACGCCCCGCCCCCCCAGGCCGCTGCCGATGGGAAGGTCGCCTTCGTCAGCTGCGACAACAACGCTGGTTCTTGGTTGGTTATCAATCATCTCGTGGAACTCGGCCACCGACGGATTCTCTTTGCCCTTGAGCGAAGAGAAGAGGATACGCCCGACGCCCGGGCCCGCCTCCAAGGCTTCTTCGCGGCCTGCCACCAACACGGGATCTGGGTGGGTGAAGAGGATGTCGTCACCTGGTCCACCGATGCCCAAGAATTTCCGGCTTGGTGGAATCAACGCACCGGGCACACTGCAATCTACGCTTGGAACGAGCGCCTCGGGGCTGAAATCCTTCGCGCCGCCGACCGCATCGAACTCCGGATTCCCGACCAACTTTCCGTGGTGGGCTTCGATAGCACCCAATACTGCGAAACCACGATTCCTCGACTCACGGCTGTCAACCAGCCGATCCGAGAGATGTCCCAATACGCGGCCAAGATCCTTCTCGACCAGATCGAAGGCGGGTCCGCCGAGCGGTACTCGGTCATCTTTCCCTGCACCTTGGACGTGCGCGATTCCACCGCGATCGCCCCCCGACCCCACTCCATTGGAGAACTTCATTGAAATCCTACAAGCAAGCGTTTACGCTGATCGAACTCCTCGTGGTGATTGCGATTATCGCGATCCTTGCCGCGATCCTCTTCCCCGTCTTTGCCCAAGCCAAAAACTCGGCCAAGGCCTCGGTGTCGCTGAGCAACGTGAAGCAGATTAACCTCGGCGTTCAGATGTATCTCGGCGACAGCGACGACGTCTTCCCGCAGTCCGAGTACGGCGGAAATAGTACGACCGTCCCTCACGTGATGTGGATGGCCACGGTCTACCCCTACACCAAGAGCGGCGGCCAGCGCGGCAGTTCGGCCGGAAATGCCCAAGTGAACTTTGGGACCGCCGGAGTCTTCCGGAGTCCTGCGTATCCGAAGCAGCCGATCGCCAATCCCCGGAATGACGAAGAAGCTCAAGCCGGCGGGATGAGCTACGGGGTTCACCACGGAGTCTTTGTGAACAACTACGGCAACCGAGGCCAAGCCCAACCCAACCAAGCGGTAAGCCTGGCCCTGATTGAAGATCCCGCCACCAAGGTCATGCTCACAGAAAAAGGGGCCAACCACGCGAATTGGAGTTACCCTTGGTTCCATGACTGGCAAAACTACTGGGTTGGCCGCATCTGCCGCGTCCAAGGTGATGCCAGTTCCTGCGACCGGGACGGAGTGGATGTCTATGCCGGCGGAGCAAGATTCGATCCTCGCTTCGACTCCGACTGCAACGGGCAAACCAACGGCAACTGGGAATGCGCCGCCCACCCTCGCTATCGGTTCAATGGATCCGCGCCGTTCGCCATGTTCGATGGCAGCGCGAAGCCGATCCGCAAAGGGGGCGTCAAATGGTTCGCCCAAATCTGGTTTGACCGCCGGAGCCTCTACAACGGCTACGAGTGGTACTACGCTTATGTGCGAGGCGAGTGGGGCCCGTACATTTACTGAGCTTTTCGACTCATCTTTGATTGCTTCGATGGGGTCCGGGATCGCACTTCCCCGGGCCCCCACTTTTTTGTCCCCCCAGCTCAGAAGGGGATGGGGTTCAATCTAGAGGAACCCATGCGCGATCTGCTCGGCTTGAACCTGTTCGACCTCGCCCGGACCGCGGTTGAGGAATTCCGGAAGACATTCCGCGCGAGTCCTACCCGACTGGCCATCGCCCCTGGCCGCGCCAACCTGATCGGCGAACACACGGACTACCACGACGGATTCGTCTTTCCCGTCGCAATCGACCGATTTGTCGTCGTCGCCGCGCGTCCGATTGAGGGCCAGAGCGATGTCCGCAGCCTCCTCCTCGGCAAATCGCAAGCCTGGGATAACGCCACCGTCGTACCCGGTGATCTCGCCGGATGGGAACGCTATCCCGCCGGGGTGGCGTGGGCTCTGCGCGAAGCAACCCAATCGGTTCCCGTTGCCGTCCAAGCCCTCACCGCCAGCAACCTGCCGATCGGGGCCGGATTGAGTAGTAGCGCGGCCTTGGAAATGGCCTTCGCGACCCTTTGGCGAGACCTCTCTGGGCTAGAGGTCGATGATCTTCTGTTGGCCAAGGTTGGGCAGAGAGCCGAAAACGAATTCGTCGGAATGAAGTGCGGCATCATGGACCAGACCGCGAGCATCAAAGGCCGAGCCGGCCAGGCGATGATGATCGATACGCGAGAGCCCCTTAGCGTGGACTATTCCCCGCTGCCCGAGGGTATCCGAATCGTGATCTGCGATACCCGCCAACACCACGAATTGGCTTCTTCGGGCTACAACGACCGGCGAGCCGAAAGCGAAGAGGCCGCCGCCCGACTCGGGGTGAACAAACTTCGGGACGCCAACCTCGACCGCCTGATCGCTGCGGAGTCCGAGATGCCCGAGGTCCTCGTCCGCCGGGCCCGGCACGTCATCACCGAAAATGCCCGGGTCAATGGATTCCGGAGGGCTCTGCTAGAGGGCAACAAGCTCGCTATCAGCACCCTGATGCGGGCGAGCCACGAGAGCCTGCGCCACGATTACGAGGTCACCACCGATGAGCTCAACGCCATGGCCGAAGCCGCATGGGATACGGTCGGATGCTTGGGAGCCCGCATGACCGGAGGCGGCTTCGGAGGCGCGTGCGTCGCTCTGGTGAGCGAGGGCATGGTCGATGGATTCATCCGCCAGACCAGCCAGCGGTACCGGTTCAAGACCGGCCTCGATGGCGCCTATCACATCTGCCGAGCAGTGGATGGGGCCCGGGTCGTCAACTTGGAAGAAGACCCCGAGCCCCCGATTCTCAACGAATCTTCTTCATGAGCTCGCGCACGGCGGCTTCGAGCTGAACGTCCCGGCCTTCGAGCGCGGCGTTCGGATCCCAGAGCACGCGGATATCCGGCTTGCGGCCATTGTTTTCGAGATTCTCACCATCGACAGCAAAGGCTCCTGCAGCCGGCATCCGGATCTGACCGCCATCCCACAGACCCCAGGCACTTGTACCAATGACTCCGCCCGCGGTGGCCTCACCCACCACCGGACCGACTCGGAGTCGGCGGAAACCTTCGGCGAAGATCTCTGCGTTGCTAAACGAGTACTGGTTGATCATCAGCGCCGACGGAAGCTCGAGTGAATCTCCGCGGTAGATGTTTTCGCTGAGCTTCTGCCCAGGCAGATCACGTCGGGTCCGGATCAGCCATGGCGACTTGATCAAGACTCCGAGAGCTTGGTGGGCCGTCGAGCCGCCCCCGTTGAACCGGACGTCGATGATGATGCCCTTCTTGCCGACCGTCAGCGTCCGGATCTCGCGGAGGAAGAGCTCCTGACTCGGCTGATTCATCCCCTCGTAGTGGTGATAGGCCAACTGGCCGCCGCTCAACTGATCCACCAGTCGCCGATTGTTCTCCACCCAGGATGCGTAGTTGACGCGGCTCCCGATCGCCGGAGAGGCGGGCTTGATCAAGATTTGCAAGACCTCGCTGCCGCGCCGGACCTGGAGCTGCACCTTTCGGCCCGCCTTCAGGTTCAGCGCCTGAGGCATCCGATAGTTCCCATCAAGGACCCTTCCGTCCACACCCAAGATCACGTCCCCAACTTTCAGCTCGCTTTGCGGGTGGCTTGCCGGGGTCGCCCCATGAACTCGCGCCACTCGGTACTGCCCCGTGCTGGCCAGCGTGTTCCAATCCCACTCCACCCCAAGGAAGGCGGTCGAATCGGCTTGGCCCGGAGGGGTCACCGACTCGGTCGGCGGGGTCGCACCGAGGTGGCTACTCTCAAGTTCTTCCAGCATTTCAGCCATCAGAGCGTAGAAGTCGGCTCGATCCGTGGTGAACGGTAAAACCGCCGCGTAGCGTGCCTTGATCCCGGCCCAATCCTTGCCGTGCATCTCAGTGTCATAGTAGAACCGGTCCATCGCCCACCAGATCTCCTCGAAAAGAGCCTTCTCTTCTTCGCGGAGATTGATCGGAGCCGTTGCGCTGAAGTTGATCGGCGCGGGAGCGGGTTGTCCCAGGGTGAGGGCATTAAGCCTTCCTCCGCTCAAGAAATAGACCTTGTTGCCGATTACCTTTGGCTGGCTCCATACCGTCAGGCCAGAAACTGGCGAAGCCGCCCCGGTCTGAACGTTGAATCCCGTGATCGCGCCGTTGACACTGGCCCAGATCGTGCGACCGTCGCTGCTGGCAATCGGCTCAAAGGCTCCGTCGCTCGTAAGCCGCCGCATCCGATCGAAGATGCCGGGGAGGTGAACCTTGACCTCCACAACCTCCTTCTTAGCCTCTGCTTTCGGTTCGTCCAGCTTGTCGAGGTCGTCTTCGGTGAAGGTGACTGCCTCGGGCTGAAGATCGATCACGAAGAGATCGTTGTTCTCATATTCGCGACCCGTGAGGAAGATTCCCCGGCCATTCGGAAGCCACCGGGGTGCGCTCGCATTGCGGGCCATCCGGCCGACCAGAAGGTGATCTCCCTTACCGTCCGCGGGTGCGAGATGAATGTTGGTGCCGCCTCGATCGGTGGCCATCGCCACCGCCAACCACTTGCTATCGGGCGACCAATTGAAGAAATCAAATCCGGCGAAACCACCCTGGAATGCCCCGGTCGCGACCACCGCTTCGGGACCACCAGTAGCTGGTCGAACGATGATTTCGCGTGCCCCCCGGAAGTAAGCCACCAGCTTGCCATCGGGAGAAAGGCTCGCATTCCCGACGTCGGTGGTGGCGGCGGCAAAGACCTTTTCCTCGCCCTTCAGATTCACGGTCCAGAGCTCTCGCTTTCCGGTCCGGCCCGTCGTGAAGAGCACGGTCTGCGGATCCAGCCACACGGGAAGTTGGTCCATCGCGACGCTCGAGGTGAGCTTGCGAGTGGTGCCACCCTTCTCCGGGATGAGCCAAAGGTCGCCCCGCGCGGCGATGATCGCCCGCTTCCCGTCGGGAGAGATGGCATAGCCGTCGGCCCCGCTGGTGAGGTTCAAAGTCACCTCGGGATTCGTGCGGAGGTCCTCGGGGACATCAATCGCGATCGGGTCATACTTTCCGGTCGTCGTGTCGAGACGATAGATCCGCGATTGCTGCTCAAAGACGATCGTCTTTCCGTCGGCGCTGATGCTCGGCCAGCGGACGGTGCCTTTCTCAAACCGAGTGATCTGGCTTGCGCCTTTGCCGTCGCTCTTCATCCGCCAGATGTTGGGGACCCCGGCGCGATTGCTTACGAAGTAAATGGTTCCGTCGGGAGCACCCAACGGGAACATGTCGTTCTTTTCGTTGTCCGTTAGCTTGCGGAAGTTTCGGAGCGGGACGCCCGCGTCGGCAACCCAGATCTCCCCGGTGTTGCTCCCATGCATGCCAGGGCGACGCCAGGATCCGGGGCTTCCGCCTCCGACAAAGGCGACCTGGTTTCCGTTGCCGACCGGGGACGGGTAGTACTCCAGCTCAAGGTCTCCGCCCGAGATCCGGATGATGTCCCCGCCCGAAGTCGAGAGCCGGTAGAGATCCATCCGACCCCATGCGTTGGTGTACCCGTAGGCCCACTTTCCGTCCGGCGAAACGCTGTAGAGTTGCTCGTTGCTCGTCTCGTGATTCAGCCGCTGAATCCCCGAGCCATCGAGCTTCATTCGATACACATCCTGGCTCCCGTTGCGGCTGCTGACAAAGAGCACCGACTTGCCGTCGGGTAAGAACCGGGGCATCTGGTCCCGCTCCGGATGGATCGTCAGGCGACGGGCCTCGCCCCCGGCGGTGGGGACACTCCAGATGTCGCCCTGGTAGCTAACTAGGACGGTTTTTCCGTCGGGCGAAACGCTGGGGTGGACGGCGCGGAGGATTTCGGTGGCACCCGCTGCCCCCACGGCCACCAACCCGGCCAGAACGAAGCTCTCTCGGAGGATGTTCATCTACCGAATCTATACCGAAAAAGTGGGGGGACTTGTTGCCTGGTCAGATCTGGATTCGAGTTAACCTAGCCCTTCTTCCACCATCGCCCCATCGACGAGGTGGAGAACGCGGTCTGCACCCTTCAGCATCGAAGGGTCGTGGGTTACCATGACCAAGGCCCCCTCGCCGCGGTAGCGGTTCAGAAGATCGACGACTACTTCGCCATTCCGGTGGTCCAGGCTGGCCGTGGGTTCATCGGCAAAGATCACCGCCGGGCGACCGAGCAGAGCCCTCGCCACGCAGACCCGTTGACGCTCGCCTCCGCTCAGTTCGTGGGGTTTGCGGTCGGCTTTGGATTGAAGCCCAAGAACGTCGAGAAGCTCCAACGCCTCGGCCCCTCGGTCCTCGCCGGGGCGGGCCAATAGGACATTCTCAAAGGCGCTCAGATAACCCAGCAGATAGGGATGCTGGAACACAAATCCGAACTCCCGAAGCCGGAGCTTGGCCCGAGATTCGTCGGTCATGGCGTGCAGATCATCTCCATGGACCAGGACCTGCCCCGAGGTCGGCGTCTTGAGCCCGCTCATCAGATAGAGCAGGGAGGACTTACCGCTCCCCGATGGCCCGAGGATGCCGACGAACTCGCCCCGCTCCACTCGAATCGAGACGTCTTGGCAGGCGTGGACTTCGCGTCCGTGGTCCAGATAGGTCAAGCCGACCCGCTCGGTCTGGATCAAACGAGCCTCCTTTCGACCACTCCCACCGGGTCGAACCGTCGGAACCGGAGCCAAACCGTGTACCAAGCCGCGGCCAGAATCGCAATCGGAGCCGGGATTGAATAGAGGTACGCCGCCGGATCCAGCGGATTAAGGGCAAAGGCTTGGGGATCCATCAAGAGGCTTTTGACCGCGTTCAGAAGCAAGAGCGCGCACCCGACCCCAAGGACCCATCCCCCCACAACCACCAGCACGCTCTCCATCAGCACCCTCTTAAGGAGCGCCCGCCGGGTATAGCCCAGGGCCTGGAGCAAGCCGAACTCTTGCACCCGCTGAGACTGATAGATGTTCATCAGCATCCCCATCATAAAGGTAATCACGACCACCAAAGTCCCAATCACCACGTTCAGGATCTTGTAGAGGATTTGGAACATCTCCTCGGTATCTCGATCCAGGAGCTCATAGGCAAAGACCCGGGCCCGCTCGCCCTTGAACCGCTCGATGGCCCACCGATCGAGCTTGGCTTGCTCGCGCGGGTCCTCGGCAAAGGCGATCAGAAGATCAATCGGGGGAAAATGGTTCGCTTGGTGGTACTCAATCGGAGTCAGCTTCAGCCACCGGTCGGTCCGCGCGATCCCCACGATCTTAACCTCTTGCGGCGAATAGGCATCGTTGATCTCCGGACCCAAGAGCGGGTCGCCGAGTTTTAAGTTCAAGTTCCGGGCGACCGGCTCGCTGATGATCGCCTCCGCTGCTCCCGGGGCCGGTAGCCGACCTTCCACCCGCTCGACCTCCATCTGGTCCAGGTAGTAGCGCATGTCGTCTTGGCCCAGAGCCACGACCACGAACGGCCACTTCCCCACGATGCTTCGAACGACGGCCTCGCTCGCCCGGCAGGTGATGACCCGTCCCAGCTTGACCGGCGACTCGTCGAGCACCGCTTGCCTCAGAATCGGAGTCTGGCTCGGGTCGCCGCGAGGGGTGATTCCGGTGTAGCGTTTGCTGTAATCGTAGATCGTGCGGATTGAGTACGGGATCGAGTTCATCATGCTCACGATCCCGGCAATGAGCATCACTGCCAGCATGATCACGAGCACCAAGGGAAGCGTCTTGCCCGCGTTTCGCAAGAGAAAGACCCCGGGTGCAAGTGGGTTTCGGGGCGCGAGCGGCTTAGGCACGGTTGATTCTACGCAGTTCGAACCCGGCGGTATCGAAGAAAGAGCTCGTCCCCGACCTGAACACAGGCCAAGAGCTGGTAATTCTGCACGTCCTCGCGGCTCAACGGTTCGCCCCCGGCATACGTCGGCACATCTCGGCCGAGCTTTACTTTTGGTGCCAGAGTCATAAAGAGCTCATCCACAAGCCCAGTGGCAAGGACCGCACCGTTTAGCTCGGAACCCCCTTCGATCAAGAGTCGCTCAACCCCAAGCTCGGTTCTCAGGCGCAGAAAAACCTGGGCCCAATCCACCGCCCCGCCATACCGAAACTGGTTGGGCCACGGGATGTCGTCGGCAGTGGTCACCACATAGGCCAGATCGGGATCGTCGGTGAAGAACCGCGCCCCAAAATCCACCCCCCGACCACTGGTCAAGACGAGCTTCTTGAGCGAAGCCGGGTACCAAAGACCGGGTGTCGCCCGGAGGGTCCCCGCACCGATCAGGACTGCATCGGCGGCCCGCTCCAAAACCCGCATCGTGGCGTGATCGACCTTCGAACCAAGATCCATCACCTTCTCGTCGCGTTCCCCGGTCAGGATCTTGCCGTCGATGGTGGTGACCATATTGATGTAGATCCACGGCCGGTCGGGCAGCGCTGGGGGAAATTCGACTTGGGAGAAGGCAGGGTTCACTCGTCCAGGGCCCGGTTGATCGCCTCGGCCAGCACCGAATACGGTTGCTCCGCGTAGCGCTCACCGCCGATCCAGTAGGTGGGGACGTTGAACACGCCGGCGGCATAGGCGTCGTCGTCGAACTCCACGATCCGGTCTTGGAATCGCTTTTCTGCGATTGCGGCTTTCAGGTCGTCGCGATCCGGAACGATCCCCTCGCCGAGCTTCAGGAGCGTTTCAAGGTCGTCGATATTGTCTCCGGCGACCCAGTGGGCTTCATAAAGTCGGTCCAACATCGCATCCTGTTGCCCGATCGACTTAGCGTATTCCAGGGCTTGATGCGCCTGGTTGGTGCGCATCCATCCATGCTTGACCGTGGGCTTGATCATCAGCTCAGCCGCATAGGCGAGTTCGAGTCGGCTCGGAGTCGCTGGGCGTTTCGGATCGGCCGGCTTGGGCGCGCTGGGTTCGGGGAACGGCAGCTTCTCCGGCCAAAGCTCATAGGCCCGCCAATCGAATTCCACGTCGAAGGCTTCGCGCAGACGTTTGGTCTGACTGAGGGCGATCCAGCACCAGGGGCAAGTGAAATCGTGAGCAACGGGAATCACGAGTGGCATGGAAAGCAGGGTACCTGGGGGCAAGGGCGGTAGGGAGGCGACAGGGAATTGTAAGTTAGCCGCAAAAGATCATTCCATCCCCAACAATTCCCTTCAAATCGCCACACACCCTAATCCTGACTTTCCCATCAAATTTGAGGTAAGACGCGCAACATGCGAAGAATTGTGCTTGTTTCGCTCATTCTGGCCCTCGGAATCGCCGTCCGGGCCCAAGACGAGATGATGGAGCCGATGCCCACCAAGGAGCTCGAGAAGATCAACTTCCTCCTCGGACACGGTAAGGGAGACATGACCCTCTATTGGATGGGTCAAGAATCCAAGGCGAAGACCGAAACGGTCTGCGAGATGGGTCTCGGAGGCCGATTTGTGGTCATGAAGAACACGATGGACATGCCCGGAATGGGCAAGGTTGAAGGCCTCTTCATGATCACCTACAACGCCAAAGAAAAGGCTTTTCTTGGCTGGTGGTACGACCAAATGGCGAGCGACGCGCTGAAGTTCAAGGGCAACATGGAGGGCAACAAGCTCGTCATGACCAGCGATCTCTTTGAGATGCCCGGCATGCCCGCCCAGACCAAGATGCGCAGTACCTATGAACCCCAGGGCAAGAACGTCCTCTTCACCCTGGACATGGAAGCCAATGGAAAGTGGCAACCCATGATGAAGTGTAGCTACGAGAACACTCCGAAGGGCAAGTAAGCTCAGGGTCCCAAGAACAAGGCCCCCCAGACCAAAAGTCCGGGGGGCCGAGCTTTTTCGGGATCAGCGGATGAATCGGGCAGCGTTTTCGAGGCTCCGCGGAACCCCGGTGAAAGGATCTTCCTCGGCCTCGTATTCCACGTTCATCCATCCATCGAAACCGGCCGCACGGAGTTCCGCAACGCAGGCCGCGAGGTCCACGTCACCCTCGCCGATGACCGTCCCCAAGAACTTGCTGCCGTCCAAAGCTTGGTAGGCAAACCCCTCATGACCCTCCGGAGCGCGAGCAAAGTCTTTGAAGTGCACCATTCCCGCCAAAGAAGCGACCTCGCGAATGGCTTCATGGCTTGGTTGCCCGACGAGCAGGAAGTTACCGGTATCGGGATTTGCGTGGAGGGTCGGATGACCGGCGCGCTCGCGCACCTCTTCGATGATCCCCCGGACTTGGTCTCCCCGTCCGGCGAGCTTGCCGTGATTCTCGAGCGCGAGCCGCACGCCTTTTTCGCAGGCATAGTGCGAGCCCTCGATCAGACCTTCGACGATCCACGTCCGGGCATCTTCAAACTTGATATCGCCGTCGGCCGCGACGTCGCCGGCAAAGACCCGTACGACTTTAGCTCCATAACGCACCGCCTCGTCCACCCCAAACTTGATCTTCCCGAGCTCGGCCTGGCGGTCCTGGGGATCGGGTTTGGCGAAATTTTGGCTGATACTGAAGACCGCGCATGGGAGTCCGGTTTCCTCCAGCGCCTTCTGGATATCGGCCGGATCTTTCTCTCGGTCTCGATAGAAAAAGTCAAGCAATTCGACCCCTTCGGCCCCAATCCGCTTGGCTTCGTGGATGAATCCTGGCACGTCGACTTTGCCCGCCTTCCAGGCGTGGACGTAACTCCACATGCTCACGCCGAGTTTCATTAGCGCACCACCGTCCCCGTTATGAGGTTCATCATCGGCTGGTAGAAGAGGCCAAGCGCAAGGACCCCGATGACACAGGCGACGCAGGCGACTTGGACCCCGATGCTCATCGGCGAGGTCTCATTGCGGACCGTTCCTTCTTCGGCCACCACGGCGTGGTAGCCAATGGCGAGGTAGTAGTAAACGCTCACGATCGAATTCACCGCGAGCACGATCGCCAGCGGAAGGAGTTCGGCTGTCAGGAGGTCACTGAAGACGAAGTACTTGGCGAAGAACCCACCGGTGAAAGGAATCCCGATGAGCGAGGCCACGAACACAACCAGCGCCCCGGCGGCGAGTGGAGACCTCTTCCAGAGCCCATCGAGGTCGCTGAGTCGCGTCCCTTCTTTGCCATCCTTTGCGGTGAGGCTAATGACGGCAAAGACCCCCAAAGTCATGAAGGCGTAGCTGAAGAGATAAAAGATGATGGTGGAGGTTCCGATCTTCTCCGGCATCTTGATGAGCGCCACCAAAGCAGCCAGGATGTAACCCGCGTTCGAGATCGAAGAGTAGCCCAGAATTCGCTTGACATCCTTCTGAACGGCGGCCGCAAAGTTTCCGACCGTCATCGTCAGGATCGCAATCCAGAACAGCGCCGGAAGCCAAACCTGACTGAGATCGGTGCTCGCGGTCAGCACTCGGAAAAGCACCCCGATCGCGGCGATCTTGCTCCCTGCCGCCATGAAGCCGGTCACGTTGGTCGGTGCCCCCTGATAGACGTCGGGAGTCCACTGGTGGAAGGGGGCCAAGGCCGCCTTAAAGCAGAGTCCGACCAGCATCAGTCCAGCGCCGAAGAGCAGGAGGTTGCGGGTCATGACGTCGTTCAGCGACCAGGCTGCGGCGATCGAATCCAGGCTCACGCTGCCGGTCGCTCCATACCAAAAGGCGATCCCATAGAGGAAAAACGCGCTGGCAAAGGCGCCCAATAAGAAGTACTTCAGCGCCGATTCTTCCGACTTTTGCTCTTGGCGGCTGAGTCCGGCGAGGACGTACAGCGCGATGGAGAGGACTTCCAAACCGATGAAGATCATGAGGAGCGAGTTGCTCGCGACCATGATCATTCCTCCCGCCGTACTCCAGACGACCAACGGATAGAACTCGCCAAAGGGAATCCGTTTCTCCCGAAGGTAGCTCTCGCTGAAGAGGATTGAGACGAAGCAAACCCCGACCAAGGCCATCTGCAACAAGATCCCAAACCGGTCGCGTAAGATCATGCCCGCCAAGGTCTCTCCGTCGGGGGAATTGAGCTGGCCCACCAAACTGGCAAAGGCGATCGCGAGTCCCGTCAGACTGGCCGCAACGATCGTATTGTTGTTCTGCTTGGGGCGGAACATCTCGATCAGCAGTCCGACCAGACCCGTGACGAACACCAGGGTTACCGGCGCGATCATGGCCCAATCGATGGAAGGAGGCGTGACGTTATACATGAATTTCGGTCGGGTGGGTCGTTCGAATCAAGCGGAGGTCGATCCTTCCGCGGATCATCTTGCGGACGGATTCAACATCGACATCGGCAGCTTCCCAGGTCATAGCATGAGCGGGAAGGTCGCCGACAAAGTCGAGGTACGGCTCCTGCTCGCCGGCCACATCCACCACCACCAGGGTTTGGGGATAGATCTCGGTGAGGAGCTCTCGATCGACTTCCAAGAAGTGCCCGCCGTACACCATCGGCGTGGTGGCGGCCGGATGCGCACCTTCGAGGCGGTAGAGGATGCCGTCGGCGGCGTAGGCTAGGGCTCGCTGAAGATCGGCCCGGCAACGGGACACGTAGTCATTCAGCCGCGATTCGCCCTGGGTCGGGTCGGCTCGCAGTTCGGCCGCGAGGTCGATCCCATCTCGTTGGGCGAGGCCATAGGGGTTGAGCACCTCGGTAAAGCGGGCTTGTCCGGGTTGAACTTCGCCGACGACGCCGTCCGCATTGGCATCGGGGCCGAAGGAGATGGACACACCCCCCGGAGCATCCGGCTGGGTGAGCGCCGCTCGAAGTCGCTCAAGACCCGTCATTTTCGAGTCTGGAGCGCCTCCGCGCTCTTGAAGGGGCTGAGATTTTCGAAGTGGAAGTTCGGTGGCGAAACGATGACTGCGCCCCCTGCATCGTTGCGAACGAGGTTGCCGCGCTCGTCAATATCCAGCGCCGCGTCACCCCAACTGGGCCTTTGACCAGGGGCGTTTAGAGCCATCATGCGGGTCGCATTCAGACTCTTTTCCATGGGCTTCAAGAACGTATTCGGGAACAAGCCACCCCAGAAGATGAAGATCACAAAGACCCCGCAAAGGGCGATCTCCCAAGGCTTGAGATCCTTCAGTCGCTGGTTTTCGGGGTTGGTGTTCGGTCCGTAGAAGACCTTCATAAACATGATCAGAAGGTAGACCGCGGCCAGAACCACGCCAAAGCCAGCGATGATGCTGAGACCAAGGTTCAGCCCAAAGGCACCCGCTGCGGCAGCTTGGAAAAGACCCAGCATCGCGAGAAACTCCCCGATGAATCCGTTCGTGGTCGGCAGGCCGACCGAACTGAGCATCACGATCAAGAAGATCGCGGCATAGATCGGCATCTGGGCCTTGAGTCCACCAAAGTCGGCGAACATCCGGGTGTGACGGCGCTCATAGAGCAATCCGATCATCAAGAAGAGGGCTCCGGTGCTGATTCCGTGGTTGAGTTGCTGCATGGCCCCACCCATGATCCCGGTGTGGCTCAACGAGAAGATCCCAATCATCACGAAGCCCATGTGCGCCACGGACGAATAGGCGACCAACTTCTTGACGTCGGGCTGCACCGCCGCGACCACCGCGCCATAGATGATCCCGATCACGGCCAGGGTGATGATGATCGGAACCTGTTGCTGGATGACATCGGGGAAGAACGGGAGACAGAATCGCAGGAATCCATAGGTCCCCATCTTGAGCAAGACCCCGGCCAGAATCACCGAACCTGCGGTGGGGGCTTCGACGTGGGCATCGGGCAACCACGTGTGGAACGGGAACATCGGACACTTCACCATGAAGGCGATCGCGAAGGCCCAGAAGATCCACGCTTGGAAGTGAACAAACCCGGTCCAGAAGGTCCCATTGGCGATGGCGCTCTGGATCTGGACGATATCAAAACTCGGAACCCCGAACTGGCTCTTATAGATCTGGCTGAGCACCACGATGCCGATCAGCATGAAGATCGAACCGGCAAAGGTGTAGAGGAAGAACTTGATCGCTGCGTAGCGCCGCCGTTCGCCGCCCCAGATGTTGATTAGGAAGAACATCGGGATCAGGGACGCCTCGAAGAAGGCATAGAACAGCACCAGATCCAGGGAGACAAAGACCCCCAGCATCGTGGTCTCGAGCAACAGCATGAAGGCCATGTACGCCTTCACTCGCTTTTCGACGTACGTGCTAAACCAAACCGCTAGGACGCTGAGCAGAGTAGTGAGGAGCAGCAGCCAGATGCTGACGCCATCGACCCCGATCTTATAGTTGATCCCCAGGGCGGGCGCCCACTTGACGAGTTCCACCATTTGGAAGTGATAGGTTCCTCCATCAAATCGGCTGAAGACCAAGAGAGAAACGGCGAAGGTGGCCAGCGTCGTACCGAGGGCGATGTTCCGCAGCATTCGCCGGTCGTCGTCCGGCCAAACCAGCAGCATCAGGATGCCAATCAACGGCAAAAAGATGGTGAGGGACAGAAGTCCAAATCCAGTTTCCATTTACTTCGGTCCTCCATTGCTCTGGAAGAGCACCAGCGCGAGGTAGCCGATGAGGCCAACCCCGCCGAGCAGCATCAAGAGCGCATAACCGCGGACGAAGCCCGTTTGGGCCCAGCCAAAGAGCTTTCCGATCTGGCCCGCCAAGCCGGCGACTCCGTTGACGATGGCGTCGATGCCCTTGCTATCCAAGAACTTCCAGCTGAAGGTGGCGAGCTGATTTCCGCCCTCCACGCTCATATCGACCATTGCCTTGTCATAGCCAAACTGCTGACCCGCAGCCCGGCGGAACGGGCTCCAGCGGCGCAGATCCCAGCCTTCTCGTTCGGGAAGCTTTTTGCCGTAGAAGAACCAACCAAGGACGATCCCTCCAAGGGCGGCTCCGGTCGAAAGCGCGACTAGGAGGGTCTTCCATTCCGGATAGGCCTTGATCTCGCCGAGAATCGCGAGCTGACCACCGGGATAGAGCCAATGCTCGAACATGTGGTTGGTATAGAGCAAGAAGCCACCAGCGACGCTCAGCGCCGCGAGGACGACGAGCGGTACCCACATGCTTGGCGGAACCTCGTGGGGTTCGTGCTCGGCATCGAGGGCGTGGTGGTGGTCGTCGTGATCGTGCCCAACGTGCTGGGCCGCCAGTTCTTCGTCGGTGTAGAAGAATCCGTGGGTATCCGGACCGTGATCGTGGGCCTCGTGGTGGGCATGGGTGTGCCCGTGATCATGGGAGTGGTCGTCGTGGCCTTGGGCATCGTGGTGAGCCCCCGCAGGGATCAGCCGCCATCGCTCTTCTTGACCGAAGAACGTCATGAACGTCATACGGCTCATGTAGAAGCTCGTGAGCAAGGCCACAAACATGCCGACACAGGCACTGTAGAACCCAATGTTGATTCCACCAATGCTGGCAAACTCGTTCGCAAAGGCGGCACCGAGAATCGCTTCTTTGCTATAGAAACCGGCGAACCCGAAGAAGGTCCAGACCGAGACCCCGGCGATCGCCAGCCAGCCGATGATCATCGTGGCGCTGGTGATCTTGAGGTACTTGCGCAGGTTGCCATAGTTCCGCATGTCTTGGTCGTGGGCCATCGCGTGAATCACGGCTCCAGAACCGAGGAACAACAGCGCCTTAAAGAAGGCGTGGGTCGTGACGTGGAACATGCCCGCCCAGTAGGCACCGGCTCCGCAGGCGATGAACATGAATCCAAGCTGGGAAACCGTGGAGTAGGCGAGGACCTTCTTGATATCCGTTTGGCCAAAGGCGATCAGGGCCGCAAAGAGGGCCGTGAACGCCCCGACTCCACAAACCACCGCGCTCGCCACCGGCGACAGCTGGAACAGAATGTTCATCCGGTTGAGAAGCACCACCCCGGCGGTCACCATGGTCGCAGCGTGGATCAGGGCCGAAACCGGAGTCGGACCGGCCATCGCGTCGGGTAGCCAGAGGTAAAGCGGGAACTGCGCCGACTTACCCATCGCGCCGACGAAGAGCAGCAGAGCGGCCGCCGTCGTCCAACCCGGATTCGCCTTAAAGATCTCAATCACCGGAGCCGAGAGGATCACATCGTAGCTAAGGAATCGGACGTTATCGAGCCCGAGTTTGCCGATATTGCTGGCGATCAGGGCCACGATGATGAACATCCCCAGGGTCAAGCCCCAGTCCCCGATCCGGTTGACAATGAATGCCTTGTTGGCGGCCCGGCTATTGGCGAGGTCCTTGTACCAGAAGCCGATCAGCAGATAGCTACAGAGCCCCACGCCTTCCCATCCGATGAAGAGCAACAGGAGGTTATTGCCCAACACGAGGATGAGCATGAAGGCGATAAAGAGGTTGAGATAGGTGAAGAAGCGGGAGTAATCCTTCTCTTCGGCCATGTAGCCCGTGGCGTAAACGTGGATCAGCGAACCGATGCCGGTGATGATCAGCACCATCGTCATCGAGAGCGGATCGACCCGAACTTCGAACGGGATGCTCAAGCTGAGGATATCGATCCAGCTGAAGAGCGTGTGGATCGAGAACCTAGCGTCGGCAGGTTGCTGGGCGAGTTGAGCCGTGATAATGCATCCGAGCACGAACGAGATGGCAATCGGCAGGACGGCCAACGTGCCCATCAGCTTTTTGCCCGCCACGCCCTGGCTACGGACGACTCGCCCGCCGAAAAATGCCTGGACCAAGAAACCCAAGACCGGCAGGAAAAGGACGAGCCAAATTAAGGTGCCAACTTCCATGTCGTTATCCCCGAAGTGCGCTCATGTCGTCGACGTCCACCTGGTTGCGCAACCGGAAGATCGCCATGATGATCCCGAGCCCGACGGCCACCTCGGCCGCAGCCACTGCCATCACAAATATCACCATCATCTGCCCCGTCATCCAGGTCTGCGGACTTTCGGCCATCCCGGGCAGAAGGGTCGGAGAATATCGGGCAAAGGCGAGGAAGGTGAGGTTCACGGCGTTGAGCATGAGCTCAATGCACATGAAAACCACCACCGGGTTGCGCCGGACCACGACCCCGACGGCTCCGGTCGTGAACATGAACAACCCGAGTGCGAGGTACCAAAAAAGCGGGACGTCTTGCATGGCGATTTAAATCTTCCGCTTGGCCAGGAGGATCGACCCGACGATCCCGACTAGCAACAGCATCGAAGTGACCTCAAACGGCCACACATAGTTGGTGAAAAGGGTCTTGCCGATCGCCTGCGGGCTGCCATAAGCGTATTCGGCGTTGATCTTGGTGATCTTCTGCATCGGCAGCAGCACCTGGCTCGCGATCAGTCCAAAGAGGCCCAAACCCACGGCGATCCCGATCACCGGCTTGGCGTCCAGCTTCTCCGGGAAGATCTGCTTGCCGCTCAGGTTGAGCAGCATGATCACGAAGAGGAAGAGGACCATGATCGCGCCCGTATAGACGAGGATCTGGGTGATCCCGAGCAACTGCGCGTTCAGCGTGAAGTAGATAAAGGCCAGAACGAAGAAGTTGACGACGAGGCACATCGCCGACCGAACCGGGTTATTGAGGGCCACGACCCCGACTGCCATCATCGCGGCCAAACCGGCCAACGCGAGAAAGGTGATTTGATTGGGGGTGATGGTGGGCAGTGCGGCGATCATGATCCCTCCGTGGATAAGCCGTGGCGATGCATCTGAATTCTCATTGGGCGGCGGCCGGCTCCGAGTCCGGCTTGGTCGGGAACTGGGCGTAGGTGACGGTTCGCTTCTCCAGCGCCCTGGCTTCCTTGTTCGTTCCGATAAAGCTCTTGAAGACGAAGAAGAGCACGACGTAGCTGATCAGGGCGGCCAGCGTTCCGAGAACCGGATTTTGCACCTTGCTCACCATGATCCAGATCGCGATGGCGATGAAGTTCACCACCGCCGCCGGTAGGAGCGTCTTCCAACCCAAGAACATCAGTTGGTCGTAGCGCAACCGCGGCAAGGTCGCCCGGATCCAGATATAAACTGCCATTCCGAGGAATGCCTTCAGCAGGAAGAACACCGGCGAGAGCCAGTACTGGGCGTTGGCGATGAACTGCCAAAGGCCGGCCGCTCCACCACCCTGATCGGCCAGATATTGCCAGTTCACCGGAAGGAAGTTGTAACCCCCAAGGAACAGAGTCGCGAAGACTCCGCTGAAGACGAACATCGCCGCGTACTCACCCATGAAGAACACGGCGAACTTCATCGAGCTGTATTCGGTGTGATAACCCGCGATGATCTCGTTTTCGGCCTCGGGGAGGTCGAAAGGAGCACGGTTGGTCTCCGCGACCATACAGATCCCGAAGATGACCGCAGCCAAAAGGCCATAGGGGGTGAAAACAAACCAGTTTTGGAAGGCGGGGAGCGCTCCAAAGAGCGCCTGCTCCTGGGTTTCGACGATCTCGATAAACCGAAGTGATCCCGATGCCAGGGCAATGCAGGCCAGAGCCACACCCATCGCGAGCTCGTAGCTGATGAGCTGCGCCGAAGCCCGCAGGCCACCGAGCAACGAGTACTTGTTGTTGCTGGCATAACCGGCGAGGACGACCCCATAGACACCGAGCGAGCTGATCGCGAGAACGTAGAGGATGCCGATGTCGACATTCGCGATCGGGGTGAGCAATCCATAGAGGCCGTGGCTTGGGCCCCAGGGCAGGGTTCCGCCGAGGGCAAAGGCGGGGAAAAGGGCTAGGGCCGGAGCCACAAAGTAGATGAGCCGGTCGATGCTTTTGGGCGTCACGTCCTCCTTGAAGAACAGCTTCACCCCGTCGGCAATCGGCTGGAGCAGACCAAAGGTCTTCTTGCCCCGCAAAAACTTGATCGGAAAGTTCTTGCTGATTGTGCCCGTTCGGTTCGGACCGATCCGGTCTTGCATCCAGCTCAGAAGCCGACGTTCCAACCAGATGAATCCGGGAACGAGCAAAAGGATCGGAACGACGAACAGCAATACCCGGATTAACGCGAGTAACGCAGGATGAAGACTCTCAAGCCACTGCTGCATGGTGCCCTGTCGTAATTTACCCGCAACCCCCTCTCTACGTTCGCAATTGAATCTCTCGTTCCGCCCCCTCGGTTCAAAAAAGCGACCGCAAAATCGTTGCAATTCTTGGCACTGACACCACGCAAATTTTCGTAGGCACTTATCAGCAGGCGATGATGCTTGCAGGAAAATTCCATGAAATCCATACTCGCAATCTTCTTGGCGGCGATGACGCTGCTCGCCGTTTCCGGATGCGGAGGCCACGAAAGCGCCGAAAGCGCCTCCATTCGCGTGATCCACGCCTCGCCGAACGCTCCCAATGTGGACGTGCTCTTCGACAACGACACCGTCCTGACCAATGTGGCCTACACCGCAGGGGCAACCCGGAGCGTGAACGCAGGCGTCCGTCGGGTCCGCGTCAACGCGACCGGGACGACCACCACCGTGATCGACGCGAACGTCACCCTTTCCCGAGGCACCGCCACCACGGTCCTCGCCGTCAACAACCTCGCCAACATCGAGCCGCTGGTCATCAACGATGCAGACTCCGGCCCGGGAATCGGTCAAACCCGGCTCCGGCTCGTCCACGCTTCACCCAGCACCGGCAACGTGGATATCTACATCTCGGGTCCGACCGACGCGCTCCCCGCGACTCCGACCTTGGCCAACATTCCGTTCAAGGCCGTCAGCGATCCGCTGACCGTTGCGGCCGGTAACTACCGCGTCCGGATCACCCCGGCCGGTAACCGAAACGTTGTGGCGATCGACACTGGAGCCCTTGCTCTGGCTTCGAACTCGGTCAACCTCGCCCTCGCGCTGGACTCGCCCGGCGGCGGCGCCCCGTTGATCGCCCGAGTCCTGACCCAGCAGTATTGATCGGGGTTTAGTCAACGACCGTGGCCCGGGGTGAGCAACTCACTCCGGGCCACGCTTGCTTTGGGTTTCGACCGCGAACTAGGCCGTCCAGATGAACGGGTCGGCGTCGGTGAGGATCCGGCCTTTGGTCTCCTTGGCTTCGATAAGGTACTCGGGCAGGGTGAAGCAGGCCTGGTGGAACCGCGGCGTGTAGTAGCGGGTCTTGACCCCACGAGCGGCGAACCGCTCGGCAATCATCGCCTCGGTGAGCTCCAGCGGATTGTGCTTCTTGCTCGCGAGCACAAATCCCCACGGCTGGAAGAACGTGGTCACGAGCCCGTAGTATCCGGCCACGTGGGAAAAGCAGTCCATGCTCTCCAGAGTCTTGATGCAGCTCACCATGCACTCGGGATAGTTCTCATTCGCGGTCCCCGCTTGCAGGGCCAGCACGCCATCGTCGCTCATCGCGTCGGCGCAGATCTGGAAGTACTCCTTGGTAAAGAGCATCTGGCCCGGACCTTCTTCGTGGGGATTTGGTAGGTCGCTCAAGATCGCATGAAATCCCGCGCCCTTGTGGTCCACCAACCATTGGCGCGCATCGGTGTAGTGCATCGTGGTCCGGGGATTGTCAAAAGCTCCTTGGTGCCACTCGGGCAAGTGCTCGCGGGCCATGTCCACCAGTTCCTTGTCGATGTCCACCATATGAGCTTCGGTCACGGTGTTGTGGGCCAGGGCCTCGCGCAGGGTCGCCCCTTCCCCGCCGCCGCAAATGACGACTTTGGTCGGGTTTGGGTGGAGCGCCATGGCCGGCTGGACCATACACTCATGGAAGACGTACTCATCCATCAGCGAGGTCTGGATGTTGTAATCCAAGAAGAGCGACTTTCCAAATCGCGGGATTTCGCAGATCTGGTAGGTCTGATATTCCGTTTTTCCTTCGAGGATCATTTTGGAAACGCGAAATTGCCACACCGCTGCATCGGTGTGGGTTTCGTTGATGAACATCCCGGTGGCGCCGCCTGACATAGCGGGGAAATTGTGGCACTTTTGCCCCCGCCCCGGGGGGCCGACTAGCGTTGCATCGCCAGACTCGCCAGCACGTTGCGACGGCGCTTGGCCGCACGCTCCGCAGCGGCAAAATCCCCGGCGCGGCGATAGAGCCGAATACTCATATCCATCGCATTACGAACGTGAAACGGCCGCGCGACCAAGAACGCCTTTCCTGGTGGTGTCGCGGGGTCCACGCTCACCTGAAGGTGCTGAGTGACCGAATCCACCAGCAGAGTTGCGAGCTCCTTGTCGACCTTGGCTCGCTCTAGGGCGGGAGCAATCTCCAAGAGCACGGCGGGCAAAATCGCGCCCTTATCGCCGGGGGGCGCATCAAAAGTGCTGCGCGCGAGGGCTATCGCGTCCTTTGCTTTGCCGAGTTTGGCCTGACAGTGTGCGAGCCTCAAGGCCGCGTTGACTCGTTGGTCCGGCGTTTTGGCGGCGTTCATTGTAATCGCGAACGCGATCTCGGCGCGGTCCCATTCTTCCGCCGTCCGGAGGACCTCGCCATAGGCAAAAGCCTCGCCCGGATCCAGGTTCTCTAGGTTGATGTCGCGGCTAAACTCCCGGGTCCGCGAAACGAGTTCCTTCCGAAGTCGGGCCTCGGTGATCTCCCCCGTGCGTACGCGGTAGGCCAAGTTCTCATAGATCCCCCGCACGACCAACTGCATCTGCTCACCCGATAAGGAGCCAGCGATGTTGGGATCATTCGGGTCCGGAAAGGAGCCCGATTGACACCCTATCCCGGTGAGGCTAATCCACAGTAACGTAGCGATCCGCGCCGAAGAGTGCATCGCGGTAGATCTCACCTCCACAGAAGGTCGCCACCGGCTTGCCCTTGAACTTATGGCCGTGGTAGGGGGTGTTTTTGCCCTTGCTAAAGGTCTTGTGAACGTCAAACGTCCACTCCACATCCGGATCGATGATCGTCACCTGGGCCACAGGGGTTTCGCCCGGCTGAAGGGTCCCCGCTTCTAGCCGCAAGATCTTGGCCGGATTGGTGCTCAGCTTCCGGATCGCTTCCAGCGGACTCAAGACCCCTCGATGGATCAGATGGGTCAGGGTGATGGCCACGGCGGTCTCAAATCCGACAAACCCAAACGGAGCCTGGTCGAAAGGCACCAGCACCTCGAAGGGCGCGTGGGGCGAGTGGTCGCTCGAAATGCAGTCGATCGTGCCATCCGCCAGGGCCTGGCATAAGAGATCAATATCGATATTGGTACGAAGTGGCGGGGTCGTTTTGTAGTTGACGTCGAACTCGCCGACTTGGTCATCGGTCAGGGTGAAGTAGGGCGGACAGGTCTCGCACGTCACCGGAGCTCCCAAGTATTTGGCCTGGCGGATCATCTCGACCGCACCCCACGTACTCACCCGCATGATGTGGACTTCGCATCCCGTATTGAGCGAGAGCAGACAGTTGCGCATGACCATCACCTCTTCGGCCGTGCGCGGGATCCCCTGAAGCCCCAAGAGCGAACTCATCGCCCCTTCGTTGATGCTGCCATTTCGGCTGAGAGTGAGGTCTTCGCAGTGGGCCATGATCGGCAGATCCAGCATCCGGCAGGTCTCCATCGCCCGGGTCATGAGCCAAGAGTCTTGGATCGGCGCGCCTTCGTCACTTACGGCAATGACACCGGCCCGCTTGAGGGCCGCAAGGTCGGCCAGCTTTTCGTTTTTGAGATCCGTGGTCAGCGCCCCTACGGGAGCGACAAAGACCCCTCCCGCCTCTGGAGACGCGGCTCGGTCAAGGATGTAGTCGATGAGCTCCGGTCGATCAAGCGCCGGGGTGGTGTTGGGCATGCAACAGACGGTCGTAAAGCCCCCGGCCGCCGCGCTCTGGGTGCCGGTGATGATCGTCTCCTTCTGATCCTGCCCAGGCTCCCTGAGGTGAGCATGAAGGTCCACCAGCCCCGGCGTGATCCAGAACCCGGTGCAGTCATAAGTTTCTTCTACATCGGTCTCGTCGACGGTGGGACCGACCTCGACGATCTGGTCGTCCTCGATCAAGACCGAACCGATGAAATCGGCGTTGACGCTAGGATCCAGGATCCGGCCATTTTTCAAGAGTGTCTTCACGCTTCTGCCTCCTCAAAGACGGAAGTCGCGCCGTCCAACACCGCGTCGGGGTCGCCGCCCAGCGCCCAGAACAGCACCGCCGCCCTCGTATACACCGCACTCTCGACCTGGTCCAAGATCACCGACCGTGGTCCATCGGCGGTAGCGTCATCGAGCTCTACGCCCCGGTTGATCGGTCCCGGGTGCATCACGATCACATCTTTGGCCGCCGGACGCAGAGTCCGTTCGTTCACCTGATACAGCCGCCGATATTCACCAATGGAACTCAACAGGCCTTGGGCCATTCGCTCCTTTTGGAGCCGCAAGCACATGACCACATCGGCCCCTTCCAGACCCTCGCTCAGTTTGAAGTACGGCTCGCCGGGGAGGAGCGCGCAATTACTCGGGAGCAGCGTATTCGGCCCGACAAATCGGACCTTGGCCCCGAGCTTGCTGAGCAGCCAAGCGTTACTGCGAGCCACTCGCGAGTGCATCACGTCACCGACGATCGCGACCGTCAAGCCTTGGATCCGCCCTTTGCGAAGGAGAATCGTGAGGGCATCGCCCAGGGCCTGGGTCGGGTGTTCGTGCTCCCCATCCCCCGCGTTGATCACCGGTCGGCGGAAGAAATCGGCTACTAACTGGGGCGATCCGCAACTCGGGTGCCGCACGACAATGGTATCGAGCAGCTCTTGGCGCAGGGTCAAAATCGTATCTCGAAGGGTTTCACCTTTGGCCATGCTGCTGCCTTGTCCGGTGAAGTTGGTCACCTGAATCCCGAGGGCAAATGCCGCCCGCTCGAAACTGACGCGGGTCCGGGTCGAGCCTTCGAAGAAGAGCAATCCGGCGACCTTTCCGGGGAACTGGGGCAGCGCTTCGCCCGCCTTCATCCGCCGGCGAAACTCTGCGCTGACCTCGATCAGCTCCTGGATCTGGATCGTATCCAGCCTCCGAACTCCGAGTAAATGACGAACGCTCACGAGGCCACCTCCAAACTCACTCCATCCTCTCCATCCACTTCGTGGAATCGAACGACGATCCGGTCTTCCCGCTGGGTATCGACCTCGCGCCCGAGGTAGTCCGGCTGGATCGGATACTCCCGGAACCCCCGGTCGATCAGCACCGCGAGTTGAATACTCTTGGGTCGGCCGTATTTGAGCAGGGCCTCCATCGCGGCTCGAATCGTTCTTCCCGTGAAGATCACCTCATCCACCAGGACCACGTCCTTGTTCGTGATCTCAAACGGGATCTCGCTGGCATCCTCAGTCGGGTCCGACGCCGGTCGATCGTCCCGATACCGGGAGATATCGAGCTTGCCACAGGGGATCGTATCCCCCTCGACCTGGGTCATGAGAAAGGCAAGCCGCTTGGCCAAAGGGTAGCCGCGCTTGAGAATCCCGACCACCACTAGGTCTTGCGCGCCTCCGTGAGCTTCCAAGATCTCGTGCGAGATCCGGCCCAGGGTCCGCTTCATGTCGTTGGCATCCAGCAGCAACTGACTCATGCAAGTCTGATTATGATCGGATCTGGCACGACTGGGCGTTAAGCAAAATCGGCTCGGAGGTCAAGAAGACCTTCCGAGCCGATTGTTCGATGCCCTCCAGGGGGGGGGTAGAGCTTAGTTGCGCCTCTTCTTTTCTTGACCCAGCGGATCCGGAAAAGCGTTCATCGCGTCGTTCGCCTTGTTGCGGTCGGCGTTGGCTCGCGGAAGAGCCGCATCCGCCCGATTCGTGCGATCCACCAACTTGGCCGTGATGAAGAACACGATTTCCGTGCGCTGGCGGTTGTTGTCGGTCCGCTTGAAGAGCTGGCCGATGATCGGCAGATCCTTGAGAATGGGGATCCCACTGACGGTCTTTCGATCTTCGTCTCGGATCAATCCACCGAGAGCGATGGTTTCGCCACTCTGCATCAGCAGACTGCTCTGCGCGATCCGCTCACTGGTTTGGGGCAGGTTTCCGCCGCCCGGCACCGGAGTGAAGGCTCGCAGGTAGCTGACGACGGGCCGCAGATCCATCATGATCATTCCGTCCGCGCCGACCCGAAGGTGGATGGCGCACCGGACCCCAACTCGCACCGAGTTGGTAGTAACCGTGATCCCGTTTTGGGTGGACTGGATCGACTCGATGTAGCGGACCACATCCCCGACGAAGAGCTCGCTTTCGCGACCATCGATGACAAGGAAGTTCGGCCGGTTGATCAGGGTGCGCTTGTTGGCGATCTGATCCAGCGTTCCCAGGACGTTGCCCGAGGTGCCACCGCTGCTACCGCTCGCACTCACCGTACCGGAGGTATTGGCGGTATCGCCCAGACCCTGGTTGACTCGCAGGTCGCGGACCAAGCCACCCGTCAGGATGCTCCAGTCGAGACCGAGTCGGAGGGCATCTTCGCGGCTGAGTTCCATCACTCGCAGGTCGATCGCCACCTGTCGGGGCTCGATATCGACCATGGCGAGGTACTTCAGCGCCTTCTCGATCTGTTCATCGGTGCCGCGCAGGATCAGGCGCATCGGCTTGGCCACAGTTTCGAGGTCACCGAACGGAAGGGTAATGCCCTCGGCATCGACCTTTTCGCCCTTGATCTCGATGTTGGCGGCCTTCTCACCACCGCCGCCGCTGGACTCCTCACCTTCGCCGCCCTTTGCGGATCCACCCTTCTTCGGCGGAGCTTCATAGGCCTTGGGGCTAAGGGCGCTTGCGGCCGGAATCGTCACGCGAAGACCGGGCACGTTGGCCTGCAATTCATCGCGCAGGGCTCGTGGATCGCTGTAGCGAACGTCGTACATCTGCACCACGTCTTGCGAACCGTCGAACTGGGCCAGCATATCCTTGGCCCGCTTGACGTCCGTACTTCGACCAATGATGTAGATCGCTTGGCGGTCGCTGTTCTGCGGGGTCGGAATGAACTGGAGATTGCGGAACATCTTTCCGCCGAACGTCGTGACCGAGTTGATCAGCGACTGAGCGCTCATCGTGTCGGATTGGATGAAATAGACGTCTTGGGTCAACCCCGGAGTCTCCGGCATCTTGATGCCGTTCGCCTCGCAGAGCATCGCGTCGACCCGCTTGACCAGATCTTCGGCAATATCGAGGGCAGTCGCGTTACCGACCAGCATCACATAGAACTGGCTCAGGTTGTCCTTCGGAGAATTCTTCGGAGGAGCCTTAGCTGCGGCAGCCGCTTGATCCTTGGCTTCTCCCTCGTCTTCGTCGTTGACGCTATCGATCACCAGGCCGTTGTCGCTCGGCAAAATGATGTCAAACGAACCCTTGCCCGTATCTTGGGGGAAAGCTCGGGTGACAGCCGCCTTGATCTGCTCGCCTTCGCCTGAATAGATCGGGACGACGCGGGTCTCCGCCGCTCGGCTTTCCGACTTATTGAGCGATCGAACGATGTCGTTGAATCGCTCACGAGGAGCAACCACATAGGTCTCGTTGACCTTTGTATATCGCAGCCCGGCCAGGGCCGTGATCAGGTCAAGGGCTTCCTCAACCGTAACCCTCTCGAGCGAAACGGTGACCGAACCCTTCAAGTCCGGAGCCGTCACGATGTTGGCCCCGGCCTGCATCGCGACAGCCTTGAGAATTAGCGTGACATCGGTATTGTCGAAGTCAAGCGTGACTCGTCCGACCGGCTTTGCCGCGGGCGCGGGCTTGGGTGTATTGGCCCGTGGAGCAGGTCGATTTTGGGCGACCGGTCCGTTCAGGGGTTGATCCACCTGGGGCCGGTTCAGATCGTCTTCCACGACCACCCGGTTCGGGCGATCGTTCACCAGCGGAAGCTTGGGAGCTTCTTCGGCGGGTTTGGTGGGAGTCGTTGCCGCCTCGATAAATGCCGTCGTCGGGTCGTTAGTCCGGATAAAGCTCGTCGCGCCAAACGCAACCGCCCATCCTTCATCGACCTGGAGAATCTTGGGGTCCATCGTTTGCGACAGTCCCACTTCGACTCGAAGCCGACTCGGCCGGGTCTTTGTCCAGGTCATCTTGACCGTCGTGACACCCGCCTCATCGATCCGCGCCGCGGTGGGCTTCACCCCACTTTCGGCCGGAACTTCGATTGCGAACAGAGTTCGCTCTTTGTTCCAAAGGGTGGTGGGCTTGGTGATCCCTTTTCCGATCAGGGTGATCTCCACGCCACCGCCCAGTTGGGTAATTTTGACGTCCTGGACGCGTCCACTTGCGTGGATCGCCGTACCGAGGGCGAACAGGGCGAAGAGCGCGCCCGCTCGGATTCCAATGTTAGTTTTCAGAGCCGCCACCTACCTTTAGTTTCTTTCGTTTTCCTTTGTGCTCGACCACGACATAGCCGCGGCCGACTTCGACCACTCGGGCTCCGGCCACCGTTCCGCCTACGCGAACGGCCCGCTGATTGCCTGAGTCATCCTTAAAAACTGCTACCGGGTGATCCCCGAGCACGACCCCAACCGGAGTCGCCGCGACCTCATCCTCGGTGCGCAAAGGCGCCGAGGGTCGCAAATTTTCTTGATTGGGCTTGGTGTTCCCCGCAATCGGTCCCTGCGGAGTCACCGGGGGCAACTCGCCATCCAGCCCCATGGGCGGAAGCGGTCGCACTTGGTCCACGGTCGAAGCAGCAACGCCGGCCGCACCCCGTCCGCCCGGAGCCGTTCGAGTGATCGGCTTCGGAGCCGAAGCCTGCTGGCTCGGACGGCTCGGAGCGTTGGCATCCGCGTAAGATTGCGGAGGCTGGAACGGATCTCGAACCGGTAAATTTGCGGACGCAGTTTGGCCCATCGCAGATGGAGACGTCACACCTGCTTCTGAAGTCTCTCCAGACTCGGTAATTGCAGCCTCGGAGAGGAGATTGCCGTCGGCATCTTGAACCTGCTCCTCCAGCACCTTTCCATTCGCATCAACCTTTTGGACGCGCCGGATCATGCCTTCGGGGGTCATTTCGGTCACGGTGACCGTGGTCACGCCTTCGGCTTCGGTTGCCACTTTGGGCTCCTTATCCTTCTTTGCTTCCTTCTTCGAGGCCGCTGCCTTCTTTGTTGGCTTCGGCTCGGCAGATCCACCTATGAACTGGAACGCTCCGACCCCCAACAAGACGAGAGCAAGGGCCGCGAAAATGGTTGTTCGCTTCTTATCCTTGTTCATGATTCCCTACCTTCTCGAATTCGGTTCTTGCGATTTCCTTATCCGTTTTCTCTTTGCGATCCTTGAAGAGATAAGCCTTAAGATCAAGGCTCATTTCCACTTTCATCGGGCCGCCTTCATCTTCGGCATTCACCAATCGGTTCTTGGGTTGAATGTCGCACGCGATCGCCCCGAGGATTTTCGGAAACTGGGTCAAAGAGGCGATGAAGTCATGAATCGCTGTGTAACTTCCCGAACCCTTGACTTCGATCACGAGTTCTTCATAAGCTTCCGGCTTCTTCTTGGCTTTCTTCTTGCCTTCTTTGTCTTCGGTCGTGGGTTCTTTCTTTTTCTCAGCCGGTCGCGGCCGGACGCCGGTGATCAAGAGGCCCTTTTCGCGACCCAAGCGATCCAGCTCGGCCAACAAGGTCGGAATGTATTCCGAAACCGGAACCCCTTTCTCCAAGTGATTCAGTTCTTCTTGGCTTTCGTTGACGAGAACTTGCTTATCGATCAGCTGCTTCTTGAGCTTATCTTCGTCAAGAATCTGCTTCTTCAGATCGTCGCGATTCTTGATGAGATCCGCGCGCTCACCGTTGAGCATATACACGCCACCGACCCCCAAGAGGCCAGAGAGCCCGGCCAGAATAAAGAACATCTTTGCTCTATCCATTAGCTTGCCTCCTTCAGGTTTTGATTCTTTTCGCTAAAGGAACCCTTCTTGGCGCCTGACTTTCCTTCTTCTTCCTTGCCGGTACCGGCTACGGTTGCGATGATCTCGAACTTGATGTAGGTCTTGTCCTGATCCTGTTCACCTTGGGTGTACTTCAAATCCACTCGGCTGAGCTCCTGACAGTTTTTAAGGGCCAGCATCAACTCGGCAACTCCTTCTTGATCAAGGCTCATCCCGATGAAAGCGACGTCGACCTGACCGGTATCCTTTTTGGCCTGACTCTTGACCTGAGTCATCCAAACATTGGGCGGTGTCGTCCGGCTAATGTGAGTTAAGATCGTGCTCCACTTTGAGGTGTATCCCTGGGCTTCTTCCAAAGTGGCAAGTCGTGGCTTCAGGTCACCAAGGAGCTTCTCGTTCTCGGCCAACTCGTTCATCACCGGTTGAATCTGAACCAGTCGGCGCTTGTAACCTGCAGCTTGGCTATTCACTTGTTCGTTCATCAAGTAAAGGGTGCCAACCCCGAAGAGTGACGCGCAGGTCACGCCGACGAAGACGAAGAGTGCCGTCGAGGTCTTGCGCTGGATAACTCGAGCCGCCTCGCGTTGTTCGTGAATCAAGTTAATCAATGGCATATCGCAATCTCCTCAGCCTCAGGCGGCTTTATGGGCCCTCATCGCCAGTCCACTCGCGACCGAGACCTCGGGACCGGTTGCAATCTCTTCGGACAATCCGCTAAACCGCGGGTTATCGAGGATGCAACCTGGATAAACCTTAAGGCCCAAACGGCCGCTCATGTAATCTGCAATTCCCGGTAGCTTTGCGCCGCCACCACTAACGAGCATCCAAGAAAGGTTGCCACCCGCTCCTGCTTCCGTCTGTTGAGACTGATAGAAGTTCAAGGAGCGTCGCATTTCTCGAATGAGCTCGTCGAGTTGAGGTTGCAGCACTCGCAAGGGGGGGTTTTCGGTTGGCTTGGTGTCATCCAACAGAGCTCGGACATCCAGCTGCATCTTGCCTTCTTCTGCATCTTCAAACGTAAGCTTGAAGTAACGCTGGAGAGCATCCGTCAGATTATTGCCCCCTTGATTGATCGTTCGTGTAATCGCAAAATTTCCTTTGTGGATTACACTCACCTGGGTGGTGTAGGCCCCGATATCGATCAGCGCGATCGTGTCGTTTGCGATGTCAATTCCCTGGTTCGCTTCGACGAGTGCACGGAATGCAGCAAACGGCTCAAGGTCAACAGATTCGACTTCGACCCCGGCCATCGTGCACGCCTGCAACCGACTATCCACCAATTGCTTTGGTGCGGCGACGATGAGGACGTCCATTTGGCCGTCTTCCGTATCACCCAGGATTTCGAACTCGATATAGCTGTCTTCGGGGCTATTGGGAACATATCGCCCGGCCTCAAAGCGGATTGACTTGCGCAAGGTCTGCTCGTTCATCTTGGGAATGCGAACATTCCGCATCACGACCGAGGCACCAGCCACCGAGACGTGGGCCGCCGCGTTCTTGAGCCCGGCTCGCTTCAGCAATCCCTTGATCGTCGCAGCCACCGCGGCCACGTCGACCACAGACCCATCTCGCACCGAGTTCGGCGGCGTGAGAGCGCTCAGGGAGGTGTGAACCTTCCAACCTTGGGGCGAGCGATCCAGCATCACGAGCTTGATCGTGTAGTGCCCAATATCCAAACCGATCGAGGGTTTCGACTTCATCTTAAGCGACATCTCCAATTCCTTGTTGGGTGGCAGCCTGGGCCGCCATCCAGTCGTCGATTGCGGTCTTTGTAAATCGCCAGTGGCCCTCGACCTTAAAAGCCGGCAGGGCGCCTTCGTTGGCCATCTTCTCGACCGTCGAGGCGTGCATCCGCAGATAAACGGCCACGTCCCGACTGGTCCAGACGGTCTTCTGCTGAGTCAGCGCGTTGCGCAAAAGGGCCTGGGTCTGTTCCGGACTCAGCAAGAGTTCGATTCGGACCAGATTCCCTGTCGCCGGAGTTCCGGGCCAGATCGCCGTCTCCTCTGGGGCGGTCAAATTCTCTTGAGCTTCAGGTTGGATTTCCACGGGATGAGTTGTTGTCGGGGTCGGGACGGTCGTTCGCTGTGCCGTAGGGACCGTCAGATCAGCCGGAGCCGTGCCGGCTTTTCGGATGGCGTCAACGAGGTTCATGCGGCAACTCCAAGATGCTGTTGGACCACCTCGTGGGCGAGGTAGGCATCGATCAGCTTGACGTTCTGAGCCATTCCCACCATCAGCGCCTGATCGGCCAAGGTGCTGATCATGCGCGGCGAGCCATTGCTCGATTTGTGAATCTGATAAATGGCATCGGGAGTAAACGGATTGCGCTCGCCGATGAAGCCGGCCACCCGCATGCGGTGGAGGATCATCTCGCCGGTATCGACCACGTCGAGGGGCTCGATGGTCGCCCGCACGGCGAGGCGCTGCTCCAGGGCAGGAACCTTGCTCAACTTTTCGCGAAGCTCCTTTTGTCCCAACAGCAGGAGCGTCAGCAAGAACTGGTCGTTCATCTGGCAATTGAGGAGGAGGCGGAGTTCCTCCAAGGTCGCGCTCTGCCGGATCAAGTGGGCTTCGTCGATCATCACGACGACCCGTTCGCCCCGGGTGTAAAAGCCAAGCAGGGCTTCATGGAGCGTCTGGATCAGTTGCTGTCGGGTTTTGCCTTTGATCTCGACGTTCAGCTGAGACAGGATCTCCTGCAACATCTGGACCGGGGAAAGTACCGGGTTCACGACGAGCACGATGCGGAAGCTGCGGGGATCCAGCAACTCCAAAAGCTTGCGGCTGATCGTCGTCTTACCGAGACCGATATCGCCGAAGAGCATCGCTGCTCCCTTGTTCCGCAAGATCGCGTATTGCAGCATCGTCAGCGCATCTTCATGCGCCTTGCTCATGTATAAAAATCTCGGATCCGGTGTCAAGCTGAACGCCGGTTCGGTCAAACCCCAGTAACTCTCGTACATCCGTTACAAACTCCGTAGGTCGATGCCCAGTAGGTTTATCGGGAGGTTCCGGGGGAAACCTCACACTGCGCTCCAGCCTGCCCGACCGGAAGTCTCTTGCCATACACGAGGGTCCTTGGTCCTAGCGCTTTATGCCAGACCACACCGGATCCTGTAGACTTTGGGGTTCTGTTCAGCGTCCTCCGCCACCGCGACTTCAAGCACCTCTGGCTTGGCCAGGCGATCTCCCAACTCGGAGACTCGCTCTACTTCTTGGTGTTTCTCTTCATGGTCAAGCGCCTCGGGGGTAGCGACGCCATGGTCGGGATCGTCGGCGCTCTCCAGGCCCTGCCCTATGTCGTGGTGGGCCCCTTCGCCGGAATGCTGGCCGATCGCCTCGACCGGCGCTTGATCATGGTGATGAGCGACGTGCTCAGCACCGCCATCCTCGGCTTCTTGGCGGTCCTGCTGTTCTTCGATTCGACGCCCCACGTCGCGTGGGTTATGGTCTCAGGCTTTTTGCTGAGCTGCGTCAATTCGGTCTTTGTCCCCGCCAAGTCGGCCGCGCTCCCCAGGCTGATTCCGGCCGAAGATCTTCAGGAAGCCAACGCGCTCAGCATGGCGACCCAAAACTTTGCCCCGCTGATCGGCATCGGCCTCAACTTGGGCGTCCTGAGCACTCTTGAAGCCATCGCCCCCGACTATTTCTTCCTCGTCGCGGTGGTGCTCAACATGGTCACCTTCTGCGTTTCGGCCAGCTATCTTGCCCGTCTGCCCAAGCTGCTGCCCGAACGAGGAGAAGAGGACCACCAACACCCGATCCAAGATCTCAAGGACGGCTTTCGGATGGCCTGGAGCGAGCCCGTCATCCGCACCGCCCTCTGGGCCGGAGCCGGCGTGAGTTTCTGTGTCGCCCCCTTCATGATCATCCATCTCAGGGTCAACGAGGAGTGGTATGGCGGCAAGTTCTGGACCCTCAGCCTCTTCGAGGGCGCGTTCGTGCTCAGCATGGTCATCACGAGCCTTGCCCTTGGCAAGGTGAAGATCTTGCACCCCGGCCGTGCCTACCTCCTCGGGATGACGATCATCGCGATCTTTGTCGCCGCGATGGCCGCCAGCCGCAACATTTGGCTCTATACGCTTTGGAACTTTGTCTGCGGGCTCGGACTGCCTCTGGCCTCGATTCCGATCACCTACTACATCCAGGTGGCCACGCCCGACGCCTTCCGTGGACGCGTGATGAGCCTCTTTGGAATGGTCAGCCAGGCGGTCGCGCCGATCGGAATGTTGATCGGCGGATGGCTCTTGAGCCAAGTGGGGCCAGCCCCCATGTTTCTGTTCATGGGCGGGGGAATGGGCGTGATGTGTCTCTTGCTCTTGGCGAGCCGACCCTTCCTCGCCGCTCGCCAACCCGAACCCGAGTCGAAAACCCCCTAGGGCCAGGGGCCTAAGCAGATGATCCGGTCGCCGTATTGCTCGGCCAATGCCGCCCCGATCGGGTCGACAAACTCTTCCACCCTTTCACCCAGCTCGGGCACCTGCAAGATATGGGTCACGTGGTCCACCGAGGGCCCCAGGACCTCGCCCGTCGTTCCATCAAAGGAGAGCTCCAGCGGCCCCTCATGGCTCTCCGCCAAAACCTCGGCCAGCTCAGCCACGTCGGCCAGAAGCTCCTCCAGACTCGACGCCGAGGAATGCGCAACCTTTAGATTGCCGAATTGATCGGTGTTTTCCCAGTTCAGGGGCATGATCGTGAGTCTATCCCGACGGCCCGGCTCGGTACACTCGTAGATTCAAGAATCAGCATGGCTAATCGCGTAGACGTCACGATCATCGGAGGCGGGCCCGTCGGCCTCTTCGCCAGTTTTTATGCCGGACTCCGGGGCATGAGTGTCCGGATCGTCGACAGTCTGCCCGATCTCGGCGGACAACTCACCGCGCTCTATCCCGAGAAGTACGTCTATGACATGCCCGGTTTTCCGCGCGTCTTGGCCAAGGACCTCGCCCGAGATCTCATCGCCCAAGGGACCCAGTTCAAACCCGAAATCGCCCTCGGAGTGACCGCCGAAACCCTCATCGCAGAAGGCGAAGACGGATACACCATCCAGACCCGAGATGGGCAGAATCTGCCGACCCGCACCGTCATCATCGCAGCCGGAAACGGGAGCTTTAGCCCCACTAAGCTCGGCGTCGAGCGAGAAGAAGCCTTTGCCGAATCGGGTTGCCTTTTCTATGGCGTCCGCGAACGAGCCGTGTTTGCGGGCAAAAAGCTCGTGATCGTCGGAGGCGGGGATAGCGCCTTCGACTGGGCGCTCAGCCTGAGCGAGATCGCCGAATCGATCCACCTCGTCCACCGGCGCGACCAGTTTCGAGCCCACGAAGACACCGTCGAGCGGGTCCGCCAAACCCCCACCCAATTCAAACTTTGGTCGGTTGTCCACGAACTCCGCGGAAACGGCAAGCTGGAGAGCATCCTGCTGGAAAACACCCAAACCAAAGAGCGCGAAGAGCTCCCCGCCGACGCGGTCGTCGTCAATATTGGGTTCAAGTCCTCACTCGGACCGATGAAGGATTGGGGCATGGTGATCGAAAAGAACCAGATCGTGGTGGACCATCAATTCCGCACGAACCTGCCGGGGATCTTCGCCGTGGGGGACGTCTGCGCCTTTGACGGCAAGATCAAGCTGATCGCCACCGGCGTGGGCGAGGCCGCCAGCGCCGTCTGCCAAGCCAAAACCCTGCTCGACCCCAGCGCCAAACTCTTCCCCGGCCACAGCAGCGACCTCGAACTCCCCACCCCGGTCTAAGGCGGGGACAGCGCGCTCCGAATGTCGGTCTGGAAGAAATCGTCCCCGACAAACAGCAGGCTCCGACCTGTAGTTTTGGCCAGCGCGTAGGAAACGCAGTCACCGAAATTGAGATTCGCCGGATGTCGGCCCTTGCCAAACGCCTCGAATGCTCGCCCCGCCACCACCGCCATCTCGGGGGTGAAGTCGACCAGCTCGATCCCGAAGTCCGACAATTTTTGCCCTAAAATCTCACCCGTTTGCGGGCCGAAGTACTTGACCAAAACCATGTGGGCTTCCAGGTAGCTCGGCGCAGCCATGATCGGCGCGGCTTCCAGCAAAATTCGACCGATCTGATCGGCGAGCGGCTCTTCGAGCAAGACCGCAACCAGCGCTGAGGTGTCAACGACCATCAGTCCTCATAGAGGGCGTCGAATTCTTGCTTCGGGATCTGCTTTCCACGCGCATCAGGCGGGAGCTGAGGCCAAACGTTTTGCTCCAGATCTTGGCGAATCGCTTGCCAGCGCTCTTCGGTTGAGGGCAAGTCCATGCGCTTCCGCCGTTCTTCTAGGGCTTTTCTTATCGCCTCGGTCTTCGTTTCGCCCGTCGCCCGCGCGATCTCGGCAGCCAGCCGCTCGACCTCCGAGTTCTTGATGTTTAGCGCCATGGTACCATTTTAACGTTTTCTACCCTCCAAAGGTTTCAAGGCACAAACGCTAGGTCACAGACTCAACCGAGCTTTGTCCCTACCCCCGGATCATGGCGAGGAGTTCTTCGGTTTTGTCTTGCATCAGCTGGGCGTTCCCGCGGCTTTCGACGTTGAGGCGGATCACCGGTTCGGTGTTGCTGCCTCGCAGGTTAAAGCGCCAGTCGGCGTAGTCGATGCTCAGCCCGTCGATTTTGTCGATGGCGCCACCCGCGCCATAGGCCGCCTCGACCTTGGCCAAAACCTCCGGAACGCTTTCCACTGTCGAATTGATCTCGCCACTGCAAGGATAGTTGGCCATCATCTCGCCGACTAGCTCGCCGAGCGAGAGGCCCGACTTGCTCAGCAGGTCGCAGATCATCATCAGCGGGATCATGCCGCTGTCGCAATACCAGTGCCCCTTAAAGTAGTGGTGGGCGCTCATCTCCCCGCCGTAGGTCGCCTGCTCCGCGCGCATCTTCTCCTTGATGAAGGCATGGCCGCTCTTGCAGACGACGGCTCGTCCGCCAAGCCGGCCCACGACATCGAGCGTGTTCCAAGTGAGTCGCGGGTCGTAGATGATGGTCTGGTTGGGGTCGACCGTCAGCAGGGCCTGGGCCAAAACTCCGACGATGTAATACCCCTCGATAAAGTTGCCTTCGGCATCGAGGAAAAAGCAGCGGTCATAGTCGCCATCCCACGCGACGCCTAGGTCATAGCCCCCGGCGCGGAGCTTTTCTTCGCTGCGGGCGCG
Source organism: Chthonomonas sp. UBA2391 (assembly GCA_002343825.1). Classification (GTDB taxonomy): domain Bacteria; phylum Armatimonadota; class Fimbriimonadia; order Fimbriimonadales; family Fimbriimonadaceae; genus UBA2391. The sequence goes on from DDSL01000070.1 coordinate 36,627, forward strand.
GGCCTCGGGCAGGATCGGGTTGGGAACCCCATGCGGAAAAGTGCCATCCGGTTCGAAGAGCATCTTTTCGACCTGGAGCGGCAGGTGCGGCATTAGCTTTTCCATCGCGATCCCGGCCGCGCCGTTGCCCACGTCGGCCAAAACGCGAAGGGGCTTCAGGTTTGCCACATCGGCAAATTGGAGAAGGTGCTGGACGAAATCGTCGTAACAATCCTGCTGCCGAACGCTGCCGGTGCGCCCTGCAGCGGGGCCGAAGTCTTGCTCGGCGGTACGCCGCTCGATATCGAAGAGGCCGGTGTCGCCGCTGATGGGGCGACTCTCGCTGCGGACCATCTTCATGCCGTTGTATTGCGGCGGATTGTGGCTGGCGGTAATCATCACGCCGCCGTCATAACCATAGTGCGCGGTGGCAAAGTACACCATCTCGGTGCCGACCATGCCCAGATCGATCACGTCGCTGCCGCCCTCGGTCAGTCCCCGGCTGAGGGCCTCGGCGAGCTCGGGTCCGCTCAGGCGGATGTCGTAGCCGATGCAGACGGTCTTGGGCTGAACTTCCGCCGCGTACGCGCGCCCGATCCGGTAAGCGATTTCGGGGTTGAGCTCGGTGGGGACGACGCCGCGCACGTCGTACGCCTTAAAGCAGGGGAGGAACTTGCCCATCTCACCTGCGTTTTTACCCGGATTGGGCCTTGAGATTCGGGGGTGCGGCAGCCTTGTCGCACCCCCGGGAATCTTGGTTCTAACCGCCGATCTCGGGGCTGACCGCCGAGGTTGTCCCCAGCAGCGCACCCGTGGCGATTGCGATGATGACCAGCACGATCGTCACCGCGATGAAGGCAAGAGCCCATGTTCGCCAGACCCGCTGACAAGCGAGGCAGTCATCCACGGTCGCAAAGCGGCCACTTTCCCAGGCCCACTTGTTCCCGTTGAGGCCGGTGTAGATCGCGCCGCCGAGCTGCAAGAAGAATCCGACAATGGGAACAAAGCCCGCAACGAGCAGCAGCAGAAGGATCGGCTTCCGGTGGTTCAGGCCCCAAATCCAGCTGAACCAAAAAGCGCCCCAGTTGAATCCCGCCGGCATCACTTGGTTGCCCATCATCGGGCCGCGCGGATAATTGGAGGGTTGCTGACCCCACGAGGCCGGAGCGGCACCGGGACCATTTGCAGGGGCATCCGCCGAAGGAGCCGAGTATCCCGGAGCGTAGCCGGGATTCGAAGCCGCCGGGGCCGCAAATCCGAGGGCCGGTACCATCGATGCCGGGATCGGATTCCCGCCAAGCTCGGGGGCCAACATGGTGTTTGGCTGAACGCGGCCTTGGTTTTTCCAGTCCAGCAAGGTCGCGACATCTGCCGGCCCATACTGGTTTCCATCCGGCCCAATCACAAAGTATTTTTCCATGGCGAGAGTTCTACTTTACTCCGACGAACCGAACCAAACATTCGGCGCAGAAAGCCCCTAGCTTTTTGTCCCGCCGCCAGCCAGGAGTCCAAAGACGGCTAGGGCAGCGAAGATCAAGCCGAGGACCACGAACCCAATCGCCCACCGGGTCCACTTCTTCTGGCACGCGCGACAGTCTTCAGTGGTGGCAAATCGTCCGCTTTCCCATGCCCAGCGGTTGCCCTTGATCCCTGCATAGATCATCCCTCCGAGCTGCAAAAACGGACCCGCGAAGGGTACGAACCCAGCCGGAATCAGGAGCAGCAGGATCGGCTTCTTGTGAAAGCAACCCCACAGCCAGCCGAAGAAGAAAGCGCCAAAGTTGAATCCGCGCGGGGCCTCGCCCTGAATCGCCTCAAACCGAGGATAGTTGGATTGAAGCGCGCCCGGGTGCGCGGGGATCGTCGGCTCCTCGCCCCAGGCTGGGTTCGAGGCGATCGAAGCCGGATGACTCGCCGGCATCGCATGCGCCGGAACCCCACTCCCGGCGAATCCCAAAGCGGGCAGAGTCCCCGCGACGAGCTTCTGTCCATTCGTCGTGGATTCCAAAACGGTATCAGGCCAAAGCCGCTCTTCCTGCTTCCATTGCAGCAAAATCCCTAAATCGGCGGGCCCGTATTTTTGCCCGTCTGTCCCCAAAACATAAAAGGTCTGCATCGTGGATTGAACCTTCCCTTCTAGCTTCTTCCACATCAATCGCCAAAAATCGTTAAGATTCAGGCCGCCCGGAGAGATACAATTCAGGGAGCAATGGCCATTTCCACGCAGGCTCATCTTCGGGTCCCCTTTTTGGACCTCGTGGCCCAATACAACGACGTCAAGCCCGAACTCGATGCAATCATCGCCGAGATCTTTGCCACCGGTGCCTATGTCTTGGGCAAACACAACTCTTGGCTAGAAGAAAACGTGGCCGCTCTGCACGGGGTGGATCATGCCATCGCGGTGAATAGCGGAACCGACGCGCTTCGCATCGCGATGCAAGCCTGCGGCCTCGGATGCGGCGACGAAGTCATTACCACCGCGTTCACCTTTGTCGCCACCATCGAAACCGCGATCCAGCTTGGGGTCAAGCCCGTTTTCGTCGATATCGAGCCGGTGGCCTTCCAGATCGACGTCAGCAAGATCGAGGCCGCCATCACCCCGAACACCAAGGCCATCCTGCCAATTCACCTCTTTGGTCAGATGTGCGAGATGGAGAAGATCCACGCCATCGCCAAGAAGCACAACCTGATGGTCCTCGAAGATTCGGCCCAGGCCATCCTCAGCCAGCGAGAGGGCGTCTATGCCGGCAACGGAAGCATCGCCAGCGGCATCAGCTTCTATGTCACCAAAAACCTGGGCGCTGCCGGGGATGGAGGCATGATCCTCACTAATGACCCCGAAGTCGCCCGCCGGTCCAAGTCTCTGCGGGTCCACGGCATGGGTCGTGAACGCTATTACTACGACGAGATCGGCTACACCAGCCGGCTCAGCGAGATCCAAGCCGCGGTGCTCCGGGTCAAGCTCGGCAAGCTCCAACAATGGACCGAGCGACGCCAGCAGATTGCCGACCGCTACAACGAGGCCTTTGCCAAGAGTCACGTCACTCCCCCGGTCACCCTCCCAGGCAACAACCACACCTGGCACCAGTACACCGTCCGGACCGACCGCCGAGACCACCTGCAAGCCCACTTGCAGGAGCGGAACATCGACTCGATGATCTACTACCCGGTGCCTCTCCACTACCACGAGCCCTATCGCTTCTTGGGATGTGAACCCGGCCAATTGCCCGAAACGGAACGAGCGTGTCTTGAGGTCCTGAGTCTGCCCGTGCACCAACACATGACCGATGCCCAGGTGGATGCTGTGATCGCTGCCGTCAAGGCGTTTTGATTCGTCTCTAGAGTCGGAGCAGTCATGGCGATCACCTACCTGCATGCCCGACCGGGACTGAGCTGGGACGCATGGATCGAATCTCACGCGGGCCGGGCTGAGCGGCTTTATGCCGATCTGAGCCACCCCGAGTCGCTGGCCCGGGTGTCGCGGTTCCAAGTTCTGCACCGAGTATCCGAGCACTTTGTGGGGGTGCTCGATCCGATCCGGCATCCGCTGGGTCTGGTCGAGGCGCTGGCCGAAGCGCTCCGGCAAGTGGAGGGAGACGCGGTGATTTTGGGGCCTCAATATCGGGGACAACCCGTCGGTCGGCAGCTGCTCTCTGCTGTCCTTTCCGTCTTGCGCCCCGATCGGATCCTCGTGCCCGAGGGCCCGGCCGACTTTGACCTCTGGCCGATCGGGCCCGAGACGGTCGAGCTCCCTGCGGCCTTTCCCGAGATCGTCCAAGTCGCCCAACGACGGGCTCGTTGGCTTGAATTGATCGATACCGGCGAAGATCATGAGCTCCCCCTCGACACGTTGACTGTGATCGGTAGTCGCCTGGGTTCGGGGCACCGCTTGCCGGTCGCTGGCCTCCACGGATTAGCCCCGGGAGCGCAGTGGGTCGAGCTCTGCACGGGGGTCGCTTTGGTGGTCAGCCGCGAACCGGTCGACGATGCCGCAGTGGGCCAGATCCTCGACCACCTGGGCGCATCCCGCCTCAACGTGGTCGACCCGATGGCCTATTCGGGGTTGATCTGCAGCCTCACCCGGGCGAGCGGAGAAGATTTCGCCCTCGGGATGATCGAAGAGATCGACTTCCGCCGGGGCATCGTGCGGGTCCGGGCCAAGGCCCCCGCCCCCGCCCCGGTCAAGTTTCTCAAGATTGGCCTTTTCCGGATCGATTCCAGTGGTCGCGAGCTTGGACCCGTTACAGCTTGGGCGGTCTAGGGTAGCTTGAAGGCCGAAGATGAGGCTTTATCTGGTGCGCCACGGGCAGACGGCTTGGAACTTGGAGGGTCGGGCCCAGGGCCATACCGACATTCCGCTCGACGCAACCGGACTCGCCCAAGCCGCCGCCGTGGCCCATGCCATGCGAGGCCTAGCCCTCGACAAGGTCTGGTCGAGCGACCTCGCGCGCGCCTCACAAACGGGCTCGGCGATTGCCGAGGCATGCGGTTGCCCCCTGCTCACTGCGAAGGAGTTCCGGGAGCGCTCATTTGGGTCGATGGAGGGCACGCCGTATCTGGACCTCCGGCGCGCTGCCGAAGAAGAAGCCGAGGTCCAAGAGACGAGTTCGCTCCAGGTTCGCATCGGCGGCGGCGAATCGGTGGAAGACGTTTGGGACCGCGTGGCCGAGCGGCTCTGGGAGATCGAATCGGCCCACCACGATCTTTGCCTCGTCAGCCACGGCGGCACCTGCGCGGTAGTGGTTGCCCAGCTCTTGCGTGGGAGCCTGGAGACCGTTCGAGCCTTCAAGTTCGGCAACGCCAGCCTCACCGAACTCCAGCGCCACCCCGACGGGCATTGGACCCTCTTGCGATACAACGACACCTCACACCTCGCGGCTCCGAGCGCTCCCATGATCGACCTCAACCACGGAGTCAAGAGTTGAAGAAGGTTCGCAGCATCTGCCTAGCGACTTGTCGAGGGGCGTTCCGCCGCTCCGGGGCAGAGGTCCGGGCCGATCAGGACCCGGACCGAGGGCATGGCAGTGGGCCGGAGCGGCGGCGAGCAAAATGACCAAAGGCCGCAAGTTAGGATGGATCCTCGCCAGCGTGGCCCTCTACAATCTGGCATTTCCTC
>DDSL01000021.1:0-15590 GCA_002343825.1 Chthonomonas sp. UBA2391
TAACCCCTAACCCCTAACCCCTAACCAAACTGGGATATGCTCACGCGATGCCTGCCCTGTTGGCCTTGGTCCTTCTTTCCGCCGCTCCGATCCCGTTGATCGAGGCTCGAGCGACAACGATCCCCGGGGGCAGTCGCGCACTCTGGAGAGTCGATCCGGTTCAGGCCGAGTTCGTGGCCGGGCGAACTCCCGACACGACCAGTTGGCAAGAAGTCAAGGCCAAAGCCGACGGCAACTTCGAAGGCCCCGCCACCAGCAGCGGATACCTCCACTTCCGCATCGACCTCCCGGCCGACCAGACATTCGTGCTCAATGGACAGGGTTCGGCCATGGTCTACGTCAACGGCGAGCCACGGGCCAGCGATGTCTATGGCTTTGGATACGGCAACTTCCCGGTTCGGCTGAAACAGGGCCGAAATGATCTCTTCTTCGCCTGCGGGAGAGGGTTTTTCCGAGGCACGCTGACACCCACCGAGCCCAAGCTCGAGATCGCCCCTGAGGACGCGACCCTGCCCTGCCAAAACTGGACCCCACGAGAGCGCTTGGCTGGGGTCACGCTCCGCAACCTGACCCCCGAGTGGCAGTCCGGCCTGACCCTGCGGGCCAAAGGGGAGACCGGTGGGTGGACCACGCCGACGCCAGTCAGCCGGATGACCCCGCTCAGTCTGCGCAAGGCCTCCGTCCAACTTCCTTCCCAGGCGCGCAAGGTCACCGTCGCCCTCTTCCGCGGCACGACCAAACTCGCCGAAACGGCCTACGAACTACCCAAGTTTGACGGATTTCAAAAGCGAACCTTCCGGAGCGGAATGGATGGAAGCATTCAATACTATTGCGTCCGCCCAGCCCTCCGTCCCGACCCGAAGCGACCTCGACGGGTGGCCCTCAGTCTGCATGGTGCAAGCGTCGAGGCGACGAGCCAAGCCGCCGCCTATAGCAGCAAGGCCGACGTCGATATCGTCTGCGCAACCAATCGCCGCCCGTTCGGATTCAACTGGGAGGGAATCGGGCGTCTGGACGCGATCGAGGTGCTCGATCACTTCTTGGGTGCCCCTCGGCCCGATGACGCCTTACTCCTGACTGGCCACTCGATGGGTGGACATGGCACTTGGCACGTCGGCGCCCACCTGACGGACCGTCTGGCTGCCTTGGGACCCTGCGCTGGCTGGATCGCCTTTCACACCTATGGCGGAGGCCCCTCGATCGACCCCAACCACGCAGCCGCCGAGATCTTCCAACGCGCCTATTTGCCCAGCGACACCCTGCAGTTTCTGCCTAATCTGCGTTTGCTCCCAACCCAGATCGTCCACGGAGACGCGGATGACGTCGTTCGTCCTGATCAAGCGAGGACGATGTTTGCTGAACTCCAGAAGGCTGGAGGGTGGGTCCGCCTGCACGAGGAGAAGGGAGGCGGGCACTGGTATGACGGCCCCGAGGTCCCCGGCGCGGAGTGTATGGACTTTCCTGGCATCTTCGATCTCTTCGCCCGGGTTCAATCCGCAGAAGATCTCTCGGAGCTGGAATTCGTCACTGCCTCTCCCGGTATCGCCAGCCGTCTCGGTTGGATCGAGGTCCTCCAGCAGCGCAAGAACTTTGTCTTGAGCCGCGTGAAGGGTACCCAGTACGCGGCCAGCGACCGCGTTCGGGTCTCCACCGAGAACGTTCGCCGGTTCCGACTGGAGCTGGGAGCCCAGGTCCGCAGCGTCGAGATTGATGGAGCTGTGATGAACCTGCAAGGACCGGGCTGGCAGGAGTTCGCCCATCGGGACGTCATCGGATTTGAAGGTGGGGCGATGCGCAAACCCCTTTGGGTTGCAGTTGGCTCGGGGCCAAACGGGCTTCCCGCATCCGAAAAATCCCCAGCCCGCGGAGGAGGCTTCTCGGAGGTCTACCGTCACCGGGTGGCGCTGGTTGTCGGCACCGGTGGTTCGGCCGAAGAGAAGGAGTGGTCCTGGCAGACGGCCCGGTACTTGGCGGAATGGATGGCCATGATCGGCAACGCAAGCCCCGAGATTCTTTTGGATTCCGAACTCCGACCGGAGGCCCACCGCAATTATCTGATCCTGGGGCCGGCGCGGATCAATTCGGGATGGCAGAAGCTCGGAGTCTCGCCGAATGATTTGCTCCTCTTGGCCGATCAAGCCTTGGTGGCGATCCGGCCGCGAAAAGGGTCTGACCGCGCCAGCGTCGGCGTCTTGGCCGGAAGTACGATGGCCGATCTCCGGGTCCTGACCCGGCTTCCGCTCTTTTCACCCGGGGTTCCGGTGCCCGACTGGGTCAGCCTGAAAAGCGAAATGCCCGCCATGGGAATGGCGGGCATCACCGGTGCGGGCTATTACGACCCTACTTGGACTCGTTTCGAGCAAAAGTGATGGTGCCCTTTTGGGCGCCCTCACCTTGCATCGACATGGACTTGCCGTCCTCGCTGATGGTGAGGATCATGGGCTTCTGCAGATCCTGGTTTTGGGTGACTCCCTTGTTCTGCTGAGCGGCCATTTTTTGGGCCTCGTCCACGGTCATGCCCATGATCTTGTTCGCGGTCAGGGTCACCGTCTTCCCGGATTGGACCCAGGTCCCCTCGATCGGGATCATCATGTTCATGGTGAAGGTTTTATCTTCGCGCAGGTCAAGGTCGGGCGTCATCATGCCGGCGAAGCCCTCCATCATCTTGGCCATCGCCTTCTCCTGCTCGGTCTTCGGTTCGGGCATATCGATCTTGCCCTTCCACTTGCCGACGACTGAAGTCTCCTTCGCGCAGGCTCCGATCCCCAGGACCGCGACTGCGACAAGACCAGCAAACACAATTCCACTCGCTTTTACTCTCATGTTTCCTCTAACTCAGGACGAATCACCAAGGCGATCGTCTTCTCCTGATATTGTTAGTATGTTCGGCAGATCAAGAAGCGGGTTCCTCTAGGAATCCGTATAAAATTGCCAGGAGACCCAAAAATGGCAAACCGATCCGACTCTCTGACTAATCTTGCTCTGTTGCTCCTACGAGTTGTCGCGGGCGCAGTCATTTTCTACTACGGTTGCCAAAAGTTCCTCGGGGTCTTCGGCGGAGCCGGGTTCAGCGCGACGCTCTCGATGTTCCAAAAAGGGATGGGCATTCCTCCGATGTTTGGAGCTCTCGCGATCATCGCGGAGTTCTTTGGCGGACTCGGCCTTCTGCTCGGGGCGCTCAGCCGGATCGCTGCTTTTGGCATTGTCTCGACGATGGCGGTGGCGGTTTATCTCAAGATCACCCAGATGACCACCTTGGTGGCTGACTTCAGCAGCAAGGACCCGGCGGTTCAAAACCCAATCCTCGGACCGGCCTATCCGCTCTTGGTCATGGTCGCGGCCGCCGCCATCATGCTGATGGGACCGGGAGACTGGTCGGTGGACAAAAAGCTCTTTGGGAGCCGGGGCAAGCGCTAAAGACCCTTCTTTTTCCATATTTCGAGGGAATTTTCCCAGAACCTAAAGTAGATTGCGAAGTCTTGCCCTCGGACCCTCCTCCCCCTTTGCCGACACCTAAGGTGGGATGAACCGTGGAATTTACGGGGCTGCGGCCGGAATGAAGAGCAGCCAGGACTGGCTGGACGTAGTGGCGAACAACCTCGCCAACGTCAATACCACCGCCTTCAAGCGGGATGGGATTCAGTTCGGCGACTGGATGGAGCGAAACCTGCGGGCCGATGGCGGCCGCGGAGAGATCATCGGCACGATGGGCTCGGGCCCGGCGGCCCAAGACACCTATGTCACCTATGACCTCGGCAACATCAACGACACCGGGCGTCAGCTCGACTTCGCGTTGCAGAATCCCCGCGCCTTCTTTGCCCTGCAGGGGCCCAATGGCGAGACTCTCTACGCTCGAGATGGAGCCTTTGAGCGTGATTCATCGGGCCAGCTCGTGACCCGCGAAGGGTTGCCCGTCCTCGATGTCAATCGCAATCCGATCTTTCTGGACCAGGGAACGATCAAGGTGGATGAGAACGGAAACATCTCCCTGACCCCGTTCGGGGAGGAAGACGCCGTGGAGGTCGCCCAGATCGGAGTCTTCTTCGGCCCAACCGAGAAAGTTGGACGAACCTACTTTCGTTCTGACCAGATGACTCCGGTGGACTCGCCGAATCTGCGACAAGGCTCGCTCGAAGGGAGCAACGTCCACCCAATCGAGTCGATGATCCAGATGATCAGTTTGAACAGAAGTTATGAACTCGCCCAAAAGTCGATTTCGACTCAGGACGAACAGACCGGCCGGCTCTTGGATGCCCTCCGTGGCAACTAAGGAGAATTAGAAACATGTTAAGAAGTCTTACTACCGCTGGAACTGGCATGATCAGCCAGCAAAGCAATCTCGATGTTATTGCGAACAACTTGGCAAACGTTAACACGACCGGCTTTAAGCAACAAATCGCCGAGTTTCAGGACTTGATGTACCAAACTCAGCGATCGAGCGGAGCGCAAAACAATGGGGCTGTGAACTCTCCCGAACCGCTACAAGTTGGCCTTGGTTCTCGGCTCAGCGCAACCGGATCGAGCTTTAAGCAAGGTCCGCTACAAGCCACCGGGAATGTCACCGACATGGCGATCGTGGGTCCTGGATTCTTTGCCGTCGAACGGCCCGATGGAACGACGGCCTACACCCGAGACGGGAGCTTTAAGCTCGATGCGGCCGGCTTGCTCGTCACCCACGATGGATATCCATTGGTACCCAACGTTACGGTTCCGACTGGGGCACAAGCCATTACGATTTCTTCGACCGGGGTGATCTCCGCGATTCTTCCCGGAAATGCCGAACCTGTAGTCTTGGGAAATGTGAGCCTTACCAACTTTCCGAACCCGGCTGGCTTGACCCGAGTAGGACAAAACCTGTATCTCGGTGGAGGAGCGAGCGGCGATCCGCAAGAAGGTGAACCGGGCTCAAATGGCATGGGAACAATCCAGAGCCAACACGTCGAGGGTTCCAACGTTCAAGTCGTCGAGGAGATGGTGAAGATGATCCTAGCCCAGCGGGCTTATGAGATCAACAGTAAGGCCATCCAAACTGCGGACGAAATGCTTTCGGTCTTGAACCAGCTTAAGAGGTAATCCATGGCGCTTAGTCTCTACGTCGCCTTGATGGTCCAGGCCACTCCTCTCACATGGAGAGTGGACGGTCCGGGATACTTTCGACTCACCCAAGAGGGACGGGTTGTCTACGCGAAAACGATCGAGCTACAACTGCATGGCGGAAAGCTAGGATCGGTGAGGGAGGCGACCTTCCTTCCTTCAATCAGTTACTCGGGCGACTTATCCGAGGTGGATATCGACGCGAAGGGATTTGTGACCGCTTATGGACCAGAAGGAAAGGTCACACTGGGTCAACTTCTGATCGCCGTTTTTCCCGAAGGTAACGCACCTCTTGGTAATCAGGGCTACTTTACTTCACAAATTCGGCCGAGCCTGCATCAACCCTCCGCAGAGTTTGGCGTGATTCGCTCTGGAACGGCCAAGGCCGAAGAGCGCCCCGCCCCGCCGAAAACACAACCGAAGCCGCAACGGACCGAATCTCGACCAACGGTGGCTCCTTCCAAACAGGTGACCTCCAATCGTCCGGTCCAGATCCGCTTCTTGGAAAGCGCCTCCATCGAGGGCCCAGAGATCCTGATCGGAATGATCGCGACGGTTGAAGGAAAGAAAGAGCTCGTTGAGAAGATCAAGGCGATTTCGCTAGGTGATACTCCACCTTTGGGAGTCGAGCGCAAGTTGGATTTGGCCCGTATCCGAGCGCGGCTCATGGCCCAAGATATCGATCTCCAAGAGGTCGAGATCATCATGCCAAAGCAGATCACGATCGCGCAGATCCATCAGGTCGCAACCTCGGAAATGCTCGTGAAGAAGGCGCAGGAGGCGGCAGAGGAAGAATATGGTCAATACGGGACTCTTGAGTCCGACGGCACCGTTAGTCCCGTCGTAATGCCCCAGGGAACTTTTGAACTAATTGCCGAGCAAGTCACGACGAATGACAAGGGATTTCGGGTGACCATTGCCGCGAAGTCTGGCAACCGAGTGATCCAGCGTAGAACCGTCGTCCTCGTGAGAAAAGGGGTCCCCAAGCCCCTTCGATTTGGACAATCGGTGACAGTGTTCGTCACAGCACAAAACGTTCGTGTTGAGACTACCGGCCGGGTGACCAGAGTCGGCAAACCAGGGGAGCCGGTTGAAGTCACGCTGACCAATGGAAAACGATTTACCGCTCATCAGTTGAATGACAACGAAGTGGAGGTTCGACCTTGAGAAAGCTCTTCATTCTTACTCTCTTAGCGACCCAAGTCGCATCGGCTCAAGTCATCGATAAGAACGATTCCGACCAAGTAGGGACTCTATGGAATGACCAAAAAGGGAACGCGTTCACCGATCGAACCGCTCGCCGAAAGGGAGATATTCTGACCGTGGTGATCAGTGAGGCATCGAGCGCCACTTATACGGCAACGACGAATGCCAGCAAGGCGGATAACAACAGTATCAGCTTGAACCTCTTTAACAACATCGTTCAAAGATTGGTGCGCCCTTGGACAAGCCAAGATAGTAGTAGCAATCAAGGAACTGGAACGACCACTCGCAATGGCAAAGTGACGGCCAGGATGGCCGTTGTTGTGACCGACGTTCTTCCGAACGGTAATTTGCTGATCGAAGGTGGACGAACGCTGATGGTCAATAAAGAATTGCAGACCTTCAAGATCACCGGCATCGTCCGACGCGACGACGTCAAGAGTGATAACACCGTGATGAGTGAGAACATTGCCGAGGCGGATATCCGGCTAGAAGGCAAGGGGCTCATCCAAGACCGGCAACGGCGAGGCCTGTTAACTCAGCTTCTCGACTGGCTGTTCTAGGAGATTTTGATGATGAATCCGAGAGACCGCGTGATGAAACTTGCTAAGACGCCTCGGCGAGAGCAAGAAGATTACAAGACAAAGAACAGCGAGAAGCGCCCTGCTTCCAAGCCCCCTACAAGAAAGGAAGTCAGCGAAAAATGAGAGCCCTGTTGATTTTCACCGGTAGCCTTCTCTTCGGCTTGGCGAGTGCTCAAGACACCGCTCAAGATGCGATTCCGAAGCCTGCAGAAAAGAAGCCACCCGCCGTCCGAGTGAGCCCCACTGCGGCCGAGAGCGAGGGCATCGAGGTCCGCATTAAGGACATCGCGAGGTTTCGTGGAGTCCGAGGCAATCAGCTTTTGGGCTATGGTCTAGTCGTCGGTTTGGCCGGGACCGGGGATAGCAACAAGACCCCCTTCACTGCGACCCTCTTGGCGAACGCCATGCGGAAGTTCGGCACGCAGATCGACCCGAAATTGCTGCAAGCCAAAAACGTGGCGGCGGTGGCCGTGACGGCCGAGTTGCAACCGTTTGCGACTCCCGGAAACCGACTTGACATCACCGTTCAGAGCATTGGCGACGCCAAGAGCCTCTACGGCGGGACGCTTCTCCAGACCCCACTCTATGCGCAGAGCGACGACGAGCACGCGATGGCGGTTGCTCAAGGCCCTTTGAGTGTGGGCGGAGCCAGCGCCAGTGGCGGCGGGAGTAGCGCCACCAAGAATCACGTCAACGCGGGCCGAATTCCCGGCGGCGGATTCGTCGAGCGAGTTCCCCCGTTCCAGATGGTGTTCGAAGGCAACAAGCTCTACCTTGAACTCGACGATGCCGACCTAACGACCGCGAGTCGGGTGGCCGAGGCACTCGGAAAGCGCTTTCCGAGCCTGGTCACTCGGGCCCAAGATGGAGGCACAATCGAAGTGAGTCTGCCGACCACCGAAGACCCGGTGATGGTCATGAGCCGAATCGAGAGCACCACGGTCTTTGCCGACATCCCGGCTCTGGTGGTGGTCGATGAGCGAACGGGAACGATCGTCGTGGGCGGAAACGTCAAGATCGGGCCGGCTCTCATCACCCGTGGCGCGCTCAAGGTCAGCATCGCTCGATATCCGGTCATTAGCCAACCCGCTCCCCTCAGCGGCGGAGTCACGGTGGTGGATAGCGAAGTGGATATCCAGATCGACGAAGACCGAGCGAAAGTCGGCGAGGTCCCGGCCTATGCGACGCTCAGCGATTTGGCCAAGCTCTTCGATGCACTCCAGGTCAGCGCCCAAGACGTCATCGCTATCCTCCAGGCCCTGCGACAACAGGGAGCTCTCAAGGCGAGGATCAAGGTGCAATGAGACTCGAACAACCCATCTTGAATGCGCTCGGAAAGAAGCCAGGCGACGCCCTCTTCAAAAGCGGGAAGTTTGAGCTCAAGCTGAGCGATATCTCGCCAGAGGGGCAGAAAAAGCTTGAGAAACTCTTTGACTCTACGGAAAAGTTTGAGGCCCAACTGCTGAAACAGATGCTCCAAGTCATGGAGCGGACGGTCCAGCGGGCCAGCGAAGAATCCGGGATGTCCCAACTCGGCCGCGACCTCTTTCACGATTCGATGAGCGAACACCTGGCTAAGTCGCCGGGGTTCAAGCTTGGCGACATCCTCTTTCGTCAATTGGCCGATCAGGTGCTCCAACCCGAGATGGCCCGACTGATTCAAAACACCCCAAAGGAACAATCATGACCCGAACCCGTGAACTACAACGGCACTGGTGGGACTGGCTGAGTACCTCCGAGCGCTTGCTTCGGTGGCTCAACGAGCAAACCCGTGCCCTGATCCGCCGCGACGTACCGACGGTGGAATCGCTCCAGACCAACCTGGACGAGATGATCGCCAAGATGCAACAGATCGATGATCGCGCTGTGGCTTCCGTACTCAAGCTGGCCGAAGAACTCGGGGTCGAACCCAATCTTCGAGGTTTGTCGGGGGCGCTTCCTAAGGCCGAAGCACAGCAGATCCAAGGACTCGCCAACCGCATCAAGGCCGCCTCGCAAACCATCGACACCACGATGGAACGAAATCGGCGCCTGATCGAGAACGAGTTGGACTTTATGCATGCCACGGCGGCCATCGTGATGAAGGCCGCGACCGAGTCGGAAGGGCGGTTTGCGACCCAGGCAGCCACCCCGGTTTTGGTTGACCAAGCCGCCTAAGCCCCGGGGAGACCTCCATGCCAAGTCCATTTCACGGCATCGACACCTCGGCGCGCGCGCTTAGGGCCTTCCAGCGGATGCTGGAGACCACGGGTCACAACATCGCGAACGTCAACACCCGTGGGTACTCGCGCCAAACCGTCGATTTGAGCACCTCCGAGCCACTGCGCTACTTCCAGATGGGCGAGCGCTCTCTGGGCACCGGGGTTATCGTCGGCAGCATCAACCGTTCAAGGGATCTGTTCCTAGAGAGTCGGATGCGCAACGCCACCGGCGACATGACGCGCTACCAAACGATGGCGACCAACGTGAAAGGCATTCTCGGGGTCTTGCGTGAACCCGGAGCGGACGGAATCTCGGCCGCCCTTGGTAAGTTCTTTGACTCTTGGAGCGGGCTTGCGAGCAATCCGGCCGAGAATGCGAACCGCCTGGCTGTCCAAACGGCCGGCAAGGACCTGGCTGGTCGGATACGGGCCGCTTGGCAAGAATTCAACACTCAAAACCTTCAGAAAACCGACGAAATCACGTCCGCGATCGCCCAAGTCAACGATTTGGGGAAAACGATCAGCGACCTCAACGACCAGATCCGGGCCCAACTCGCGACCGGCGGCCAGCCCAACGATCTAATGGATTCCCGCGACCTTGCGATTCGGGATCTCAGCCAACTCGTAAACGTTAACACCACGCAGCTTGGAGATGGCACGATCACGGTGAACGTCAGCGAGTTCACTCTTGTCGACACGACGGGGTACCGCACGTTGCCCGATACGTACGATCCGGCCACGGGACGGATCACCGGATGGACGGTGCCGGTTCAGATTCGCAGTGGCCAGCTCTCGGGCCTGTTGCAGTCAGTCGGCCAAAACCAGGCCGCGATGGATCAACTGGACGACCTTGCCAACAACTTGCGGACCCACATCAACACGTTGCACCTCACGGGGACCAATCCCAACGGCACGACCGGAATCCGGTTCTTCAACGATGTCGCCGTGCCCCCACAGACCGGAGCGGTCGACTTCGACCTGAGTGCCGACGTCCTCGCCGACTTCCGCAACATCTCGAACAGTACAAGTGGGGCCAGCGGCGATGGAGGACTCGCGCTCAGCATCGCCAATGCCCGTCGCACCAGCATCGCCGCGCTGGGCAACAAGACCTTCATCGACTTCCACAAGGATGAGGTCACCCGGCTGGGCGGCGATGCCGCGTTCTATCAGAGCGTCGCCGATACCCAGTCCGCAATCCTCAACCAGATTGATCAGCAACAGCAGTCGGTGAGCGGGGTGAACCTAGACGACGAGATGGCCAACATGCTTCGATTCCAAAGAGCCTATCAAGCGGCGGCCAAGACTCTGACGACGTTCGACCAAGTTACCGAAGATTTAATCAATATGCTGCGAAGATAACCGGGAAGGAGTGGTGAATGAGTAGGATCGGAACGCGCTATCAATACGACAACTACAGTCGGACGATTCAGCAAACCTACGGCCGCATGGTGCGGACGCAACAGGAATTGCTGACGGGAAAGCGTGCCGACCTAAGCGTCAACAACCCGGCCGGAACCGCGGTCGTCGTGCGAAGTAGCGTTCTCAAGAACGCCGTCGTCCAGTATCAGAACAATCTGGTCAGCGCGAACGATTATCTCAAAAACTCCGAGAGTGCCCTCGGCGAGATCAACACGCTGCTCCAAGAGGCGTATCAATTGGGCCTACAGGGCGCCAACAGCTCGACCGACCAAGCGGCTCGCGATGTGATGGCCAATCAAGTTTCAGCGCTTCAGCGGCGACTGGTGGAACTCGGCAACGCCCAAGGCGGAAGCAACCAATATCTCTTTGGGGGTCAGCTCAACACCTCGGCTCCATTCGCCGTCGCAGGTCCCACGGTAGCCTTTTCAGGTGACAACAACGACGTGGTCGTGGAAGTGGCCGCCGGGCAAACTCTGCCCGTCAACACTCGGGCCGGGACCATGATCACCAACGCCTATAATGCCCTAGAATCCCTGCGGAGCAACCTCCAATCCGGCAGCCTTTCGCTGATCAGCGGCGCAGACTTGCAGGCCCTCCAATCAAGTATGGCCACGGTTCGAACCGAACGCGGCCGCATCGGCGCAAGTCTACAAGAGGTCCAAACCCGAACCACCCAAAACACGCGACGGATCGACGAGCTTACGGAACGCATTGCCGACGTGGAAGAGGTCGATATGGCCGAAGCCCTGACCGAATTTCAACTGGCTCAGACGGCCTATCAAGCCGCCCTGACCAGCATCACCCAGGCCCAACGACTCAGCCTGATGGACTACATCCGATGACAGAAGTGACTCAACTCTTGACAACACGATTCGGGGCGGTGGAGTATCACGCCGACGACGTGATCGAGTTTCGCCAGGGCCTGATTGGGTTTCCCGACCTGCAGTCGTTCTTGGTGCTTCAGCACAAAGAAGGGTCACCCTTTCGATGGTTGCAGTCGATCGACGACCCGGCCGTCGCATTCTTGATGACCGAGCCCCTGATCTACTGTCCCGACTACGCCCCCGACCTCGATGAGCGCACCGCCACCGAATTGGAAATCTCAGAAGAGACGGCTCGGCTGGTTTTTTGCCTTGTGACGATCCCCAAAGGTCAACCCGAGGCCATGACACTCAATTTGGCCGGTCCGATCCTGATCAATGCGGAAAACAAGCGGGCCAAACAAGTCGTTCTAGAGGATCCTCGATACGAAATCAAGTATTCTCCCAACTCTGGGAGTAACTCCGCGGAGCCTGCCGCCGCCTAGCCAATTGCGGGGCATCACCGCCGGACGCCACGGAGGGCGCCGACATGCTCGTATTAACCCGAAAAGTCAACCAAAGCATCATCATCGACGGCGGAATCGAAGTCGTCGTGCTTGAGGTGCGTGGCGAACAGGTTCGCCTCGGGATCAAGGCACCGAAGAATGTGCCGGTGCACCGAAAGGAGATTTTCGACCAGATCCAAGACGAGAACGTGGCCGCGAGCGATATCTCTCCAGAAGACATCCCCGACTAAGTACACTCTGCCCCGATGCGGGTCTTTATCTCGGCCGACATGGAGGGCATTAGTGGCCTCGTCTCTTGGTCCCAGTGCGGACGGCCCAACAGCAACCATTACGACTACGCCTATGCGCGCGAGCGGATGACGGCCGACGTCAATGCCGCGATTCGAGGCGCCATCGCGGCCGGGGCCAGCGAAGTGGTCGTCAAGGATTCGCACGGCAATAGCAAGAACCTGCTCGCGAGCGATTTGGAAGGCCACGCCCAGCTCATCAGCGGAATGGGGGCGCGACAAGGCGGGATGATGGTCGGGATCGACCGGACGTTTACCGCCGCTCTCTTGGTGGGATATCACGCGATGGCCGGTACCCCGTCGGCGATCATGGAGCACACCATGACCGGCTACGTCCACCGCATGTGGATCAACGGAGCCCTGGCCGGAGAGATCGCCCTGAGCGCCGCCGTCGCAGGCTGCTTCGACGTCCCGATCGTGATGGTGAGCAGCGACGAAGCTGGGTGCCAGGAGGCCTCCTCGCTCTTGCCTGGAATCATCACCTGTAGCACCAAGCAAGGCTATGGCCGATACATGGGCAAGCTGGTCCACCCCGAAGAAAGTGTGCGACAGATCCAAGAAGCGGCCCGGCAGGGTGTCGAGAAGGCAAGTATGTTGGACCCTTGGCTTCCGGATCTTCCAGCGACTTTGCGTTTGGAATTTAACCGTAGCGAGGAGGCCGACGCGGCGATTCAACTCATCGGGGTCCGCCGCCTTGATGGGTACACAGTCGAATACACCGGCGACAGCTGGGCCGAAGTGCACCAAGCCGCCTGGCAAATGATCCACTACGCGGATTTGGGACACAACGCAGACCGGTAACTCTGCGGGCAGCATCGGACAAAGGTCCCGGCCGGGTCAACATTGCGTAACCCGCCGCCCTGACTTGGCCGTATACTCTCTGTAGAGACGGCCTTGCCCCTCCAGACCAGGCCGGAACGACATGATCATGAAAACTCGAGTTCTCTTTGTGGCTGCTGCGGCAGCCCTCTCGCTGATGGCCCAGGCCCAGGAGACTTATGAAATTCGCAAAGCCCTGGTTGAAGGGGAAAAAGCTCAGTACAAATCCGAAACCATTGTCGATATGACGATGGACGCCAGCGCGATGGGCGGCGGATCGATGGCTTTCACCTTCAAGAGCGGAATGACCCTCAACTTCGTCTTCGGCAAAGTGGACAAGGAGAAGGGCGCGGCTGACTTCACCTGCAAGGTCACCGATAACTTCTTCAACATGGAACCCGACATGTCTCAGGGCATGATGGAAGTCCCCAAGGAATTCAGCTTTGGCGGAAAGATGGATTCGCTCTTCGCCATGAGCGACATCAAGGTCGAAGGCCTAGACGGGATGGGCAAGCAAATGATGAGCACCACGCTCTCTTCGCTGAGCAGCATGGTCGTCTTCCCCAAGAACAAGGTCAAGGTTGGCGACACCTGGAAGATGCCCGAAACCATGTCCACCGAGTTTGCCGAGATGACCAACGACGTGACCATGAAGCTCGAAGCCGTCGAGAAGCACATGGGCGCAGACGCCTTTAAGGTGAGCATCCGAGGCAAGGTCAAGAGCACCTCGAGCAGTAGCAGCGAAGGCATGAACATGAAGATGGTCAACGATTCGGACACCGACGGGACCATGTTCATCGACAAGGCCACGGGTCGAATTCTGAGCTACACCGCCAGCGGAAAGACCAACATGACGATGGAAATGACCGACATGGGCATGACCATCCCGATGACCGGTAGCTACACGACCAAGCTGACCGCCAGCGACTTCAAAGCCGAAACCAAGGGCGAGAAGGCCGCCGACGGAACCATTAAGTAAGTCCCCGCAAGGGAGAAACTGAACGCGGTCCGAGCCTTGGCTCGGACCGCGTTTTCTTGCCCGACTACCCTTCCTTGAGGCGTTGGGCGAGGGTGCGGGTCTCGGGGTTCATCTTGGCCGCGATGGAGGCCTGCACGGCAAGGATCAGACTCACGATCAGACCCGCCGCTCCATGGAAGAGCACATTGGAAACGGTCAATTGGCCTCGATAGAACTCAAGCATCGCCCCGCCCAAAAGGCTCACCAAGGTGAAAAGCGGCACCGAGTACCAACTCAGCAAGGCCTGAGTCCGGCTACCGACCGGCTTTCGGGTTCCGCTGATGTAGCCGACTGCATAGGCAATCACGATGGCCATGCTGCTGCTCACCGAGAGCGGGTTATAGCCGTGGCGATCGTTGTCGAGCTTGGCCCAGATAAACACGGCGGCCAAAAAGAGCGCGTTGGTCAAGACTCGAGCATTAAAGATCCACACCGCTGAATTCCTCTCTCCTCCCACCAGTATCGGTCCGATGCCGGGAGTTCTTTGCTTATTCTGGCCGCGGGACCCTCACTTCGGCGCGGGCCTGCTCCAGGACGGCCTCGTTCAAGACCCCGTCAAACATCAGCCGGGGGATACCGGTGATTTGCAACATCTCCTGCCAACCATCGGCCCGCACCTTCACCTCTCCGCCAGGATTCTCGACCCTCACTTCCAGCCCACGGCCTTCAACCCGCATCCAGTGCGCCGCCGCGGCCGAGCTCCCAGTCCCACATCCCTGGGTCTCCCCGACTCCGCGCTCCCAGATGCGAATCTTGAGGTGCTCCGGCGAGCGACGGTGAGTCCAGATCACGCTCGTCCGTCGTGGAAAAATCGGGTGACGCTCGATGGCCTCGCTCAGGCGTTCAAATCTTGGGCTCCCGGGGAGTTCCTCGACTTCGACTACTGTGTGCGTGCTTCCCGTACTGAGCGCACTCAGCGTCAGGGTCTCGCCGTCAATTTCAACCGATTTCCGAAAGAGCTCATTGGGCAAGTCGGTGGGGACTCGATCGGGTTGGTAGGTTGCCGGCCCAAGCCAAGTCGAAACGGCTCCATCGGCGGATCGTTCGGCCCGGATCCATTGCCCGCCATGCTCGATCTCGATCTGATCGCCCTCGAGCCCCATGTGGAGCCATCCAAAGTGGGCCGCACACCGAAGCCCGTTGCCACAGAAATCCTCGGTTCCGTCCGGGTTGAACATTCGCATCCGAATCTGCGCTGGCCCCACCGGCTCTACCGTCAGCAGGCCATCGCTACCGACGCCGTGGTGCCGGTCGCAGACGATCACCGCCAGGTCGGCAAGGTCCAGATCGGCGGTGTCGGCAAGGCGAACCAAGACGAAGTCGTTACCGATTGACTCCAACTTCCAAAAGGGTAGTTCGGGCATGGGGTGTGCTGAAAAACAAGGCGGGCGGCAAACCCCAAGGGTTCACCGCCCGCCTTGGTCCTTCTGGACAATTTACTCGCTTGAGCCGCTGGAGAGGGATTCGATAACCTTCACCAGAGGAAGGAACATCGCGATAACGATGAATCCGACCACGAAGCCGAGGAAAACGATCAGGATCGGCTCAAGGGCCGCCGTGAGGGAAGCGAGCATCGCTTCCACCTCGGACTCATAGAAGTCCGCGATCTTTTGAAGCATGTAGTCCAGCGAACCGGAT
>DDSL01000021.1:15607-15915 GCA_002343825.1 Chthonomonas sp. UBA2391
CCGATCATGTGAACAACCATCGGCGGGAAGAGACGAGACTGCTCCAGCGGGTCACCGATGCGGTCTCCTTCTCGGATTCGAGCCCGGGCGTCGAGCACGGCGTCGGCCATGATCGAGTTGCCGACGGTTCCGCTGACCGTTTCCATCGCTTGGAGGATCGGAACACCGGAAGTCAGAAGCGTCCCCATCGTCCTCGCGAACCGGGCCATGCAGACCTTGTGGTGAAGCTTTCCAAAAACCGGGATCTTCAGTTTGATCCGGTCCGCAACTCGGAGTCCAAACCGGGTGGACTTGAACAGCCTCCAAGC
>DDSL01000059.1 GCA_002343825.1 Chthonomonas sp. UBA2391
ACCACTGCAATCCGCTTCGCGGCTAACAGTGCCACGTTCGCACCGAGACGGAGCGCGGAGCTCCAGCTCCTAGGCAGTCCGGAGGCCTCGATACGCTCTCTGCTGCGCCCCCAGGCAAAGATCCTCTCCCTCAGGGGAGAGGTCCGAGGTCTCGGCCACGGGTGCCCGCAGCCTCCTAGCGAGCAAAGCGGAGGACGGCCTCGAATTCGGCCACGTTGTCAAAGTCCATGCAGGTCGCCGGGTGGGCATGGGGCCATAAAAAGACCCGACTGCCCAACAGGTCGCCGAGGATCTTCGACGCGTCGTCCAGGGTGATCCGGCCGAGCAGGTAGCGCCAAAGCGTGCCATACCCGATGCGACGGAGCATCTGGAACGGGTGGCGCCGCAATTCTCGGAATTCCCTCGCGACGCCCGCCCCG
Source organism: Chthonomonas sp. UBA2391 (assembly GCA_002343825.1). Lineage (GTDB taxonomy): Bacteria > Armatimonadota > Fimbriimonadia > Fimbriimonadales > Fimbriimonadaceae > UBA2391. The sequence goes on from DDSL01000059.1 coordinate 420, forward strand.
GCGCGCAGACCGGCGGGCGACCCGGCAANNACCTTGACCCCCCGGACCCGGAGGGCCACCGCCGGGGTGCCCGGATACTCGCTGAGAAACCGATCGACCGGGCAAAGACCGGTCGCCACCCATGCTGGCTCGGCCCAGGCGATTCCGTCGAGGTGACGGCAGAAATCGACCAGGTGCTCCCCTCTCATGAGAGGGGTATCCGCCGGAAGGGTCAGGACCGCCTCGCAATCCTCGGGCAGAGCATCAAGCCCGACCAGAACATTCTGAATTGCCCCGTCGGCTTCGGCTACCCACTCGTCGGGCTGGAGCAAAGGCCGGAACTCCTCGGGGCCCACCACGCGCAAAGGGCCGAGTCCGGATTCGCGCACGGCCGCGACCGTGCGGGCCAGGCTCGTACTCCCCGAGATCTGGGCCAACCCCTTGTGGTCGGTCCCCATCCGGGTCACGAGGTCGCCGGTCTCGGTGCCTCCGGCGATGATGACGATGCCCCACCTCATCCTGACGACGCCACCCCCAGCGTGCGATAGGTGAACCAGACCACCATGACGGCCCCGATCACCACGATGCCCCGCCGCAGCCGTTCGGGATCGGCCTTCAGCGAGATCCGCGCCGCCGCATAGCCGCCTACGACGCTCCCCACCGCCATGGCCGCCGCGACTGGCCACAGGATCAGCCCGTTCCAGGCGAAGAATGCGGTGGCAAAGAAGTTGATCGCAACCCCCAGCCAGGCCTTGACCGCATTTTGCTCGTGCAAATTCCCTCGGAGCATCAGTCCCAAGTACGCCAGCATCAAGATCCCCATTCCCGCCCCAAAGTAACCGCCATAGAGGGCGACCAAAAACTGGAGAAAAGCTCCCCAGGCGGGCTGGATCGTCCGCTCTCCGGCAATCGCCCAACGCTTGATCCGAGGTTGAAAGGCCAGAAGCAGGGTGGCGAAGGCGATGAGAACGGGCACGGCCAGATCGAACACCCGGGCCGGTGTGCTGAGAAGGATCAGGGAGCCAAGGAGAGCCCCTAGTACCGTGGGCGGCATCAATCGCCAGAGAGACTGCCCGCAGGCGGCCAGTTGATCCCGAAAACCAAACGCGCTACTGAGCGACCCTGGCCAAAGAGCGCTACTGTTAGTGGCGTTGGCTTGGATCGTCGGAACTCCCAGGGCAACCAGCAAGGGAAAGGAGATCAACGAGCCTCCGCCGGCGATGGCATTGATGGCACTCGCCACCATTCCCGCGAACCCGATCAAGATCAGGCCGAGGGGCTCGGTCGCGGTCACCCGTGTCCACCCTCTTGGGCGGCCCGGGCATAGCCAAGAGCAGCCACGATAAACGCTTCATCGACAATTGGGGTGGTCAACGATTCAAAGTCGGGCCGACTCTTGGCCAGTTGCTGGATCGCTCGCGCCTCGTCGCCACTCGAATAGGCGGCCAGAGCTCGCTTGAGTCCGGGATCGGTCTTGGCCGCAGTTCCCAATTCGTTGAGGAGCAGGGAGTCGCGGGCCAGACCTTCTTGCAAGAAGAGTCGATAGCTCTCTCGTTCGACCCCCAGCAAGCGAGCGACCCCCAGCAGGCACCTCCGTCGGGTGATCATGCTGACGCACTCCCCGGCGACCTCCATGATCGCGGGGATGTCGCTGGGTTGGCCGAGGGCTCCGAGGGCATAAGCCACCTCGCTGGTGGCCTCGTCCCGAAACTGAACGATGCTCTCGCGCAGGGCTGGGGCGGCGTCGGAGATCCCGAGTTCGGTGGCGGCTTCGCTGGCCGCGATGCGGACGCTAGGGTGTCGGTCGAGGCATCCCATGGCGATCACTTCACTGGCTTCGGTGACTTCGAGGGCCCTAAGTGCCTGGAGTGAGGACCGGCGGAGGTCGGGGTCGTGAGGGTTACCGGCTGCTTCGATCAGGGCCTTGGCGGACTCAGACCCTCCGATCCGGCCAAGCGCCCATGCCGCGGAGCGACGAATCTGCGGACGAGGAGACTTCAGGTATCGGATAAGCACTTCGCCGGCAATCGGGCTGCCGAGTCGTCCCAGCGAGATGATGGTCTCCTCTTCGACCAGGTCCGGGTGATGTTCCAGTTGGTGGACGAGCGCTTCGACGGCCTTTTCGTCGCCGATTTGAGCCAAAGTCCGGGCGGCTTGGCGGCGAAGCTTGGGGGTTGGATCGTGCAGCGACTTGATGATCTCGTCGGCGGCCATCCCAAAGCTGCGCTCACCGACGCTGGCGATCGCCCGTTCGCGCTCGTCGACGTCGGGGCTACTGGTCAGCCGCTTGAGGGCAGAAAAGCCGGTCGGAGAGGCCTTGGTGAGTTGCTTGAGAGTCTGTCCGATCGCGGCCGAACCGGCCTCGCGAACGGGCAACAAGAAGAAGACCGAGAGAAATCGGAGCCCGGTGGTCACTCCCAAGACGGTCAGATAGGCGCTGCCTGCGGGCATCACCGCGCGGAGGTTTTGCATCAGCAGTCCGCCGAGGAACGGAGCGAGCGCGCCGGTCATGGCCATCAGGCTTTGGCCGGCGGCGATGTAGTTCGCGCGCTTTTCTTCCGGAGCATTCTTGAGCAAGAGATTGAACTGGCAAACCCCGACCCCGCTCCAAAAGATCCCGCCGATCACGTGGCCAGGAATCAGTATCAGAAAATTGTAGAGATCCTCGCCCGGACGGGTGAAAAACCACATCGCGGGGGTGATGCAGATCCCCAGACACAGGATCGCGAGCATCGGCTTGTTGCCATAGCGGTCGGCAAAATAGCCCCACCACTTTCCACAAGCGAGCGACACGGAGGCCTGGATGAGGCCCGTGATCTGGAGGATCG
>DDSL01000010.1 GCA_002343825.1 Chthonomonas sp. UBA2391
CCGCGTCGCGATCGAAACCCTCCTCACCCGCGGACTCACCGTCGTCGCCGGTGAGCTCACCATGAACGGGTATGTGGACATCGCCCAAGTCGTTCGAAAGACGATCAACGAGGTGGGATACACCGATACCGAATTGGGCTTTGACGGCAACACCTGCGGCGTGATGGTCGCCATCCAGGAGCAATCCCCCGATATCGCCATGGGCGTCGATACGGGCGGAGCCGGCGACCAGGGCATGATGTTTGGCCTCGCCACCCGCGAGACCCAGGAGCTGATGCCGCTCCCGATCACCATCGCCCACGCACTCACCCGCAAGGGCAGCTCGGTCCGCCGCAAGCATGAGTCGCTCGGCTTGCGCCCCGACATGAAGAGCCAGGTCAGCGTGATCTACGAAAATGGCAAACCCAAACGAATCGACACCATCGTCATGTCGATTCAACACGGACCGAAGGTGACGCAACAAGGCATCACCGAAATCGCTCACGACTACATCATCAAGCCGGTCCTCACCGAGTTCGAAGAGTTCGTCGATGGCGATATCACATTCCACATCAACCCGACCGGTCAGTTCATCATCGGCGGACCCCAGGGCGATACTGGCGTGACCGGCCGCAAGATCATCGTCGACACCTATGGCGGGATGTGCCCCCATGGCGGCGGAGCCTTTAGCGGAAAGGACCCCACCAAGGTCGACCGTAGCGCGGCCTACATGGCCCGACACGTGGCCAAGTGCGTCGTCGCCGCAGGACTTGCCGACAAGGCCCAAGTTGCCCTTGCTTACGCCATTGGGGTGGAGCAACCCGTCTCGGTCGATGTGGATACCTTTGGGACCGAAAACGTCGATCCGCAAGAGATCAGCAAGCGGATCCGCGACGTCTTCGATCTGAGCCCGCGCGGAATCGCCAAGCACCTGGACCTTCTCAACCAGAGCTATCTGCCCACCGCCCGCAACGGCCACTTTGGCAACCCAAGCTTCAGCTGGGAAAGCGTCAAGCCAGCCAGCGACCTCAAAAAGTAAGCGAGAACACAACCGGCGGCCTAGACAAACCAACCAGGCCGCCGGTTTTTTCTCCTTTGGAGTGACCGGCTAAGAAGCCCATCTTTCACGGAGTTAATCGGCCTATGAGACCGATCGACTCGAGCTTCGGGACGGCGTGGCCACTCATCGGGGCTTTTGCATCCCCCAGATCCTTGATCCATTTCGAAAATCGGTCAACATAGCAGCTATGGAAAGGACTGTTGATCAACACTTAGAATTCCTTGCCGGGGTACAGCCTCTCCCACTGGAATCCGAGCTGAGTTCAGAGCAAATCGACCGATTCGAGGAGGCACGAGTGTTTTTTGAAGGGAATCGGGACGACCGCTGCGTTCCTCTCCTGTTCGGCGCGGTGAACGCCGACAGCGGGTTCGGCGTGTATCAACTGGTCGAAGACGTACTCCAAAATCAAACGCGGTCCGTGGTCCTTTCGGAGATTGAACTTGCCCTCAAGAACGGGAAGGAACACCATCTGGCATGGGTGCTAGAGTGGGCGATGAACTTTGAGGCGTTTGAGTTCGAAGAACTGGTTCGAGGGTTTGTCAACCACCCGTCTGTAGACATCTCTACCAACGCAAAATCGTTCTTGAATTCAAAGTACGAGGCCATTGGACAAGAGTTGCCTTATCCAGATCTATTCGATGACGAGTAGATCCTCTTTGCATCAGCGTCTCACTCAGCGGGACAAATTTTTGAAGAGCCTATAACTCGTCTAATTTGGAAATGCGGACTCCGGGGTGGTCGCATCGACCCGATTCTAGGATCTGCTCGACCTCTGGTAGGGCAACTTCGAAGACGTGACGTTCGGCATTGCGGAGGGCCGTAGGAATCTCTTCTGGCTGGTGAACAACCACGGTCCAGATGGGGCAGTCGCCCGCGAGCGTTCCCACGGCTCGCCCGAAGGTGTCCTGGCGGATATCGCGAATCCAAACTGAGCTGTAGCACTTGACCCGCAGACCACCCTTGAGGCAAGTCCGTTCAAATCCAATCTCTGCTACTCGGCCAAGGTCGCTGGAGCGGTGCATCCAGGACCGGCCCACGCGCGAAAACCCACGCCGGATCAACTGGGGGCCAATCTCTTCGTCAACCGCCGCATCCCAGACGGTTCGGAGTTCGCGAGCCGTCATCCGAGCACCTTCTCAACGGCCTCGACAAACTGGGGCCAGTCGGCAACGACCCCGCCCGTCGGCCTGCCGTCATCTGGGCCAGGTAGCTGTGCCAGGCCCTTCTCCGCCCATTCAGCCATGAGGCTCTTGAGCGAATCCGGCCGATGGTCCGGGACGGGCAGATACTCGCCCAAATGCTCAAACCCCGTCGGCAGTTTAGTGAGTAAAAGCAAGAAGTACCGTTGCGGATTTTCAAACTCGTTACCTTGAAGATGAGGGACATCCGGTTCGACTTCAGGAGAAAAGGAGGGACTCCACTCGCCGAGAATTCGGACTGAGTTCGACGCGTCACCAAACTTGGACCGGAATGAACGGCCGGTCACGTAAACCACTCCTTTGCGGCCCGAGGGAGTCTCGACGGCCAGAAAATCGCCAGGCTGGAACGGCGCGATGTAAGGCACCTGCGGCTTGGGGTGTCGGGGTTTGCCTTGGGTAGAGACAAGGATTTCTTTCGCCTTTTCCAGGTGCTTCACTCGGGATCGGACCGGGGCAGAGGCCAGCTCGTGCTCGATAAGCTTAAGCGCCTTCGCCGCGACCCTATCACTCAAGTGACCGAACTTGTGCAACGTGAGGGCCATTGATAGGGTCGCCGCTTCGACCTCCTCAGAGAACTCGTCGGCACAATACTCGTGGATCGCTTTTTCGAGCTCCATCCCGGTCAAGCCTTGGCCCAAGAGTCTTTCCACGACAGATTTCACATCCGCGCCCGTGTCATTCTGAAAGGGTCCCGTTCCCCACTCACCCACGCCATCAAGTATACAGTCATCGACGGGCAGAACTTTCCTGGATGTTGCCCGGAGATGACTCGCCTTGGGCGCCTTCCGGTCAGCTTTGCTTGAAAGATCGCCGGTAGCGTCCCCCTGTTCGCCAGGCCGCGCTCATCGAGTCTCAAGTCGGGGGCTCCAGCTCAAATACTTTAGAATTGAGGAGGCGGTCCTTGCTCGGCTTCTTCATCCACTCCGAATTCGCCCTCGACCGCGCCGTGTTCGTAGCTGTCATCGCCCTCTTTGGTCGAGACCAAGAGCCATTCGAACCGCAGATCGTCGCCGTTGCTGGCCTTGTACAGCACCCTCTTCCCCGCCGCCGGGGTTAGTCGCAGGGTCTCTTTTTCCCCATCATAGTCGCCGCGTTCGGCCCAGACCTGTCGCCAAGCGTCGCCGGGAAAGTTCTGCCGCGCCTGCGGATTTCCGGTGATGATCGCGCGGCGTTGGCCGCGCTGATACCAATACTCGATCCGCTCAGCCCGGACTTGGGTGGGATACTTGCGCTTCGAGTCCGGGTCGCGCAGATCCTTCTCGATATCCCGAAACTTGTCATCGGGGGCGGGCGGGCGCGAGTTGGCGATGCTCTCGGGGACGATCGGGCGCAAGGGCGGCACCTCGCTGATCTCGAGCTTCTGGTCTTCTTCGGCCTTAACCAGCATCGTCACGTTTCCTTCGACGATCGCCCGCTTCTCCTTGCGAAAAACGGTCGCCTTGTCGCTGACCAGGTTGGCCTCGCGGCTGAAATACTCGACCCTTCCGGTGGCCACCAGGACATCGGTTTTGATGTCCCGTTCGATGACCGGAGCCCGGATGATCACGTCGCCATCGGTGGCCTCGGCATCTCGAAAGACTTCTTTATTTCCTCGCCTTTGGCCACCGAGAGCCCTAATCTTCCAGCGCTGATTCTGTTTGTTGGCAGGGACATCCTGGAGGGCGATCGGACCTTCCCAAAACACGGGGCCTAGTTGCCAGTCTCCGGTGGCGACGTGGTACTGAAAGTCCTTTGTCTCCAATTTGCCGCCAATCAGGTTGCCCTTCACCTCCCGTGGGATCCGCAGCAGGTCGGTTCGGCTCTCGAAGACGAGGCTCTCCGACTTGAGGTCGAACTCTTTGTGCACCGCCTGGACGGTCCCGGTGGCGCGGAAGTTACGGCTGAAGTCATTCCACTCCCCGGCCTTGGCGGTGAACCGGACGGGAGTCCCCTTCAGGGGTCGGTATTGGCCGGCTTGGATCCCCGTCAGGCGAGTGATCTGGCGATCGCGCGTCACCTCGGCGAGGGCGATCCGCGCTTCGGCTACCAGCCGCTCACCAGAATAGAACTTGAGATCGGCGTCTCGAAGCGTGGCCCCGATGGCATCTTCCCCGCTGACCTGGTCGCGCTTGCGGAAGTCGCGGAACGGATCCACCCGTAAAAGATCCTGCGTCGCCTGATAAAGCCAGACCCCTCCGAAAATTCCGGCCATCCCAGCGAGGCCGATGTACAGATTTCGGAGAGGGCGCTTCATGCCAACGCTATGTTACTGGAGAGTGGCGTCGCGGCGGGCGGTGTCGGTCAGGGTCGCTAGGGTCGCGGCCTGATCGGGCGCACTGGTCCCATTGGTGGGGTTCTGGAATCGCACCGTATAGGTTCCCGGAGGAACCCAGAAGCCATATTCACCCGAGACGTTGACCGTCATCCGGCGCACGACGATGGCTCCGGTGAGGAGTTCGACCACCGTCCCAGGGGCCAAGTTGGCAGGACCCACCGTGCCAAAAATGGTTTGGGGGAGCGGAGGTGGATCCGAACCGGAATCTGCCGTGAGAAAGACATCGCCCACCGAACTGACCCCGCCGCTGGGAACTTCGATCGGACTGAAGGCCCGCGGGAAGTAACCGCTCGCGAAAGCCCGACCCTCCAAGGCCCCGAATGCGGAGATCGCATCGGGATCGTAGGCCACGTCAACGAGCGTGAACGTACCATCCGTTGCCGTGGTTGCCGAACGGCCAGCCAAGGTCACCCGGGCCCCCGCGATCGGCGCGGTGCCATTGCTATCCACCACCCGGCCCACAACGTTCACCTTGCTCGGCCCGATGAAGAGGTCGCCGACGTCGATGTCCTCCGTGCTGGCTGGGAAGGCAAACCGGAAAGCCACCGGATCACCCGCGTCGGGCTGAAAGAGCACGGTGAGCTCAGTCGCCCCGCTTGGCGCGTCCAGTGAGAAGCTCCCATCGGCGGGGGTCGTCGTAGTCGATGCAGAGCCTGACTGAATCGTTGCGCTGGGGTTGGGTGGCCCCCCGGTACCGATCCAGATCACCCGTCCGTTCACGCCGAATGTCGAGCCTCCGCCAGAGGTACCGCCACCGCCGCCTCCGCCACATCCGGCGAGGGCGAGGAGCAGGGTGAAGAGGAGTCCGAGGAGGTGCCATCGCGGCGTCGGTTCCGCCCCGGGGCAGGGCTGAGGCACAGGCCGAAGCCAGGGCGCGGCTTTGGGCCGGGGCGGAGATGGCGGATTCTTCATCTGTCCTCGTTGATTCTTAATTCCAGATAAGTTCACGGGCGGCCTCCTTGGACCGTGATTCGGATCACCGGGTTGCGGGACCGTGCGACGAAACTGAGGTTACTGGACCGCGTGAAGGACCGCCGGAGCAATCCCGGAGCCGAGATCTGATAACTGCGAACCCCACCTTGCGTGACCTGCAGCTCGAGATCGACCTTCTGCTTGGGGGCGATCCCCTCCAGTCGAAGGAAATAGACCTGGCTTCGTCCGATCGCCCGGACATCTCGGCCCAAACGCCCCGGAGCACTCGCCAATTGAAGTCCACCCATTGAAGCCGGAAGCTCGGAATCCAGACCAGGGTCCAGTCGTGAGCTGGCTCCGGCTCGGCCTCCGATGTGGGCCACGGCTCGGCCAGTCTCGGCCCGCGCGGTCACCCGCATGGTCCATCCCGGCACCGAACTCCGAGTTCGAGAAGCGGAATTCGTCGGCAAGCGGAGGGTCGCACCCGTCGCGCTCAGGCATTTGATGAAGGCAGCTTGGCCGGGGAGGAGTTGGGCATCGCTGATGTAGCTTCCACGCTCCGCGACACCACTGGCCGGGTCGGGCGAATTCGGAGAAAAGAGGTACCAATCCGGAGCGATCAAGCCCTCCGCCGCCGCGTCAGCGAAGGATCGCGGGAACTCGCTCGCGACCACGACCTGCACATCGTCCCGATTCACCGCGACGTCAAGCGGATTGACGATGAGGTTCCAGCCGGGCTGAAGAGCCACGGACGCCGGAGTGTTGGGCGGGGCAAAGGTGGAGTAAGTCGGTTGGCTCGCGGCATCCCTTCGGACAAAGGCCGCTTGGCCCATTCCTAGTCCGCCGGGTTCGTAGTTCCATCGGCTATCGATAGGTTCCCACCGAGCAGCAAGAGTTCCGGCCCCCCAGATCGAGCGCGGATTGACCACATAGGGTTCACCCAAAAAGCCCGTCATGCTGATCCCGGCGGCCAAATCAAGGTTCTCGTTCCGGTCTGCGTCGATCCCCAAGACAAGTCCGATCGGCCCGGGCCCTTTGTTCAGCCGACGGGTCGAAACCACGGTCTCTCCGTCCTGGACCCGGATCACATCGACTTCGACCCGGGCCTGAGAACGTTCAAAGTCGCCCTCGAGCAAGATGCCAAAGGCTCCGTTCGTCACGTTTGCGGTGGCCGAGAGCAAAGCACCCCACCGAACCCGAACTCGGTACTGAGATCCAGGGTCGGTTCCGACGACGACTCCGTAGAGTGTATTGGGGGTGGGTCGAGTTGCCGTGGCGATGGCTCCGGCGGGAAGATAAGCCCGGGCGATTTGGTTTCGAACGGGGATATCTACGGTGACTCGGTATGGTTCGCCGCCGAACGCACCACTCGGGAAGTTCGGCGCGACCGCGCCATAGCCGGCCCCGATGGTGATCCGGTCATCCTGTGCGGCGGTGAAAAAGCGGCTGTAATCCGGCGACCAGTAGATCGGGTAGGCCGTGTCTCGCAGAAGAGCTTCGTTTCCGTTGGATTCCGTGCGGAACCAGTGGGTCTGGATGCCAAAGACTCCGAAGTCAGGTCCCGCAAGGCCGCTGGTGATGGCAAAAGGCTGGACCAGCAGTTTGTTACCCGGGGTGAGGGCCGCATTCAAGATGAATTGCCGCCGAGACCACTCAGCAAAGGTTTGACCTTCGACCGTGCTTCCCGAGCCACCAAGGGCATCGATCGATGTTTGGGCCAAGGCATCCAGGTCGGGACTGCCAGAAGCCAGATCATAGCGGCGCAAGAACTCGGCTGCGAAGTTCGGATACTCGGTCAGGACCTTTTGCATCGCCGTTCCGGCCATCTGATAGCGCAGAAGGTAGAGACCGCCGACCGATCCACCCGGCGGGAGCGGTTGATTCCGGAGGTTGGGCGCGATAAAGATCGGACCGCTCAGCGCCCGCTGATTCGACCAATCGTAAGTCGGGCTGGTGTCGTATGTTGCCGCGAGTTGCTGCTCGATCAGATCCGGATCGAGAGCATTGGGTAGAGCCCCAGCCGTCCGGCAAATTTGGAGCACCGCGGCACGGACGAGGCCTTCATTCCACCCATCGTTTGGCAAAGGACGGTTGCCCCTATAGGCCAAGAGGAGGGCGTGGACAAACTGGACGGCGGCGACTTCGGGCTTGAGCCCCCCGGCATCGGCATAGATCGGGAACCGGATCTCTTGATCACCGGTGGCAGAGTCATAGACAAACGCTCCGCCGATGACGGCATCTCGCTCTCCCAGATCGACATCCCAGTTGCTGACGCGAACCGGACCGCCGATGACCGGCGCCCCAAAAACTGCATCCAGCCGCGGGCGCACCCGGGCAAAGACATCTTGGAGAAGGATCTGGTAGTCACTTGGGAACTGCCGGTTCCCCGAGGTCGCGAACTGAAGGGTGATCGGATCCCCGCCACGACCTCCTCGACTCCGAGTGTTGCCACGCTGGACCAGGACCGTGGTGGCCGGGCTCCAAGCCGGGATCTTGCGGGCTCGCCGCTCGGCCCGAGTCAGCGTCACCGCATTCTGGGCAAAGCGCTGCAACGCCGCGTCCACCTGGGCGGAGAGCTGATCCGGGCTACGGGTTGGGCTGGCGTCCAGCCGGAGCACCGCACTCGACGCGAGTGCAGGCCCGGCCGCCGCCAGCAAGAGGGCAAAGCGAACAACTGAGAGCGAATGCATCAATCCTGAAAGACAAACGAACCAACCTCGCTAAGGGTGCGGCTATTGTCGCCATCGGCCAGCCCGAGCACCAAGAAGTAGTACGTTCGCCCCCGCACCAGCGGGACATCGCCATTGTAGACGAGTTCGGTAGACCGGGTTCGGCGATCAGAGTTCGTCCAGATCCTCTCGACTCCATCTCCCGGGTACTCGTCGAACAAAAAGACGACGTACTCTTCGGCTCCGAAAACCGCATTCCATCGGAAGGCGAGGGGCTCTTGTAGGGTCGAGCGCAAGGTGAGGTCGTTGAGCGGGGTCACGGAGAGAAGATCACTCCGATCGCTGAGGGAGCCGGTCTCGCGAGGGTAGCGGGTCGAGGCCGTCGCCAATTGGTAGAAGTAGGTCGAATTGGGATTGAGCCGAACGTCGGAGTCGATGTAGACGCTACCGATCGGCTCGCGGAAGAAGTCGTAGCCAGTGAGGCTATCCTCACTCCGGCCGCGATAGACCACGTAGCCGAGGATGTTGCGCGAATCGAACGGGGTCCACTCGATCTCAACCTCGATGGGGTTGCCGGCCGAGCTTAGCCGGGTGCTCGCCTGTCCCGGACGTCCGAGGGCCGACTTGGCCCACGCCAGCGCACCTTTCTGGCGAGAATCTCGGGAAGCGAAGCTGGTCCAGGCGATGATCGAGAGGTCCTGCGGGGGAATCAGGCCCGGGGTGCCGGGATTGCCGAGGGTGAAATCGACCTCCAGTCGTTCGCCCGCGTCGAGGACGAATTGGTCGGAATCGCTGCTGTATCCGCCGGCGCTGGCCATCACCGTGTAGGATTCTCCGGCCATCAGACGGTCGATGCGGAACTTTCCATCCTTGTCGGTGATCGCTTTATTGCTACTGAGCGATCCAGAACCCAGGGCAAAGACGGTTACAAGTTCCAAGGCATTCCCAAAGCGGTCGTAAACGGTACCGACG
>DDSL01000046.1 GCA_002343825.1 Chthonomonas sp. UBA2391
GCCACTGCGACAGACGTGACCACTCGGAAGGAATATCAGGTCCGCCTGGACCCCGTCCCCGAGCCGGGGACGCTGGCCGCGCTCGGGCTGGGGGTCGCCGCGCTGGCTCGGCGGCGGAGAGCGTAGGGGAGCAATGGGGGAGCGGTTGGGGAGATAAGGACCTCGGAGCGCGATAGGAGGCCAATTGGGGAGCAATGGGGGAGATTTTGGGATCTCGCTGCTCCGCGAAGGCTCCCCTACTGCTTCACCATCGCTTCACCACCGCTCCCCGGGATCTAACGGATCCCCGAGCCCGTTCGTCTTCCGCCTCAGCCCCTCCGGGCGTTGTGGATTCGCTTTTCGAACTCGGCGGCGAGGTCGAGTTGGCCGAGTTTGCTGGCCATCTCGGCGATGCCGATCCAGGCTAGGCCGTGGATGACCTCGGGGGCGAAGCCGGGGCAGGGGCGGAATCGCTTGCTCTCCCCCATCTGGTGGAGAGTCTGGAAAAATTCCAGCGCCAGTTGGTGCCGACCCAACCGGCGGCAGAGCAGGGCGGCGGCGTAGGTCGGAAGCGGGGAATCGTTCCAGAACTTCCGCGTGTAGTCGAGAGCAGCCTGCACTCGCTCTGATTCAAAGTCTTCCAGCGTTACCAGGTCGAACTCGTATTGGAAGGGAAGGGCGACGATGTCGTGCTCGGCTGGGGCCTGGCGAGCGACGGTGGCATCGACGAGGGCCCGGATCCGCGCCGTTCCCTCCGGATCGCCGAGCACGTGGAGCGAATCGGCGAGTGAAACCTCATAGTAGATCTGGCCGGGGCGCAGTTCGAGTTCTTTGCGAACCAGTTCCGCGTTCCGCCGGTGCTTCTCCTTGGTGTCGATGCCGACGTAACCCACGTGGAGGATGCGGACCGAGCTGAGGGCGACGTGTCCCCCGGCCGCGCGCTTGGCTTCGATCACGTGCTTGGGGAATTGCTCATGCACGACTCCCTGAAAGCGCATATCGGGGGCGGTGCGCCAGAGTCGCGGCTGGTGGTCTTGGGTGTAGCGCTTCGTATCGATAAAGTTGCGCCGGGTGCAGGCCATCAAGAAGATTCGGGGGTCTTGCTGGGTCATACGGCGCACCTCGCCTTCCGACCCGGGCACGACCCACTCATCGGAATCGAGGCGGAAGGTCCACTCGGTCTCGACCGCGTCGAGGAGGATATTGAGGCTCGTGTCGAACCCACCCGTCCAGGGATGCTCCATCACCTGAACCCCCGAATCTCGGGCGACTTCGACGCTCTTGTCGGTGGACCCGGTATCGAGAACGATCACCCGGTCGCACGCCGCCTTCAGGCTGGCGATACATTTGGCCAGCCTTTCGGCGTCGTTCTTGACCATCACCACGCCGGTGACTCCGGGGGCCAAACTCATACGCTCCGGAGTCTACCGCTGGTCGGGATTAGTTCTCGGTGGGTCCGCTTCGGTCGAAGTTGTTGCTGAGGATGATGTAGTCGAAAACGGTGATCGCGTTATCTCGGTCGAGGTCGGCGGCTGCTTTGTATCCCGAATCGCCTTGGCGCAGGTCGAAGCTGGAGCTGAGCTCGATGTAATCGAAGACGGTGACGGAATCGTCCCCATCGACATCTCCGTTTACGCAGCTTGCGTCGGAGAGGTTGACCTGGGTCCCGTTTAGGGTCACCGCAGCGCGCTCCACGCTTAGCCAGTTGGTGGCCTTTGCTCGAACCGTAAAGCTTCCTGAAGGGATGAAGGAGACGGTGTAGAACCCATCGCGATCCAGGGTGGTGACCTCGGTCGCGACTACGTTGCTGCTGGCGTCGAGTAGTTGCACAGTGACCGGCTCGCCGAGCGGGCTCAAAGCACTGTCATTCAGGATCAGCTTTTGGCGAACCGTGGTCCCGAGGGGCGCATTTCCACCGGCGCCGATATAGCCAGCCGGATCGACCCGAACGGTCGCGGTAAGGATGACAAAGACATTCCCTCGGACTTGGATGAAGTTGGGCAGACTCGGATCGGGCTCGACCAAGACGTTCCTGCCAGTTAATCCATCCACAGGGTCCGGAAAGGTGGGGACGTTGCTGCAGATCGCGTTGAGTTCCCCGGTGAAGGAGGTAACGCGGAAGTTGACCGTGGTGCCATTGAACTCGACGGGGATGGTTTGGCCGATGAGACCTGGCGCGGTAAGGGTCCATCGAATCTTGTTGGAGGCCGTCTTGGTCCCGGTGAGAGTGACCGTCCCAGTCAGGCCGAAACCGGGCACGATGTCAGCGAGATTGTTGGTGCTGTTGAGCGATCCGGCTGGCTTATCGGCCCGTGCTGGGAGCGACTCCTCGGTGATTCCCGAGGACGTGATGGCACCCGTGACGTTGTATGGAGAACCAAGCGCCTGGAAAGCCATATCGGTGGCGCTGCGGAGATCTTCGACCGGATCCGCACTGGCGAAGGAGACAGCGAGCAACACGAAGGCGGAGAGTGCAAAACTTTTCATGGAAACTTCCTCAAAGACCGACACTCTATTGTAGTGCGAACTTCGTCCCAGTCAGGGTGAAGATCCTGTTAAGGTTTCAGGATTTTTCGTAGAACTGATTGCGTGAAGGCGTATTGTCTGTATTTTGACGGTGAATGCAACCTTTGTCACCGCTCCCAGCTGCGAGTGGTTCGGTGGGCTGATCGAGCAGGCATCACGTTGCAGGTCGAAACCCTGCAGGGGAGTGCCTATGCCGAGGCAGGAGCGATGATCCTGATCTGCGATGGTCGCGAATGGAGGGGCGTGGCCGCTTGGGCCGAGATGACGCGGTGGGGTCCGTGGCCGATTCGGGTTCTGGGGGCCCTGAGTCGGGTTTGGCCCTTTTCGTCGGTGGCGGCGGGGGTCTACGTGATCATTGCTCGCAACCGGTACCGCTGGTTCGGTCGGCGGAGCTGCCCAGTTCGTCCGCCCGGCGATTCTGCGGTATGATTATCAGTCCGGCGCCGTACCCAAGTGGTTAAGGGAAGGGTCTGCAAAACCCTCATTCAGCGGTTCGAATCCGCTCGGCGCCTCCATCTCCTCCCCGACTCCGCGCCATGAGCGCCAGAGCGACGTACTCGGCACCCAGTGAGAGCATCACCGCGATCGGGGCCAACACCGCTCCCGGCGTCCGGAACGCGACTCCCGCGACGAGGCTCGCGATGAGCACGACGATTCCGATGACGACCGCGGTCAGGCGTGCAACCGTCACATGACGGTAAGTCAGGACTCCCCGAAGGAAGCACTGCATCGCACTCAGGATCGGCATTGCCGCCCCCGCGATCACTGCGATGTGAGCGACGTCGGCCACGGCCGGTGAGGTTCCGAGAACGTCGATGAAGTAGCGCCGATCGAGGCCGAGCCCCGCAAACGCGAAGCCGACCAACGTCATCGCGGCACCGACCGCAAAGCAGAATCGCTGAAGCGCACGGTAAGCATTCGCCTCCCGCAGGAGCGTGATGACGACCTCGGGCAGCGCGAAAACGACCGTGCGGAGCGGCGAGAGCAGCGCGAGCGCCACCTGCCATCCGGCAAGCGCGAGGACCGCATCCGGTGAGAACGCGAGGGCAGCGCTCACGATCGGGATCGCCGTGAGATTCACGAGCGTCGTCACCGTCAGGGGGAAGTGGAACTTCGCGAGCCGCCGCAGGGTCAGTGGTTCCGCATCGCGGACGCCGGGCGTCACCAGCGCTTCGCGGAACGCCCGACGAGCAGCGAAGTGGATGAACAGCGCCTCGCTCGCCACCGAGGCAATCAACGAGACCGCGACGAGGTTCACGCTGTTGACATCGAACTCGGCGGATCGGCCGACGATGTACATCGCGGTGCCCGTACCGAACATCGTCGTTACCCGGATCATCGTGCCCACTCCGATGAGGCGCGTTTCATGTCGACGGATCATCAGACCCTGCAGGAAGCGGCGCCATCCGATCAGGCCGCTCCATGGGATCATGATCGCGAAAGCCCCCTTCCCGGCTTCCGCAACCTCTGGAGGGAGCCGAAGAATCCCGAGGGTCACGACACCGTACAAAGGCGTGAGGGCAACCGCCGCGTGAGCGACCGTCACCCACGCCATCAGAGTGAGCGCGAACCGGGTGAGGCGGCGCGTGTTCTCCGAGTTGGAGGCCAAGGTCGTCGACGTCGCGAGCAGATCGATCACGGGGCTCTCGATCCAGAGTGCGAGACCCATGAGGACCAGGAACGCGGCGGTATGGACCTCGGCGTTGGGGAGCCGCGAGATCAGGCCGACAGAGATCGGACTTTCGACCGACATCATCAGCCAACTCAGGGCGAGTGGCCAGTAAAGCCGGAGAATCCGGCGCGGCGTGAGTGCCGGGGCAGACGCGGCACCGGGTTCGCGAAGCACTTGGATAACGCGAGATTCGGGGATGGGCCTAGGAATTCCTGCCAAGGCATTGCGCCGTTCGGATCAACGATCGCCCACCCGGAGGGGGCGATGGAACAGCGCCTATCCTCCCGGCGTTCTACTGATTGACGCATATCCTCCTTCCCTCTCCGAAGGGCCGCAAGGACTCTTCAGGGAAACGCCCCCGCAGACTTTCGCGGGGGCGTTTTTTTTGCTTGAGGTTTGGACCCCCGACTCCGGCTCGGCGTCCTGCGGTCGCGACTTTGGGCCTACCTTCGGCTTCGAGTGCGGAGCGGTAGACTCGGCCCGATGGTCGTCCCTGGAGTCCTCGTCGCCGTTGCGTTGCTGCCTCCATCGAATCCACGTCAACCTCTCACCACAGCGGCAGGCCTGCAGCAGGACCTGAACGTGTTGGAGCAGGCCCTCAGACTTCATCCCGGGGTGTACCGATACCAAACCCCGGCCCAGGTTCAAGCGAGGCTCGACGCGATGAGGCGCGACTTCGCTCGGGGTGCCACGCTCGAACAGGTCTATCTCCGAATCTCCGACTTTTGCGGTTCGCTGAAGTGTGGACACACCTACGCCAACTTCTTCAACCAGGAGGACGCGGTCAAACGCCGCATCCACGAACGCCCGAATCGAGTGCCGTTCTGCTTCGTCTGGATCGGCGGTGAGATCGTCGTGACCCNNAACGGGAACCGTTTCCCGCGCGGAACCCGCGTCAAGGCGATCGACGGCGTCCCCACCCGCACGATCCTGGCCCGGCTTATTCCCTTCTCTCGAGCGGACGGAGGCAACGACGCGAAGCGGGTGGCCAACCTCGAAGTCACGGGATGCGCCGCCTATGAAGCGTTCGACGTGTTCTATCCACTGCTGTTTCCGCCGACCGCAGCCAGCCGGACTTTCAAGATCGAGGCACCCGGACGCAGCCCGTCGACGGTGGTCGCCGAGCTCGTGCCGGGATCGCGAAAGAAACCGACCCAGGAGGCGGCTGATCCGTCACGACCTCTGTGGACGCTCACCTTTCCCCGCCCGGATACCGCCCTTCTGTCGATGCCGGATTGGGCGATCTATCAGTCGAAGTGGAGTTGGCAGGCCTGGCTCGACACGACGCTCGACGACCTCGTCCAGAGATCGGTGCCGAACCTGATCGTCGACCTGCGGGGGAATGAAGGCGGCAACGCCGTAGGGGACCTCATTCTGCGGCGGTTGGTCCGCGCACCTGCCCGTGGTCCTGAGTACGAGCGACGGACACGCTATCAAGCCGTACCACCATCGCTACGTCCGCACCTCACGACCTGGGACTCAAGCTTCTATGACTGGAAAGGGGCTGTCACGCCGTTGGACCGGGGCTTTTTTCGACTTCGGCGCCTCGGAGACGAGATTGCAGCGGTCATCCAACCGAGTGGTAGACCGTACACCGGTCGAGTCTTCGTCATCGTCGGGCCAGAAAACAGCAGCGCAACGTTCGAGTTCGCCCTGAAGGTCAAACAGCTCCGCCTCGGGACCCTCGTGGGACGCCCGACCGGCGGCAGTCGGCGCGGCATCAATGGCGGCGGCTTCTTCTTTCTGACGCTTCCCAATTCGCGAATCGAAATCGACATCCCGCTGATCGGCCAGTTTCCGCGGACTCCGCAGCCTGATGCGGGCGTCGTCCCGGACCTCCTCGTGACGCCGAGCGCGTCGGACATCGCGACGGGTCGCGATGTCGAGCTGACAGCCATCCTGAAGCAAACGAACAAGCGGTAAGCCCGAATGATCTTGAACGGCGTCTTCGCGGCGGGCCTGTGTTCGTCGGCCCCCCTCCCGGTTGCCTGCGCACGAGGCCTATGTTTATTTCGGCATATGGCGAAATGTGTGCCACAATCATTTCGTCGATGAACGAAACTTACCGAAAGGCCTTCAAAGCTCTGGGCGACCCGACTCGGCTCCACATTGTCGAGTTCCTCGCTCGAACATGCTGCAGCACCGTCGCAATCGACTCCCGGGGCGGTGTCCTCGGCCCGAGCGCGGGAGAAATCTGCTGCCACATCACCGGGGCCGATCAAATCACGTCCACCGTCTCCCAACACTTGCGCGAACTCGCCGATTGCGGTCTGGTCCAGATCGAGCGGCGGGGCAAACACCGCATCTGCACCCTTCGAAGCAAGGCACTCCAGGAACTCGCCGACTATCTGCAGAAGCTCGCCCTCGAGCCTGAGGAGCCCGCGTGTTGCCCGACCCCTCAAGGAGCCAACCCATGAACGAACCCACACCCAACCCGGATCTCCGCACCATCGTGCGCGACAAGTATGGTGCCGCAGCCAAGACGGTTCTCGACGGCCGAGGTGCCGCCTGTTGCGGCGGATCCGGAACCCTCGCGGATCCGATCTCAAGCGACCTCTACGATGCGGACCAAGCGGCCGACGTGCCGGATGCCGCGCTCCTCGCCTCGCTCGGCTGCGGTAACCCGACCGCACTCATCTCGCTGTCCGAGGGCGAGACCGTTCTCGACCTCGGCTCTGGAGGCGGTATCGACGTCCTCCTCTCGGCTCGGCGCGTCGGGCCATCCGGATTCGCCTACGGTCTCGATATGACCGACGAAATGCTGGCCCTTGCCGAGAGGAATCGAGCCGAAGCTGGGGCGACGAATGTGAAGTTCCTCAAGGGACACATCGAATCGATTCCCCTGCCCGATGCCTCTGTCGATGTCGTCATCTCGAACTGCGTGATCAACCTTTCCGGTGACAAACCGCAGGTCCTCCGCGAAGCCTTCCGCGTGCTCAAGCCGGGTGGGCGCTTCGCGGTTTCGGATGTCGTGGTCGAAGGCACGCTTCCGGAAGGCGTCCGGAAAGACATGGAAGCGTACGTCGGGTGCGTGGCCGGTGCGCTCGAGAAGGGCGACTACCTCCACCTGCTTGCCGAGGCCGGCTTCGTGAACGCCACGATCGAACCGACGCGCCGCTACCGATTCGCCGACCTCGAAGCGGACAGCTGTGCGGCCGCCGCGATCTTTGCGTTGACGCCGGAGGAGCGCGCGGACCTCGACGGCCGGATCATGGGTGCCCTCATTCGAGCTGAGAAGCCGGACTGCTGTGGAAAGGAGTGCTGCTCGTGAGGCCCACCGTGGTGCTCTTCGTGTGCGTCCATAACGCTGGCCGGTCGCAGATGGCCGAGGCCCTGACGAACGCGCTGGCCGCCGCGTCGGGCCTGCCGGTCGTCGCGCGCTCCGCCGGAACCGTCGGCGGCAAGGATCTCAATCTCGTCGCAGTCGAGGCGATGGCCGAACTCGGCATCGCGATGACCGGTCACGCCCCGAAAATGCTGACCCAAGCGATGGCCGATGAGGCCGATCGCGTCATCTCGATGGGGTGCGGTGTCGACGCCTCGGCGTGCCCGGCGCGCTTCCTCGTCACGGAGGACTGGGCACTCGAAGACCCGGCCGGTCAATCGATCGAGGACGTTCGCGCGATCCGCGACCAGATCGCCGCGCGCGTTCGAGCCATGCTCGACGACCTCACAGGAACCGACGCGCGGTCGGACTGACCGCGTCTCGGTTCCCCGGCCGGCACCTGGGCCGATCACATCCCTTACCTTCGAGGGCCCTCCATCTCCTTCGACGGATCGTCGACGCGGGAACGCGGGCCGGCAGAGCCGGCCGTGCCTCCCACATCGGCGGCGCATTGCCGGAGGAAAAGAACACTCGGTCATCGTGCCGCCAGACCGGCGACTGGAGGCACGTCGCCCTTCCTTGGCAGTCTCGCGACAAAGGCATAAGGAAAACCGCTCGGGGAGGTACTCAAGGCCTTGGGTCTGGCGAGGCACGCTTGAACCACCCGTAAGCCGCTGCAGAAGTCCGGCGTGACTACGAAGAGCTGGTACACCGAAGTGCACGCAGTTAGAAGTAGGGCTGCTTCGCGCTGAACCGCTGCAGCAAGTTCACTCTTCGTCCTTTCTGAAACCTTTGAGCCGGTCAAACGTTCCGTTGTGCAGTTCAATAGCCTCAAGCATAGGACACGATGCCAGTATTGCTTCATACTGATCATGCTTGAAGCGGTTTTGAAGCCAGAGGTATCTCAGCATCGAGAGATTGCGAAGCGGCGAGATGTCCTTGTCCTCGATTCGGGTCGCGAGAGCAACATAGTGCAATTCTGCACAACTCGACAGGGGAGCAAGCGTGGGAATCGTGCCCGTCTTGGTCGGGGAACCCGTGATCGCGAACTCTGTGAGGTTTCTCATGCGATCGATCCTGTCCAATGTTTTAAGGTGGATGCAACCACTAATCCAGAAAGTCTCCACGGCCACACACTGCTCGAATGGCTCGAAATCGACGAGCCCAGAACAAGCGTATACCGAGAGGAGTTTCAAGCGCGGAAGCTGTCCAGTGCCCGCGGGTACACCCCTAATCCCGTAAAGTTCTAAGCGCTCCAAGTTCGGAAAGCTCCGGGCAAGCTCGGCGATTGCGGGAGTCCAATGCGAGCTCGACAAGTACTTAACGCGATCCAAGCCTACCACTCTCGATAGACCTTTGGTGTCCTTTCCTAGATGCAATCCCGTGATTGCATCTAGGTTAGCCAGAGCCAAATCCGAGCCGATAAAGGTGCCGTCGGGCACATCTCGATAGGGGTCTCCCCCGTTAAGTAGATAAGTCATAGATCCACGCTAGGCACAAAATGCGAGGGCCGACAGAGTATAGCCGATTGCTCTGCCCGATAGGGATCTCTATCAGTGCGCACGAGCGAATCAAGCGGGGCCTGCACATCGTCAACGAAGGAACCGTCCGAACCAATACTCGACCGCATCTGCGTTCACCCCATGGTCCGAGTTCCAGGCTAGCGCAGGATACTCGGTGTCGGTTCGCACATTGCCGATCTGAGTGTCATCGAACGGGAAAAAGTGCTCAAAGTACGTGGTCGCCTTGTCTGAGTGCGGAGCCAGAATGCCAAGGACCGACAACGCTTCGACAATGTTGAGCCTTTGCTCGATAGACTTTCCGCAAACCCCCTTCATGAGTTTTGCAAGCTTGGGCGCCGTCGTTTTCGGAGGCGAGTCCTTGACGAGATCCAGCAGGGTGATCAGTGGCGATAGATCCTCTGGAGTGGGCTCAGGGAAAGGGGGATAGGTCGAAGCAAAGAGCAGGGCGGATGTGGCACTGATGATATTGGGGCGCGCTCCCACCTGGAGAATGCCGGCCAGTTGTCCGTTAACTTGCCAGGGAATGTTCGAGCCCTGGGTCGGGGCCAGTCCGCAAGTGCTGCACGCATCGTCCATACCCGTGCTCGTGGCGTTGTGAACAGCAAGATGCCGCGCATAGCCATAGCTCGCGAGCGCAGCCCACCAATCGGGCCGGTTTGTCGCAAGACCAAAGATGAAACCCCGGACCAACTCGTCCCTATCGATCGCGTTACGCGCCGAAATGCATCGAGCTACAGCCTCGTCATGGGTCAACAATGCGTCATCGTGCCAGTAGCCGAGAGCCTTGGCGTGAGCCACATCCTCTGGCGAACAACCCGGAGCCTCATGCCCGAACACCATCACCATGAAGGCCTGCGTGATGACTGAGACCGAGGCTTTATCAAGGCTATGCTGCGCGTGGAAGCGAGCGTCAAGCGACATCACGAGGATGTTACCAGAGAACTCGGAACGAGTCCGAAGTATCGATGGCAGCTTAACACTCCGAAGTGGACGCGCTTGGAACTTGGCTTTTGTCGCGCAATACTCGAACTCAGTGGCGGTTCATTAGAAGTCAAATAGACGATCCTGAGTTTCATGCGGGATGGGCAAGACTCCGACAATGACCCAAGGATTTGGCGCCACGAAATGAAATTGCTGAGTAGTCCCCAGGTAGAAGTGCAAATCCTTGCTGAGAAACTCATCGAAGTACTTCTGTTTTACCCCTTCTAGAGCCGCGGGTTCATCATCATTGGTAGAACGAAGGCAATTCCAGAAGAGGGCTCCCGCTTCCCAGTCTAGCACTTGCAATTCACTCTGCCTTCCCGTGGAATCTTCAAACTTATACGAGAAACTGTAAGGCAATTTCGGAATGACTTGGAAGGTCTTGCGCCACTCATTATCTTCAAACAGGTGAAGCTGGCTATGAAGCCCTCTCATTTCTTTGAGCTTTCTGGCGTCCCATACGCGTTCTTCTTGCTCCCAAGTAAAGTCGAGAACCCTGGACGGCTTGAAAACCGCCAGCGAAGTCGTGTTCGATTTGGCTTCCCCGATCAAGTCGTCCAATCGGTCGTACACTTTGGCAGTCCTGAGCAACAGTTGCCGCCTCTCTCGCCATTGGTGGTCGGTTCCGATATGTCCAGCCGGAACCAATTGTGCGGCGTCGGTCGGACGAAGAGATTCCGGGCGCGGATCGCTCGTGTTGCGAATCAAGTCACATTCAACCCAGTCGTACTTTGAGTACTGTTGCGCTTCCTCCAGTCTTCGAAATGGGACGGGATACATCCGAACCCACGAGCCATCTTCTCGGATTCCAGCCGTGCAGACGGTCTCACCGTACTTGCGGGAGAGCGTCGGATATGTCTTTACTGTGATGAGAACACGTTCCTTTGCCATGCCACCTCACAAGTGCCGCGCCTCCAATCGGCTTTGCGACATGGCCTCTAACTTTTTGGCTACACAGTGACGATGGCACTGGTTGGGCAAGTGCTCATAACAAGTCAACGCAACTCGCGCTCCATTCTCGATCCACTCTTGGATTCTCGTGAGAGCCTCATCCTGCGTTGGAAGATGGTCACGTTCATACTTCGCAAAGAGGGCATCGTAGTCTTCATGCGAGTTAAGCGCCTGGCGTTGGTCGGACGCGATTCCGAGTTCCGGTAAGTGCTCATACCAAATCCCGACTCCTGCACAGGCGTTGGCCAACGTGCTCTTTGAAAACCCATACTTGCGGCTAATCGGATTGCGCCGCACATCGCAAAGGACATTTACTCCCGCTTGAATAAGCAGGTTAAGGTAGGACTCCAAGGATCGCCCTTCATAACCGATTGTCTGAAGCGGATACGGACTAGTCCTTGATTTCTCCTCTTCAATCCTGGCGAGCGCAGCATCGTCGCCATTCAAAACCTCCTCAGCAATCTCGCTTCGAATTGCGTAGTACGGGAAGCGCCTGTAGGTGTCGGCTATCAGTTCGTCGCCTTGGAGTCCATCCAGGCTCTCCACAAAGCCTTTGAGGAAGATGTCGGACTCCGTCGCTCCAGCCGCATCGGTGAGTTTCCAGTGGTGCTCGCTGTCCTCAATCAGTCCATAGGAAATCAGCTTGCGGCGGTCGGCATACGACGTGAATGAGAATGCACCCCGCTTGTAGGGAACGAAGTCGTACGGTTTGCCCGCGTCAGGCTCTTGGCAGTAGAGGAAGAGAACCTTTTGGAAATCGAGGTTTCTGGCTGAGCCGCCGAGCGCATTCAGTAGCGCCAGCAACAAGCGTTGACGGGCAGTCAGCTTTGCGTTTATCGACTGCTCGTTCTTCATCCCCGATGCCCGTATTCTCATCACTTTCTGCCAATCCCTGCCAGGTAGACATAAGTTTACCTTGTAGTGTGAAAGGAGAGTCAGACTCGCCGTCCACTTCTTAGACGTGTGTTGGGGCGAATCCGGAGCAAAATGGAAGTAACATCCTGTAAGTTGTCATCCCGTCCGGTTGCTTTCGACTTTCAACCTGAGCAAGAGCAGGATTTGAACCTAAGGATGGTGGTACTCCCGACGGGATTCGAACCCGCGANNACCGCTAGACGACGGGAGCACGCGCGAATCCTCATGATACCCGCAGTCGGCAGTATGCTGGGACCATGATCGACGTCGGTGGAACGAGGGTGGGGAGCGTCCTCCACGGTTGGTTGCGCCTCGACGGCGGAGCGATGTTCGGTTCCGTCCCGAAGACCCTTTGGGCACGCGAGATCGCCCCGGACGAGGATAACCGCATCGTGCTCGCTGCGCGCTCGCTCGTCATCGAGCACGAGGACCGGAGGGCGATCGTCGATCTCGGATGCGGCGACCGGTGGGAGGCGAAGCTCCAAGCCATTTACGGCCTCGAGAGCCTTCCCGTCGAGGTCGAAGGCGTCACGGACGTGATCCTGACCCACCTCCACTTCGATCACGTCGGCGGCATCCAGAGTCCGTCCTATGCTCACGCCCGCCACCATATCTCGCGCACGAATTGGGAGCATGCGAAGTCCCCCGGGCCGAAGGAGCGTGCCAGCTACAGGCCGATCGACCTTGCGGCTCTCGACGCGGTCGACGCGCGTGCGACCGAGGACGGCGACACGATCTGGCCCGGTGTGACCGTGCATCAGGCGCACGGCCACACCCGCGGACTGCAGTGGGTGAAGGTGGTTGCTGGTGACGAGACGATCGCGTTTCCGTCGGATCTGATGCCCACCTCGCACCATCTCGCCCCCGCCTTCACCATGGGATACGACCTCTGTGCGGAGAGAGCGGTCGATGAGAAGCAGCGCTTCCTCGAGGACGCGATCGCAGGGCGGTGGATCGTCGTCTTCCAGCACGACCCCGCCATTGCGGCGGCTCGCCTTGGGTGGGATGATCGCCATCGGCCCGTGATCGACGAAGTCGTCGACCTCTAGCCCTGAACGCGGTAGGTGGTCTGGACGAATCCGAACGGCCAACTCCGCGTCGCCACCCTCTCAAGATGGATATCGTGCTCGATTCCGGTGAACAGAGGTCGTCCCGATCCAAGCAGGATCGGTATCGTGGTGATCGTCATCTCCTGGATCAGGCCTTCGCGCAGGAACGATGCGATCGTTTGTCCGCCATCGATGTAAGCGTTCCGATAGCCCGCGGCCTCCAGTTCGGCGACGAGATCGATCGGACCCGCCGAACAGACACGGATCGTCGGCGAATCGGGTTCGCTCATCGGCTGAGAGCTGAGGACGATGACGGGCAGATCGCCGTATGGCCATGGATCGAAGGTGGCGACCTGCTCGAAGGTGTTCCGCCCCATGACGAGGACGTCGACTTCCTCCATGAAATCTTCGTATCCGCAGTCTTCACCTTCGGGAACCGACCTTTGGGCCTCCATCAACCAGTCGATCGAACCGTCGGTCCTGGCGATGAAGCCATCGAGGCTGGTGGCTATGAAAACGCGGCAGCACAAGGGCATCGACGGAGCTTATCCGCTTGCGTGAGGTCTCGTATCGATAGACAAGAGTCTTCTTGGCGATTCCGAGCGTCTCGCGTATCATGAGGTGGCGTCTACGGACGCTCTCATTATTCGGAGGTCTTTGCATTATGCAGTCGAAGTTCCTGGCCCTGGGGGCCGTGTTGATTCCTGTCGGGATCGCCGTGGCGATCGGTTGTGGCGGCAGCGGTGCCGACATGAGCGGTGATGCCGGTTCGTTTCGCATCGCGAATGTCTCGGGGAACGAGCGTTGTGCGACGCCGACTCCACCCGAGTCCAAGATCCGGGCGGTGGAAGCCGAGATCGCGGCGGCGGGGATCAGCCGGGCACCCGGCGACACGACGATCAACGTGTACGTGCACGTGATCAATCGAGGCTCGGGGATCGCCAACGGCGACATTCCGGATACGATGATCACGAATCAGATCAACGTGCTGAACCAGGCCTACAGCGGAGCGACGGGAGGCACCAACACGTCCTTCCGATTCGTTCTCGCCGGGGTCACGCGAACGACCAACTCCACCTGGTTCACGGCAACCTACGACACGGCGGCGGAAGCCCAGATGAAGGCGGCACTCCGTCAGGGAACGGCGGACGACCTGAACCTCTACACGAACGGCATGGGTGGCGGACTCCTCGGCTGGGCGACCTGGCCGTGGGATTACGCCGCGGCTCCGTCGCTTGACGGCGTCGTGGTGGTCCATACATCGCTTCCGGGCGGGACGTTTACGGGTTACAACCTCGGCGATACGGCGACCCATGAAGTCGGTCACTGGCTGGGTCTGTATCACACGTTCCAAGGTGGATGCACGACGACCAACGATCTCGTCAGCGACACGCCGGCGGAGCGCAGCCCGGCCTCCGGCTGTCCCACCGGTCGCGACTCATGCAAGGGTCGAGGCTTCTCGGGCCTCGATCCGATCGAGAACTTCATGGACTACTCGACCGACGCATGTATGTTCAAGTTCACGCCCGGGCAATCGAGCCGCATGGATTCGGCTTGGGCGACCTACCGAGCCGGGCGATAACCCCGTAACACGCGACAAGCCCGGCCATCAGGCCGGGCTGTTGTGTGAGAGAGAGAGAAGGGAGAGAAGAGCTTATCCGCGGGTCGAGGGCTTCACGATTCCGATCAATACCGCGATGATGCCGTTCTTTTGGAGTCGGCCGGTGAGATCCATCCTCGTTCCTTTTCGGATAACGTCCGTGGCTTCGGACTTGCTGAGCGGAACCCGCTTACCGTTTCGCATCATGTACAGTCGAGCATTGCTCAGATTGGCGCGGTACACCATCTTGTCGAAGTTGAAGCTGATCTGCATCGCCTCGTTCGAGAAGGAATATGAGGTGACAATGACATCCGAGAGCTTGTAGCTTGTCGGTCTTTGCGCGAAGGCGCCGCCGATCAAGGCGAGGACGAAAAAGAGGACAAGGCTAAGTTTGAGGTTCTTCATAGTTTGGTTCTCCGTGGATTGGGTGAAAGGACGCAGCCGATCGACCCCGGTTGAGTTGGCAGGTCTTTGGGCCTAACCGCTACCTCAAGAACTCCACGGCCGACGCCACGTTCACTCGTCCCTCGTACAACGCCCGGCCCACGATCACGGCCTCGACTCCGGTGTCGCGAAGCCGCGCAAGATCGTCCAGCGATCCGACGCCGCCGCTGGCCACGACAGGGACGCCACTTGCGACGACCATTTCGCGCATGGCTTCCACATTCGGTCCTGAAAGCGTTCCATCGGTCGCGATGTCCGTGTAAATGATCCGGCAGCATCCGAGATCGACCATCCTACGAGCGAACCCGATCGCTTCGACCGTACCGGTCTCGGTCCAACCGTGGGCCGAAACGAAACCATCGCGTGCATCGATGCCTGCCACCACCCGATCCCGGAGCACGCCGAACCAACGCGCCGCTTCGGCCTCGGTCCCGAGGAGCCCGGTCCCGACGATGACCCGTGCCACACCCCCNNGCCCCCGACTTGGATCCGATCGGGAAAGAGCTGGGCGAGCCTGGCGACGATCGTGCCGTTCGCGGGCCTTCCGGTCCGCGCGCCATCGAGATCGACGACATGGACGCGCTCGGCACCGGCCTCGATGAACTCGCGTGCCACCGCCTCGGGGGAGCTGCCGTACACGGTCGCCCGAGCATAATCGCCTTGGTAGAGTCGCACGCACTGCCCACCCAAGAGGTCGATCGCCGGAATCAGTTCCATCGGAGGAAGTTCTCCAGGATTCGCAGTCCGGCCGCCCCGCTCTTCTCGGGGTGAAACTGACAACCCCATACGTTGTCGCGCTGGACCGCGGCGACAAACTCCATCCCGTGGCGACTCATCGCCGCGACATCGGAGCGCTCGGCCGCCACACAGTGATAGGAGTGCACGAAGTAGACCTGTTCGCCGGGTTCGATCCCTTGCAGCATCGGTGAACTGAACTGCGTGGCACCGTGGGGTGGATGGAGCTCGTTCCAGCCGATGTGGGGAATCTTGACGCCTTCTCCGGGCAGTCTCACGACTCTCCCCGCAAGCAATCCAAGGCCGCCGAAACGGCCATGCTCCTCTCCCTCCTCGAACAGAAGCTGCTGGCCCAAGCATATCCCGAGGACCGGACGGCCGCTGCGCGCGAACGCGGCGATCGATTCGGCCCGCGATCCGAGCGCAGCCATGGCCGCACCGAACGCTCCAACCCCGGGAAGAATGAGCCTCGAAGCATCGGCGAGGTCTTGCTCTCGACGGCACTCATGACCCAGGTGCCTCAACGCCTTCTCGACCGAGGCGAGGTTCCCCATGCCGTAATCGAGCACGACGGTCAATCGATCTTGCCTTTGGTCGACGGCGTTCCGCGCCGTTCGCTTCGACGGGTAGCGGCATGGAGGGCCATCCCGAATCCCTTGAACACGGCCTCGCAGAGATGGTGGTCGTTCTCGCCGGCAAGACGCCGAATGTGGAGCGTGATGCCCGCATGCTGACACAACCCACGGAAGAACTCGGCGACGTTCTCGGTCGACATCTGCCCCAGCCGGTCGCGGGTGAACGGCAGATCCCCATGGAACCTGCCCCGCCCCGACATATCCAGCGCGACCAGCACCAGCGCGTCATCCATCGCGGTGTGGTTGGAGGCGTAACGTTCGATCGGCTCGCTGTCTTCAAGGGCGCGAGCGATCGCCTTACCGATCACGATGCCGACGTCCTCGACCGTATGGTGATCGTCGACAAGCAGATCGCCTTCGGCATGAACGCCGAGGTCGAAGTGCCCGTGGAACGCCATGAGTTCGAGCATATGGTCGAAGAACTCGATGCCGGTGCCGATATCCTGGCGGGTTCCGCCGTCGAGGTCGATCACGACATGGACGCGTGTCTCGCGCGTCTCTCGATCCAACTCCGCGTAGCGAACCCCGGGGGCACCTTTACTCATGGGGAGGTTATACCGTCCGGCGTTCGCGACCTTTCGTGCACAATCTGCCCGGTGTCACGCATTGCCACAAGATTCCACGCGCTTCGCGAGCGGGGTGAGAAGGCGCTCATCCCGTTCGTCGTCGCGGGCGATCCCGCCCTGGATCAACTTCCAGCGATTCTCGAGACCCTCGCCGAGGCCGGTGCGGACCTCATTGAGGTCGGGATCCCGTTCAGTGATCCGATCGCCGATGGTCCGACCATCCAGGCGGCGAGTCAGCGCGCGCTCGATCGCGGGGTCCAGCCTCCGGCCGTGCTCGATGGCATCGCGCGGTGGTCCGAATCCGCCGGAGAGGATCGTCCCGCCCTGGTGCTCATGGGCTACTACAACCCGATCCTGCGCTGGGGCCTCGGCGCGTTCGCCGAAGCCGCCCGCGCAGCGGGTGCCGACGGCACCATCGTCAGCGACCTCACCCCCGAGGAATCCGACGACTGGATCGCGGCAAGCCGCGCGTCCGGGCTCGATACCGTCTTCCTCGCCGCTCCGACGTCGACGGACGAACGACTCGACATCGTCTGCGCGCGAGCGACCGGGTTCGTTTATGCGATCTCGCGCACAGGTGTGACCGGGGCGACGGCCGCTGTCCCCGAAGAAGTCCGCGGTCTCGTCGGTCGTGTTCACGCGCGCACCTCGGTGCCGGTCGCGGTTGGGTTCGGAATCAGGACCCCGGAGCAGGTCGGAATGGTCTGCGAGGCCGCGGAGGGTGCCGTGGTCGGAAGCGCGCTTGTCGACCTGCTGGCCGCAGAGTGGCAGGACGGTGCCGGCCGGAACCAGGTGCTCGAAGCGGTGCGCCGCTTGAAGACCGCCACCCGTTTATCAAGATGAGGCGCAGCTACCGGATTGGGTCGACCGAGACGGAAGCGCTCGGGATGCTGTACGAGCAGATGCTTCGCGAGGCTGGGTTCAAGGTCCTGTGCGAACGTGGGGGCGACGTGGCGTTGACCCTGGCCGGAGCGTGTACGCTCTGGTTACTCGATCCCACCCCGCTTTGGCACGAGAGCCATGTCGAACTGCTCCACGAGATTCTCGGCGAAAACGCCTATCGCGAAGGCATCGATCTCGCGGTGACTGCGGCAAAGACCGCTTCGGAATAGTCGGGCCGTGCAAAACCTGGGCCGAGCCTGCCAAAACTCACGAGCATGTCGCCGCGATTGGAGTTTGCGATCGAGACCGCCTACCGAGCCGGCCGCCTGACGTTGGGCCTGTTCCAGACGGGTACGCCTATTCACTTCAAGGCCGACGACTCGCCGGTCACGGAAGCCGATCGGCAGGCCGAACGACTCATCCGCGATGCGATCGCCGCACACTACCCCGGTGAAGCCATTCTCGGCGAAGAGGAGGGCCTGACTGGGGCCGGGGACACCCGGTGGGTTCTCGATCCGATCGACGGGACCAAGTCCTTTGTGTCCGGGGTCCCTCTGTTCTCGACCCTCCTCAGCTTCGAAGAGGGTGGGGTTCCGGTCCTGGGTGTGGTCGTCCTACCAGCCCTGAACGAGGTCTTCGCGGCGGAGCGTGGCGGTGGGTCGACATGGAATGGACGGCCTTGCCGCGTTCGATCGGCGGAGAGCCTCGATCGTGCGACCATCGCGACTGGCAGCGCATCCGGCTTTCGCGCAACCGGACGCTGGGACGGTCTCGGCCGTCTGAGCGATTCCGGCCCCGTTCTCCGCACATGGGGGGATGCGTACGGTCACATGCTCGTCGCTTCCGGCAGAATCGACGCGATGGTCGATCCGATCGTCGAGCGCTGGGATCTCTCCGCCGTCGCAGTCATCGTCGAGGAAGCGGGTGGCCGGTTCACGGACTTCGATGGGCGCTCTGGCATCCACCGTGAGGCGATCAGCTCGACGCCCGAGATTCATCGCGCGGTGTTGGAGGCGTTCCAGTGAGACTGCTTGGCGTGGACTGGGGTTCGCGCCGCATCGGGTTTGCCGTCGGCGAGCTCGAAGTCGGTGTCGCATCGCCTCGGACCCCGCTCCCCGCGTCGGGATCGCTCCAAACCGATGCCTCCCGAATCGCCGCGATGGCTGCGGTGGAGGAAGTCGAGCGAATCGTCATCGGTTTGCCCGTTCAACCCGACCCGGAGGGCGACCCTCGACAGCAGCGCTTGTGTCGAACGCTCGCCGACAAGCTCCGCGCTCAGGGACTGGACGTCGCCCTCGTCGACGAGAGCCTGACCTCGGTCGAGGCGGAGGCCAACCTGCGAACCACCGGGGAGCCCGCCGCACACCGACGCCGACGCCGCGATGGTGAGGCCGCCTGCTTGATCCTCGAGCGCTACTTTTCCGAGTCCCAAGACGAGGAAAAGCGTTGATCCGCAAGCGGCGTTGGCCACGCCGTCTGGCGTGGACGGTGCTCTTCCTGGTCGGCATGCTCGGCGGAGCGGGATGGCACGTCCGAAGCAGTTTGGATCCGACGCCCCCGGGGCCGGAGCGGTACTACATCGTGACGGAGCCGAAGCGGTTCGGCGCGTTGCTCGTCGATCTGGAACAGGCTGGTATCGTTCGCAACGCCAAGGTCGCGAGTTGGTGGGCGCGATACCGCGACATCGGTCATCCCGTCGCGAAGGGCACTTATCGC
Source organism: Chthonomonas sp. UBA2391 (assembly GCA_002343825.1). Lineage (GTDB taxonomy): Bacteria > Armatimonadota > Fimbriimonadia > Fimbriimonadales > Fimbriimonadaceae > UBA2391. The sequence continues at coordinate 19,500 of DDSL01000046.1, forward strand.
ATCGCCCCCGGCGTGACCCTTGAGCAGATCTCGACGGCGTTCAAAGCCCCTCTGCGCCAGATGGTGCGTATCCCGGAGGGCCGGTGGATCGCTCGAGTCGCGAAGGTCATCGACGAGAAGGAAGTCGCCTCGGCCGAGGACTACATCGCCGCCGCCCACGATCCCCAGGCGTACCGGGAGAACCTCTCGTTTCCCTTGCCGAAAGCAAGCCTGGAGGGCTACCTCTTTCCCGATACCTATGACCTCCCCCCCCTCCTTGGTGCCGATGCGACGGTCCGAAGACAGCTTCAGACCTTCGAGAAGAAAGTCGTCGGTACGCTCGGACGTCGGAAGGACTTGCATCGGTTGGTGATCATCGCTTCGATGGTCGAGGCCGAGACCGCGCTCGACCGCGAAAGACCGATCGTGGCCGGCGTCATCATGAATCGCCTGAAGAAAGGGATGACGCTCGACATCGATGCGACGGTGCTGTACGCCCTCCAGGAGTGGAAGGAGCCCGGACCCGGTGTTGTCAAGACCGTCCAATCGCCCTACAATACGTACTTGAATGCGGGCCTTCCGCCAGGTCCGATCTGCTCCCCCGGCCTCGCAAGCCTCAAGGCAGCGGCCCAACCGGCGAAGCACCCCTACCTGTACTATGTGGCAATGCCGGATAAGTCTCACTTGTTCAGCACAAACTATGACGATCATCGCGCCAACATCCGAAAGAGTCGGGCCGCATTTGCGGCTTCGCGGGGAGACCGATGAGCTTCCGAACAGGTAAGTTTGAGCGAACAGAGCTGAAGAAATCACTTCAGAAATTCTGCCCGATTCAGTCGGTCGCCACCCTCTCCGAGGTCGATCTGGCTGCGCTCCACGCAACCGGCAAGAAGCTGATCCTGATCGATGTCGACAACACAATGCTCCCGTGGCGCGAGGAGGACATCCCTCCGAGCACGATCGAGTGGCTAGCTACGGGCAAGAACCTCGGGCTCGACTTCTGCATCGTCAGCAATACCCGCAACGTCGAGCGCCTCACTCGGCTCTCGAAGGCGATGGGCATCGGCTTTGTGCGGGATAAGTTCAAGCCGAGCCGCCAAATGTTTCTCAAAGCGTGTGAGCAGCGAGGCATTTCCCTCGACCAGGCGGTCATGATCGGCGACCAAGTGTTGACCGATATCCTCGGCGCCAACCGCACCGGAATCGACGCCATCCTCGTCCAACCGATGTCGAAGCGTGAATTCGTGGGCACGAAAGTGAACCGAATCGCCGAGAAGTGGATCTTGAAGCGCCTCAACGATGTCCTCGCCAACGAAGACGACGATCTCCCGATCGTCCAGAAAACCGGCATCTTCCAACGCCGGATCGTGCGCCAATTCGCGAAGTTTGCGATCGTGGGGGGCAGTTCGTTCGTCATCGACACCGCCCTCCGCTTCTTCCTTCTGCTCTACCTTCCCTGGGGAAGCGACAAAGCGGGCTCGGTCCTCGGTCGATGGATGGTCCAGACCTTTCCCTCGGTTTTCGGATACGCGGAGAAGGTGCCGACGGAGGCGAGTGTCTTCGTCATGGCCGCCATCAGCGCCAGCGTCGCCATCCTGAACAGCTTCATCTGGAATCGGCGTTGGACCTTCAACATCCGGGGCAAGGCCGAGCGCGCGAAGCAGTTGCGCCGATTCGTCGTCGTGTCCGTGATCGGCATGCTCCTCAACACCTTGATCACGACCCTCTTCAACAAGATCGTTCCCGGTCATCCGGCCCGGAGTCTGGCGATCGCCACCGTCATCGCGACGATCGTCGTCGCGATCTGGAACTTCAGTGGGCAGCGCCTCTATGCGTTCCGGCGCCCCGAAAAACCGACCGAGGGCTAGTCGTCCAGACGGCGACCGTATCCGTCGAGTTTGACCCCGCCGCTGAGGATGACGATTCCGTCGATCACGGACCAGATCCAGCCGATGCCCATGCCGCACGGCGTCAGAAAGAGCTGGAGCACGCCTTGGGCGCCATAACCCAAGTACATCCGACCTGTTCCTGGGACGATCAATTGGAGAATTCCCGCGACGAGCCGACTCCGATCGCTCTTCGGCATCGCATGAACGGGCACCCACCCTTCGAAGTTCGCGGAACCGAGAGGGGCGTAACGCGGGGGTGCGGGCTGGGCGCCACGGACCGGGATCGGCGGTGGAGGCGGCGAGAGGGGAGCGATCGAGGCGAAGAACGAAGCGAACTCGGCGCGCGCGTCGGCCCGTTGCCAGTCTGCCAGCCCCGCACGCCAGACGAAGGTGTCCTGTTCGATCACGCCGTCGCGGACCAACTCCTCCATCTGCTCGAGCGTGAGCGGGCCCAGCTGCCCGTAGTAACCCACGTAGTACCAATCTGCGATCGGCGATGACATACCTTCGGATCCCGTCGCTACCGACGCCATTGTCGGTACCTTACGCCTATTCTGACGGACGCTTGGGTCTTTTGGCCCTAGACAAGCCGGAGCACGACCGCACCGAGCTCCTCGACCGAGGCCGATACCGTGTCGCTGGGGCGTAAGGCCCGAGCCAGCCGGGTTTCATCCAGGGGCGGAAGCGGCACCGGCGGGCTGAGGAGCATGTCCCCGGGTTCGACCCACACGTGGCGCGAGGCCGACACCACAAGTTCCTCGAATGCCACCGGCATCGACCACGTGGTCTTCGCCACCTCTTCCCCGTTGACGCTGAGCGCAACGTCCAGTCGGTACCGTGCGTCTTCGGTGCCGTCCCGCTTGCCTTCGAGCTCATCCGGCGTCGTGAGAAGCGGCCCCACCGCCAGTGGAAAGTCCACGCTACTCGAGGGCGGCAGCCCGGAGGCGCGTTCCGCGGCCTCGAGCTCGGCCGATACGAGGCCGATCGTGGGCACGAGGCCGAGAATGAACCCCCCCGCTTCCTCGCGGCCGATCCGGTCGCCGACCTCGCGGATGATCGCGCCGACGCGGACCTCGGGCATCAACGTGAGCGCATCCGGTGGGACATCGACCTCGCTCTGACTCGGAAGGACGGTCGTCGGGTTGCCGTAGAGGCTGTACAGTGTCTCGGCCGTTCGGGAGTAGCGCCGAATCGAACCGACCCGCCCGATCGGGGCAAGGAAGGCGACCTTTCCGAGTTCATGCACGCCGATCGCATTCTCGCCATCGGTCTCGTAGACGCGATGGTCGAAGAAAATGCCGGATCGACTGACTCCGGGATCCTGGATGAGTTCGAAACGGCAGAGTTTCATCGGGGCCAAGATACCGGTTCGGTTGAGGCTTCCGCAGGAGCGATCGAACTGTGGGTCGTGGCCCTCTTGGAGGGGGCAAGGGCCTTGATCGACCCATATCACACTTTTCACAAGTAGGACTTGGCACTTTTCAAAACTCGTGATACAGTGACCTTTGCGGGGTTGGGCGGACCTCGAGAAGAAACGAAAAACAACTCGAAGGAGAAGGGTCGTGTTGAAGAAATGGGGTCTTCTTGGTCGTCAGTCGGTCGCTGGAATCGCGATCTCGCTCTTGTTGTTCGGTACTCATCCGGTCGTTGCAAGACCTGCACCGACGCTCGTACCACCGCCGGCATTCGGTCCATCCGTAAGGCCCGGTGCTACGGTGACGAGTTCGAGTGTCGGAAGGCCCCTAACGCCCCCGCCTCCACCCGTTTATGGTGTGTCGCTACTGGGCGAAGCGGGTCATTTGGAAACGGCCGTAAGCCCGGCAGAAGTTGCCCGATGGCGCGCTCAGCTTGCCGATAAGACGGTGCAAGGCGAAGAACGCCACAGCTTGCGACTCAAGCTCGCCGAGTACACCCTTGCCGGCCTCCAAGAACCTGACCAGGCGGCACAACGATTCACGGACCTCGCTCACTCCCTGCCCGTCACCCATGCTTACAACGGCCTGGCACGGGTGGGCCTAGGTTACGCGCAGTTTCGAGCGGGCCGTTACCGCGAAAGCGAAGCCACGCTCACGGACCTCCTTCGGTCGAAGGCGCGAGGTTACGACCGACGTCGCGCCGCTTTCATGCTCGCTCATGCGAAAAAGTGCCGCAAGTACCACGACGAGCGAGCACGAGCCGGGATCACCGAACCCGGCTTCATAGATCCCCTCAGCGGGGCGGCCGGTGTCGCCTATGCAGCCCGCGCCGCAGGTCAACCCGCACCCACACAAACGGAAACCAAGGCAAAGGTGCCCCATACCGGTTTCGGGTCCACCACCAAGCAGTTGATCGAGGGTTGCGACGCGTTCGGGCTTGACGCGGCAAGTGTGAAGGCGAGTCCGGCCGGATTGCGCGCCCTTTTGGCCGTGTCGGAGGGGATGCCGGTCATCGTGCGTGTCGAGATGGATCACTTCGTGACCGTCGTGGAGGCGGATGCGAAGGGCCTGAAGTACTTGTGCGTCGACTGCGGACCCTGGCCTGGCGGTTACCGCCGCGTGAGCTGGAAGCAGTGGCAGATGCTCGACCCCGATCGCTTCATTGCCACGGCCAAGCCGGATTCTCCCTACGCCAAGGCCCTGGCGCTGCTTCCCGAAGATTCGTCCGGCGTCACGATGGCGACCCACTCCTCCCAGGCTGATGCCGTTCAGAGGATCGTCGCGGCGCTGACGGCGGCGCGCGTCACGCTGTTCCCGACACCGTATCAGGACGGGTTCTCTGGTGTACCTGCCATGAGCCTGGTGTGCGACACACCGGGGGATTGCCCTCCGAGCGAGATCATCGGGCCGTTTTGTCCAATCGACATGGCCGCCGCCGGACTCACGGGACGAGGTCCGTCCGCAGGCGAGCCCGTAAACCTCTCGATCGGTGCCGAGAACTACGCGCCCCCTTCGATGCTCTCCATCTACAAC
>DDSL01000117.1 GCA_002343825.1 Chthonomonas sp. UBA2391
CTTCATTTTCGGGGAGCAGACCAAGCACAAGTGTTAGGAGCAGTATCACCCTTGTCATGACATCGCAAGCTTGGCACCCCCCCCTTTGAAAGTCAAGTCTCATTGGCAAGAAGTCAAAACAAGTTTCATCGGAACGACTGGCGACCCAGGACTGAGCCTCACGGATCGAGCAGGCGGCGTGCCTGCTCGATCAACGGCGTCAGATCGGGCTTCGGCTTTCCTTGCTCAAGTGGAGAGAGGTCCGGTCGCGACCACCAGTCGGCGAGCGCGTTGAGGAACGGGACGTCGTAGGTCCGGTCGATGGCGAGGAAGTCCAAGACCTTACGGGTGACGCGCACCCTGTCCTCAGCGGGCATGGTCTTGGGCAGTGAAGCGGCAAGCTGGGCGCAGAGCGCCCTCTCCGAGGCCATGAAGATGCGGAGGAGATCGACGAGGTCGAGGTAGGCGGGTAACGCGCACTTAAGCGATCGCGGGTCGGAGAGGTAAAGGTCGGTGAATCGCTTCGAGTACTCGTCTTGACCCCACGAAAGGCGAAGAGAGTATTCGTTGAGGAGATCCTCAGCCGAGCGCTCGCCGAGGATTTCGGGAAGTCGTCGGTCGAGCCACTCCATCAAGCGCGCACGCTGTGGGTTGTCGGGCAGGAGAGGGGTTCCCCGATAGCCGGCGAGTCCGATGGGGTCGATCCGCCGGACCTGTTCGACGTATGTGCCGTATCCGCGAGGCCTTCGGGCCCAGTTGACGGCAAGCAAGTCAGCGATCTCGAGGAGTGGATCGTCACTTCTCCGAAATTGCGTCTCCAGCAGATCAGTCTGGTAGCCAAACCAACTCAGCGTCGAATGCGTAACACCAGGGACCTGCCAACGCATGCCGTCGTCGTCCTTGAACTTTCCCTCACGATTGCTCTGAAGATACCAGAGGGCCTTGAGCCCGATCTTGCGCGAGAAGTACTTGGGTCCTCGGACGTGATCCTCGATAAAGGCGTCAGGTACGGCCACCGCGAACTCATCCGGGATCGCGTCGCCCTTGATGACCGTGATGACGCGCAACGTGAATCGGGCGAACTTCCTGGGGGATGACTCGGGATGCCGCCAGTCAGTACCATACAGGCCTCCCTCGACCGCGACCGTCTCAGCCACGACCACAGCAGAACTCGCCGCAAGCAACTTGTGGGGTTGCGCCTGAAGTTGTACGGCAACAGAGGTGAGCATCACAATCGCGATTAGGGACTTCATAGGAATTCCTCGTTTCAAGGCTGGTGGGTCGTTCGATCGGTCCAAATGCGACCGTGGAAGCTATCGAGCGGTACAGAGAAGCGCGTCAGCACCGTGCTGCTTGTGGCGGCATGATAGCGGTGAAAGAACGATAGAACAGTGTCACCAGAATAGGGCCTATTGGGTCCGGGCCAACCCGACATACTCAGTGTATCAGCAAACTTGCTGTGGTAAGCGTAACCCGGTTCATTGGCACTGAAGGGCCCTAAGTTACCAGTGAGACCAGACACGCCGGTAGTCCAAAAGAGACCCGTAGAGCCATTCCATTGGAAATTGATCTGGATTTGGGGCGGATGTGGCGGATCAAAGGTCGTTGGCACTCCATTGGGAAATCGCTCTTGAAGCCAAATGTCTTTGAATGGCGCATGCTGGCTATGGAGTTGCAGAACGTGGACATCCTCATAGTCAAATGGTTGATTCGGTGAAGCACCGACCGTGTTAAATTGCCCAACAGGAAGCACGCTGGCAGGGCGATGGCACGTCACGGCTTTGTAAAGCGGGTCGATCTGCCCGTGCTCCTTTGAGCCCCAGAACTTCGTCGATGTGCATTGGACGACCTTTGTCTCGCCGTCCATTGTCAGACGATAGAAGAGGTACATCTCTGCGTCCCCTAGACCGCCCGAAGCTCCTTCCGCATAGTACGTCGTAAGGACGTCACTAGGGTCGGGGTCGACGAAGAAGGACATCGGGCCGATCGTGAACCAGATGAACTCCGTTCCCGCTGGTTGGGCAAGAACGACTTCTGCCGTCAGGATGTTGGCGACCTGGGTGTTCGCATCAGGAACACCCTGACGAAGGTCGTAGTCGAGATACTCCAGTATCCATGGTTGGAACAGCTTTCCTTGGCCCGTTCGCTCCTCCCTATCCTGCTTCCGGCCAATGCTCGTGACCTCCATGGGACCGCCAATCACCCATGCTTCTGCCGTGGCCGAGTACGATCCGGTGGGCGACACGACGACGACCGTCGCTTGTAGCACGCCGGGTCGCCGGACGGTGACTTCGACAGGGCTTGTGGTCGCGGTTGTGGGCTCTACCTCGCACCCGCTGAAGGTCCAGGACACACTCGTGATTTCGTTCCCGAGCGGTGCCGGGGCCACGACGTTGAACGTTATGTTGGCGAAGTGCTTCTTGGTCTGGATATTGAAGTCGAGACCCGCGACCCGAGGCGTCCGGAAGATCTCGACCTGCTGCGCAGACGTCGCGCAGAACTGCAGCATGGCCTGCCCCCTTTCGTGAAGAC
>DDSL01000018.1 GCA_002343825.1 Chthonomonas sp. UBA2391
CTCCAACGTCTTTATCCACGGCGCATCGGCGACCCCCGTGGAGCTCATCAACCTTCTGTGTCAAAGGAAGGATCTTGAGAATGTCCGAACGTGCCACCTCCACCTGAGTGGGGATATTCAACTCGGAAGGCCCGAGTGCCAGCACATCCGGCCGATGTCACTCTTCACCGGGCCCAACATGCGCGAAGCCGTCAACGACGATCGCGCCGACCACGTCCCAATCTTCCTCTCGGATATCCCCCTGCTTTTCTCCCAAGAGATCGTGAAGCTGGACTACGCAATCGTCCAGGTCTCGCCCCCGGACAAGCACGGATTCTGCTCGCTCGGCACCAGCGTCGACACCGCCCGCGCGGCGGTGGACAATGCCACCGTCGTCTTGGCCCAGATCAACGAGCACATGCCCCGGACCTATGGCAACAGCCAGATCCACATCTCCAAGATCAAGCAGTATTGCGTACTGAATCGGCCCCTGATCGAGCACCACCTCAGCACCCTCTCCGACGTCGAAAAGAAGATCGGCGCGATCATTGCCGACCTAATCGAAGACGGCTCGACTCTGCAGATGGGAATCGGCGCGATCCCCGATGCCGTTCTGCAGAACCTCAAGAACAAATCGGACCTCGGCGTCCACACCGAGATGNNCGCCATCCCCGACGCCGTGCTGGCACGCCTCGGCGACAAGCACGACCTCGGCGTCCACACCGAGATGTTTTCGGACGGGCTGGTGGACCTCTATGAAGCAGGATGCATCACCAACGCCCTGAAGCGAGTCCACGCCGGGCGGATCGTGACCAGCTTTGTCGCCGGAACCCAGAAGGTTTTCGATTTTGTGGACGATAACCCGATCGTCGAGTTTCACCCCTGTGATCGCACCAACGACACCTCCCTGATCCGCAAGAACGACCGCGTCGTAGCCATCAATTCTGCCCTCTCGATCGACCTCACCGGCCAGGTCTGCGCCGATTCGCTCGGGACCAAGATCTTCTCGGGAATCGGCGGCCAGATGGACTTCATCCGGGGCGCGGCGCTCTCTAAGGGCGGCAAGGCGATCATCGCCCTGCCTTCGACCGCCGCTGGGGGCAAGGTCTCGCGGATTGTGCCGACCCTTCAGCTCGGAAGCGGCGTCGTGACCACCCGCGGGCACGTTCAGTGGGTCGTCACCGAATACGGCGCGGTGAACCTCTTCGGGCGAACCCTGGCCGAGCGCGCCGAACTCCTGAGGAGCATCAGCCACCCCGACTTCCGCTAGGGGCGCGACCGGGGCGGAACCCTGTGGGTTCAAAAGTTCGGCGTTGGCCGACTTCTTCTTCCCCACAGGGTGCGGCTCGGGCTGGGATCCGCCAGCCCTAAAGCGAGCGGCCGGTGAGCGCCGCAAACAACAGGGCTACGAGTCCGGTGATGATCGCCTGGGCGATCCAGATGCCCACCGCCCGGGCGTGTCGGCGGGTGGCGGCCAGCCGACGCTCACGGGTTCCGGCCTCGGCCTGTTCCACGGCCACCACATGCAGCACCGAGCCGCTTGCGAGGACGAAGACCGTCAACCCCGTCGCACGGGGATCCGCAAAGGCGAAACCAGCTGCCAGCAGGGCACCGAGAACGGCGGACCAGCCAAGGGCGGCCACGCGCTGGGTGCGAAGAAGTTGGGCGGCCAAGGCCGCGACGATGAGAATCAAGAGGATGTCCTTCAACGTTTTCTAAGCGCTGCTCGCGGCGGCCACTCGGGGCCCGTTGTCGTCCGCCGCGAGAGCGTTGCGATCAGTGTAGGAACAGGTTTTTATGCCTGGAACCCGGCGGAAGCGCAAAAGGAAGTCGAAGGAACTGGCAGGAAGGCAGAGGAACTCGGATAGACTCCAAAACACCTCTCATGCCGCCCAAAATCAACTCCATTCAACTGCTCGGTAGTGTGCGCGTACCGGGCACCAAATCCGATCAAGTCTGGGTGCAAGCGCTGGTGATCCTGGCTCTGGCCCATGTCCGGAAACAGCTGATTGAGCGGGGGGAACTGGTGGCCACCGCCCAGGCAGACCGGTTTCGCGGGGACACCATCGAGAGCGAATACTTCGCCCGGATGCTGTATGGCCGGGTCGATGCGAAGTCACTCGAAAATGCCCGCAAGGCGGTCGCGCGGATCGGCGAGAACACGATGGTGAATCCGGTCCGTAGCCAGGGCTACTGGGAGGTCGAGTGGGACGGATTCTCGATTGACGCGGCGGCACCAAAAGCGGCTGGCGCGCTGCTCAAGGACTATCGCGTGAACTGGACCTCTGAGCTATGGGTGAAAGAGTTGGTCGTCCACTTCGAGGCCCCCGCAGTGCAGAACTCTCCTACTCAACCACTTCGGGCCGAAGACTTCGGGATTGACCTCGATGACCTCCCGGAGCGCGTGCGCGCAAGGCTGGATGCCTGTCTCGCGTCGGGTGGTACAGCAATCGATCTATCGCACCTTCAGCTCGGGACCCTCCCCGAGTGGATGGCCAACCTCACCAACCTCACCCGGCTGAACGTGAGCGGCAACAAACTCAGGTCCCTACCCGATTGGATGGCCAACTTCACCAACCTCACCTCGCTGAACGTGAGCGGCAACGGGCTGGGGGCCCTACCCGATTGGATGGCCAACTTCACCAGGCTCACCGCGCTGGTCGTAAGCGGCAACTATCTCAGGTCTCTTCCTGATTGGATCGCCAACTTCACCAATCTCAAGTTGCTGGACCTGAGCCGAAACCAGCTCCGTTCCCTCCCTGATTGGATGGCCA
>DDSL01000093.1 GCA_002343825.1 Chthonomonas sp. UBA2391
ATCGACCAGCATCAGGTGGTTATCGGTCCCCCCCGTCGTGATCCGGTAGCCGCGCTCCGTCAGGCCCTTCGCCAGCGCCTTGGCGTTGGCCACGACCCGGGCGGCGTAGGTCCTGAACTCGGGGCGGAGGCACTCGCCGAAGGCAACCGCCTTGGCGGCGATCACGTGCNNACGTGCATCAGCGGGCCGCCCTGCATCCCGGGGAAGACCGCCTTGTCGATCTTCTTGGCCAGATCCTCGTCGTTCGTGAGGATGAGACCGCCGCGCGGGCCGCGGAGCGTCTTGTGCGTCGTGGTGGTCACCACGTGCGCGTGCGGGAAGGGACTGGGATGAGCCCCGCCCACGATCAGCCCGGCAATGTGCGCAACGTCGGCCACGAGCAGGGCCCCCACCGCGTCGGCGGCCTCGCGGAACTTCGCGAAGTCGATCGTCCGCGGGTACGCCGAATACCCGCACATGATCACCTTCGGGCGATGCAGCTTGGCCGCCTCCATCACGGCGTCGTAGTTGATGCGCTCAAACTCAGAGTGATCCGCGGCGTAGTGAAGCGGATAGTGCACCGGGTTGTAGTAGCGCCCGGAGAAATTGAGCTTCATCCCGTGGCTCAGGTGCCCGCCGTCCTTGAGCACCAGGCTCAGAAACGTCGAACCCGGGTCCATCAGGGCCATGAAGACGGCGGCGTTCGCCTGGGCACCGGAGTGCGGTTGCACGTTGGCAAACTTGCAGCCGAACATCTGCTTCGCGCGATCGATCGCGAGCTGCTCAACCTGATCGTGATAGACACACCCGCCGTAGTACCGTGCCCCCGGATACCCCTCGGCGTACTTGTCGGTGAGGACGCTCATCATGCACTCCCGCACCGCCAGGCTCGCAATGTTCTCGCTTGCGATCAGCTCCAGGTTATGCTCTTGGCGCTCCTCTTCCTTCTTGATCAGCCGGGCGATTTCGGGATCGACTTGGGCGAGGGGGGCTCGGTGCGCGGACTCGGTGACGAGGCTTGCCATGCCTTTAATTATGGGCGGCTTTGGGCGAGGAGTTTCTCCGCCTGAGCCAGCATCTCGGGGTCTTCGGCCAACTCCGCAAATTCGGCGACAATCCTCAGGATCCGGTCCGGGTCCTCGATCTTTCCAAATTCTCGTAAGTCGATCACGTCCACAATGTCTTGCGGCCGTCGCGCGACCAGTTTGAGAAGGACCCTATCGTCCCTTCGCGCGAGCGGAAAGGCTCCGGTGGTCGGGTGTTCCACCCGGATCGCCTTTTCGATGAGTTCATCCTCAAACGGAAACGAGGTGAAAAGTAGGTCCACCCCACGTCCCGAGCGACTTTTCAGATGGAGAACACGCTTGGCCGGGGCCGAATGCTTCCAATCCGCATATACCGGCTCAATTCCGGCGGCGATGAACGCCCTGACAATTTTCTCAAGCCGCTCATCGAGTTCTCGTGTGTAGGCATCCACGCCTGTAGTGGATCTCGCTTTTGGATGAAAGGCCATTGCCGCCCCTCCGATGAGGGCGAAGGGCACCCCTAAGGAGCCAAGACCGTCGCGAAATCGGGCAATCTCCTCAAGAAGAGATTTCTAAAGCTCGTCGCTTCCATCGTTCATAGAGTTGAGCCCTCATCTCGTAAGCTTCGTCTTTTGCTTCCTGACTGTGGTCATTCGGAAAGAAGTCCACCACCTGAGAAACAATGTCCAGGTCGTTCAGACGCTGAATCGGGTCGATCGCCTTGTAACGGGCGAGATCGTCCGCGTTGTTCTTCGCCCAAGCCGCTCGCCACTCCCTTACAACGTTGGCATCGAGCTTTTCACCCATTGACTTACAGCTTACTTCACACCAAAGCCCATGGTGACGATTGCCGTGATCGCTTTCTCGTTGCTACTGGTGTCGTTTTGGCCTTCGCTGCTAATCCCAAAGTCATAGATCGGGGTGATCTGCAGAGGGGCCATGCGGGCAAACCGGACGTCGGAGAGGGTGGTACCGGCGCTTTTGGCGATTTCTTCGGCCCGGCGGCGAGCATCTTTGCTCGCTTCGGCCAAGATTTCGATCTTGACTTCGCCAATCTTCGTATAGATGAACTGAGGCGCGTCGCTCTCAAACGCCACTCCGCTACTGATCAACTCGGTGGATCCGCGGGCGACTTTTTCCACCACGGCGACATTGCTACTGCGAACCTCTAGCGACTGGGTGAGCCGATAGCCAGCGATCTGCCGGAAGGTCTCTCCCTCGTAGTATCCGCCTTGTTGCTGACCACTGGATGCATAGAGTGTCTGTGTCCGGACGGCGTTGACGCGAATCTCCTCGTCCTTGACTCCGTTGGCCTTGAGGTAATCGATCGCCTTCTGGATTCCCTTCTTCAGGTCTTCATAGGTCGCCGCGACCTCGACTCCCTGATAGCTGACCCGCCCCGTCCAGATGATGAAGTCGCTCTGGATGTTCTTGCGGGCAGATCCGGTCACGCGGATCATCTCGCTGTCGCTCTTGGTGCGAACGATGGCCCCGCTGAGGAGCGAAGTGGCCCAAACAAAGGCACCGCCTAGAATCAAAGCAAGCAAAATGCCCGGGACTGGGCTTTTTCGTTCCGAATTTTCCATGGATTGGATTTCCTAGGAACATAGACGCGCGAATGGCGCCGGTGGTGTCACGCAGCCCAAGAGCCTGGGGCAGGCATCTCCCTGCCCCAGGCTCTTGATGTAGAGACTCAGTCCACGACTTCGACTTCAACCGCCGGAACCATTCCGATTCGGGCGCCTTCGGCCAGCAGGAGGCGAATCGCGCGAACGCCTTCGTCACCCATGTCGCGGGTCCGGTCGTTCACGTACATTCCCACAAACTTGTCGCTCGTCGCGGTGTCCATTCCCCGGGCGAATTGGAGGGCGTACTCCAGAGCTTTGTCGCGATTTTGCAATCCAGCGTCGATGCTCTCTCTCATGCACCGGCTGATTTCGACCACGGCGTCGGGACCCAGATCCTTTCGCACCACGTTCACGCCGAGCGGGAGCGGGAGCCCGGTTTTGGCTTTCCACCACACGCCTAGGTCGGCGAGCAGTTCCATCCCTTCTTCCTTATAGGTCAGCTGACCCTCGTGGATGATCAGGCCGGCCTTGAATCGGTCTTCTTGCACCGCCGGGATGATCTCATCGAACGGCACGACCTCGAAGTGGGGCTTGGTGCCGAACTTCTCATCGAAGTAAAGGTTGAGTTCCAAGAAGGCCGAGGTGAGCTTTCCGGGGACGGCGATGACGGTCTCTTTGAGATCATCGTGCGAGAGACCCGGCTTTGCGACGACCATCGGCCCGTAGAGGTCGCCAAAGCTGCCGCCGTGCCGGAGCAGGGCGTACTTGTCGGCCACATAGGCAAAGGCGTGGACCGAAATCGCGGTGGACTCCAGCTTGCCTTCCATCGCCCACTCGTTCAGGGTTTGGATATCGCGGAGGATGTGCTCAAACTCGTAGTCCGTGGTGACGGCTCCGCTGGCCAGGCCCCAAAACATAAACGCGTCGTCGGAATCGGGCGAATGGCCCAGTTGGATCTTCGTTTTTACCAATTCAGTTTTTCCTCTTGGGAGATTCTACGCGCCGAGCGGGCTTCTCGGCCCGGGGGACCGGATAGCGGAATCGGGCGACGACTTTCCATTCCCACAGAACATCCTCTTCGGCGGTGGTGCGGATGTTGTGAATCACCAGCGGCCAGCCCTCGGGGTTGCGCCGGTCGCTGAGGATGCCGACGTGGTCGAGCCCGCCCGGGAGCTTCCAAAAGACCAAGTCCCCTGGCTTCCAGTCGCTTGGATTCACGGGCCGAATCGGGAGTTCTTGGCCATGACGCCGGAAGAATGGGATGAGCTCTCGGCAGCGTCGGTGGTCGATGTTGGGGTCGCGCTTGCGGCTCGGATAAGCCCTCGGGGCGCGCTTCTTGTCTTCATAGACCAGCTTTTGCAGGTCATAACCAACGCTGCGCAGGGCCCGAATGACGACGTCGGTGCAGACGCCTCGGTCGCGGGGGACATCGCCCCCGGGATACTTCAACCGGACATAGGCGGGGTCGTAGCGGGTGCCCCACGTGGTCTGTTCGCGCGCGTGGGCGACGATCTTCTCGGCGGTAGTCGGGGCCGCGAGTTGCAAGGCCAGGATCGCACTGAGCATTCTAGGTAGGGCCTACGCCGAGTTTGGGTCGGGCGTTACGGGTCGGCCCAATTGGCTAGGGACGTAAGAGAGTCATCCAGACGCTGACCGGACTGGCAGTCTGGTCTAGACACACGGCGCGGGAAGGGGAGTAGATGCGACCGCTCAACTAGTTCATCAAGCGGCCCTGGGCCGGAATCGCGCCCCCGGCGGGTAGGTGCCGGGGGCGGAGAGTGAGCGAGTTTATCGTTCTACGTCGGTGTCGCAGACCATGTGGAGGTTCTGGATTTTGTTGACCCCACCGACCACCGAGAAGAACGGGTTCCCAGGCGGATTGACCCCAGCGGGAGCAGCTGCGAGTTCTGCCCATGGCGTCGCCGGGGTCGTTTGTGGCCAAATCGGAGCTGAGTAGGCAGTCGAAACAGCGAGTTCCTCAAACCATTTCCGAACCTCTAGGAGTCCGAAGCTCCGTTGCTTCAAGGGACCACTTGTGTTTATCCCAGTGGAATCGAAAGCGAGACCCGCAAGCATCGTTTCCCATGCGGTGTTCACGTTGCCCGCAACCATCAGCTCGGAAGACTTCAAGAACTCGCCAAGCTCCCGGTAGTGCTGATACCGCTTAACCGGGTCAATGTTAGACAGATTATCGACGTTGATCTTGTGTAGGGCAACCGAATACTTGTTATCGGAGTCGGCGTTGTTCTTGAACACGCAGAAGGCGCCGCCGTTGCTCTTGATACCCCGTTTGTGATCCCAAAACATGGTCGCTGGTACGAAATGAAAGCGGTTATCTTTCACGACGGCACCAAAGAACGTGTCGTCCAACATGACTCCGTTGACTTCGTCAGTCAAGTCAGGCTTAGCAAACGGATTGGGGTACGGTGTGCGGTTCCGGATATTCCAGAAATCGTTGTTCTCAATACGATTCCCGACCTGCGCAAAGGACCTTGCGAAATAGATGGCGCCCGCATCGGTCTGGTGCATCACGCAATCTTTGAAGGTGTTCCTCTGGATCGTATTCTTGATGCCGCCCATGTTGATTGCAGCCCCAGCTACTTGCTCAAACTTGTTGTCCTGGATTTGTGCATTGATCAAGTACCCATCGGCCTGCAACGCAGCGATCTCGGGGAAGTGCGTACCGGTTCTTTCGAACAAATTATGTCCGACAAGTATTCCGGGGCCGGTTAGAGTCGACACGTGACTCGGGATGGCGCTGCTCGGCGGGAATCCTCTTGGGGGCGAAATCTTGAAGTCGGTACGATCGAGCGTTTTGATCCCGTCTGGTACGTTGGGATTGAATCGCCACTGATAGGGGGCAAGGGTGACCATGCCTTTGTACCCTCCGCGGAAGATGTTGCCGAGGCTCTCCAACTCACCACCAACCATCAAGTTAGGTGTCGCGATCAGCGTGAGGTTGGAGTTCCCAAAGTTGCGGAAGTAGTTGCCCTGCACGGTCACGTTGGGTACGTTCGCAATTCGGGCACCAGTGCCGACTCCGGTACTGAAAATCAGGTTCTTCACCGTGATACCGGCGAGGGATTCGAACGAGTAGTTGCCAGAAGATCCGATTTGACGGGCGCCAAGAGACAGCGTGTCCGAGAAAATCACTCCTGAACTCGCTCCGGTCTCATACTTCGGGCACGAGATCTCCAGCCGCCTACTGCCGACGGGAGGAAGCGAACCCGGGGGTCGCGGGCCGGCCGGAAGCGCCCCACTTGACTCTACCTGCCGAATCGCATATTCCTCATCGGATTCATCTTCTGCCGGGATGAAGAAGATCATCTTGTTCCACTTCTCGCTGGGTCCCGTAGTCCGCAGAATGAAGGTCCCCGGGCGGCGCAAGAATTGCGGACTATTCAACAGCTTAAACCGTTGACCCTTCGTGAAGTCGATGATGGAATTGTCCTTCTTTGGTACGTCTGACGAGAAAGGATTCAGGTTGAGCCAAATCTCGTACTCCGCAATCCCAAAGACATTAGGCGGCCATTCGGTATAGAGCCCCTCGATCGTCGAAACCGGGACTGTTACCGGTTGATAGTCGTTCCCGTGGAAAACCGTACACAACAAGTCGTTGGTTCCGAACATGTTGAAGTTGAGCGGCAAAGGGTAGTACTTCGTTTCATCGAAGAACGTGCTGTTCGCGTTTAAGCGCAGCATGGTCTGACTGTTCGAGGGGAGGGTTCGCGTGTATCCCGTTCCGGAGTAATCGGGGACGACTTTACCGTCGATTGTCGTGTTGCAGACGTCGGCAAGCTCGGCCATCCGCATTGGAATGCCGTTCATCGTCATCGTCATCAGGCTCTGGTAAGAGTTGCCTGAGAAACTGGTCGCGGTGATGGGAGAAGGAATGTCTTCCGGTGTCAGTTTGTCGCGTAGGAATCTCCAGAACCAAACCTTGCTTCGATCAGTCTCCCAGGCTCTAGTCCCGCTATAGGTCAACGGGCTTCCTGGCCCATCGTCAGCGGCGGTGGCAAAGTGGTCCAGGTCGATCCAGTAAATCTCCCGCCCGCTTGCGATTTCACTATCCGCGAGCCAAAGATTCCATGGGTCGTCGGCTGGAAGGTCACGATTCGTCGGGGCTTGGCCGGGCCGACGAACATTTCCCCAAAACGCTTCCGGAGCGGGGATTCCCGCGATGATGCGGGTCTGCTTGACTCCGTTCGGATTCACCGCCCCTTGAATGGTGACCGAATCGGCCGTGGTCAGGCCGGGGTGAGATGTCGGAAAGGCCCCAAATCGGCCGCGGATGAAGAAGTCTTCGGCTGGCAGGGTCAAGACCACCTGGTTGTTGGACTTGGTGTTTACCGCTTGCTGAAAGAGCGTGTCCAACGTGCTGTCATCGTTGTAACTCGCCTGGCTGATCGAGGCGGTTGCAGTTACCCCCCCCCCATACGACGCACATGACTATTCGTCTAAGCATTTTTACTAGATCCTTGAGCCCGGAATTTTTGCTTGTCACAAAGCTCATTTTCTAATGTATCATATTCTTGATGAAACGCCAAGTACTTTTTGCCTTTGGATTGTTAACGTTTCTTAACAGTCACGCCATGCCGCCGATGTACCGCCGGGCGGAGAGAATATTGGTGGAGGGATCGCCTGTGAGGGTTGTGAGGACTGTGTACAACGGGTCTTTCTTCGCCTACGGCAGCGAATCCCATGACTTCAACGATTTTCTGGTTGAAGATGGCAAAGCGACGAACATCACGAAGAAATTCCCCCAGTTCAAGAACGTTGAGATTGCCCAACCAGGCGCGGGTGTTTGGGCGGCCCGGTGGCAAGAACCTTTCAAGCAGTATTCCGGCTACTACAAGGACGGCAAGCTGACCGAGGTGGTGCCTTGGACTTGGAACGGCTACCGGGGCTCGCTCTATATGACCGGAGGCGGAGGAGACTGGATCGGCGGATATTCCACCGGGGCTGGCCCAGAAAATCCTCACAAAACTGTAGGCCTAGCCTACAACCCCAAAACCGGCGAGCGCATCGACATCGCCGATGATAGGTACAACCAGTTTGTCGGGGCTTCACCCAACAACACCCTGGTGTACATGTCTGATTGGTCGGAAATCGCGGGAACATTTGAGGCTACCCACGGGATTTTTAGAATCAAGAACGGCGTCAACAAGTTCTTGGGCTACGGTTTCGCCTTTGGAATTAACCGGCATGATCAAGTCCTGAGTTCGCTGGCCACTCATTCCATGTGGATGACCGAGGCCGACGGTAGCGTGTGGCAGGTCGGATCCCAAAACACCAACTTTCAGATCACTTACGGCGCTTTGGATGATTTTGGAAATGTCCTTGCCTACCGTGTTGATGAAAAGATGATGATCGCTAACGGAGACACTTGGTTCCCGCTCGAATCCCGAATCGAAGGCGGATATTCGCTCGACAACCCGATGATGGATCCGGTCACCGGCTCGCTTTACAGCAGGATCAAAGGTCGCGAGTCAGAGGGCGTCTACCGCTTTGACCCCGTCCCCGAGCCGGGGACGCTGGCCGCGCTGGGGCTGGGGGTTGCCGCCTTGCTCCGCAAAAAGCGACAAGTATAGGGGAGCGATGGGGGAGCCGTGGCAAGATTCGCGGATCCAGAATCTTCTACCGTTGCTCCGCCATTGCTGCCCTATTGCTCCCCGAGATGCTCGGACTCCTTCCATCAAACCGCCAAACGCACCCCTGGGCTGGGGGTAGTTGTGGGGCAACATCGCTCTCGACAAACGCTTGCGGCTTGGGCATCGACCTGAGTTCATTCTATATCACTCAACCGCCCTTCACCCAACTTTTAACAAAGAATCTCGATAGGGACCGGTTCCGGCGCCCCAGTTTTTTCTCCGGAGCAGGGCCAGCCGTCGGGGTATGGTGGCCCCGTGCAGGTTCGTGTTGAGGTCATCGGTCCCGTCCGCGTCTTGTGTGGAGAAGACCAAGCGGTTCTGAGGAGCAACGCCAAGATCGTGGCTTATCTGGCCCTGATGGGGGGCACTCCGGTGACGCGGCAGACGCTCTGGGCCGATCTCTATCCCGAAGAGATTGCCTCGGTCGCGGCGAATCGGTTGCGGGTCGCTCTGAGCGGCCTGCGCCACCTGGTCGGGCCAGCGCTTTGCGAGGATCCGCGGGGGCTTTGGCTCAAACAAGACCTCTGTACCACCGATTTGCAGGAAGTTGAAGAGGCCTTGGCCCATTCCGAAGATCATGTGGAGGACGATCACGAGCGCCAGGACCTTTTGGGGCTGATCGATAAACTGGACCTTGACTGGGCCTTGGCCCCCGAAGAGGCGTGGACTTCGGCTCTGAGGGTTCGGTGGGTGAAAACCGTCGAAAGCGCGGCAATCCGCATCGCGAGGCTCACCCTCGACACCGACCCGCCGACTGCGCTCTGGGCAGCAGAAAGGGTCTTGCGGGATTCCCCCCGGCATCCTCGGGCTTGGGAGTTTCGTTTGAGGGCGATGGCGCGCCTGGGTCAATCCGATCAAGCCCTGCGAGAGTTTCGGCTGGCCGAGCGAGAATCTGGATTTCAGGATAACGCCCTCGCCGAAGCGGTTCTGGAGCTCAAACAACCCGAAGATCGCCGGGACCCGCTGGATGTCGGTGGTCAGCTGTTTGACCTGCTGATCGAGCATTCGAAGCCCCTCGCAAGGGAGTTCTTGGCTTCTCCGCCGATCTTGCCGCTTTCGGGTCAGAAGCCGCGCGAGATTCTCGCCGTATTGCAGCGGGTCCTCGAGCCCGAGGCCCCCGGGACCGACGCCTGGGAGCGATGCGTGGCCCGGGCGGTGGGGCTCCATGCTTGGCTCAACCAGGTGGATGAGACGGTCAGTCTCGGACAAATGCTCCTGGGCAAGTCGCAGAACCCGATCTTGCACCGGGCGATTTGGAACGCCATCAGCGCGGTCCTTTCCTACCGATGCGACTGGAAGGGAGCACACGAGGCAATCGACCAGACGATCTTGATTGCCAAAGACCTGCCCGACCCGGTCGAACGACTCAGCGGGCTGGGAAACAAGGCAACCTACCTGTGGATGGAGGGGCGGTTCCAAGAGAGCGAGGCGCTCCACAGTCAAGTCGTCGAGGATCTCTGGAAAGTCGATACTCCCCGGGCCCGGTTCGATATCGCGGTCAACTATGGAAACCGCGTGTGGATCCCGCTCTACCAGGGGGATTGGGATCGCGCGAATGATTGGATCCAAGAGGCGGTGCGGATGCGGGAGGAACTGGCTCCGGGTCTTCCGCCGCTCTTGCTGGGTCCGGCCGAGATCCTCGCCAAGGCCTTCTGCGGTCCCTCTTCCCCGCTCGCGCGGCCCTTGCACGAGCGGCTGCGCGAGGTTTTTGCGACTCGGTCCATCCGGTTCCAACTGATCGCGACCGAACTGGCGGCGGGGGTGGCCTATGCAGTCGGTCAGGGAGATCTGGCAAAGGCGGCTTGGCTCAAGGTCCGGGAGTGGCGTGAAGAGCACCAGTTCCCGCTGGCCCCGGCCGAAAGTGGTCTCTGGGATCCTCTGATGGACCGCATCTCGGGACGCCCACGGACGAGCCTCGAGAGAGGTGTGACACCCGGATCCCTGGCAAAAATCCTGGTTCGTGCGGTCCGTTCGGCAGAAAGTAGCTCTGCTTAATGGCCGCCTAATGGTGACCGGAAGGACAATGCGGTTCATGCGCTCATCCGCCTGTCATTCATTCTTTGCTGTCGTGGCCGGGGTCGTTTCGATCGCGCCCGGAGTGGCTCTCGCCTCGGACCCCACCTTTGGCAAGTTTGCCGAAGTTCGGACGGTCTATCTCAACGACGACTACCCACTACCGGGTGGAGGACTCCCAGGATTCATCGCCGACTCGGCCAAGTCCACCGACGGCACCCCAGTCTCTCGGTCATTCGAGAGTCAGTTTACGGGGCTGGATTCCAACTATGAGGAGCGAACTATGGAGCTCTCGACTTCGGGTGAAGCGGCGTCGGACTTTCGAATCGCTCGAACTTCGGCCAAGGGGAGCCTGATGAACTCCTACTACAACATGGACAACAAGCCGTATATCACTCCCGACGAGGTGGACCCGAACGGATCGCCCTCGATCTTCTCGGCGGAATCTCAGGCGGGATGGTTCGACCGCCTGCAGTACGGTGGCACGGCGACCAACTACACCGCTAAGTTCATCTTCCAGATCGATGGCTACAACTACGACGATTGGTCGTTCTCTTATGCCAACGTCCAGATCGGAAACAACTTCGAGAGGTTCTCGATGTTCTGGGACGGCTATGGATCGGGAACCTTCGCCACCAAGTCGTACCCGATCAACTCGGCCAATCAGCCCTTCAAGTTCACGTTTACCTCCGCGTTTCAGCCGCAGACCCGGTTCGTCCAGTCTGGAGGGATGACCGAAGGGTGGAGCGATTTTCGCGGAACAGCCCGAATGGTTGGGATCGAGGTCCGAGACTCGATGGGCAACATCGTCCCGAATGCGACCGTGGTTGGAGATTCGGGGACTCGGTATGAGGTGGTTCCCGAGCCGGCTTCGATCTTGGCGCTGGCAATCGGTGGCGCCGGGCTCCTGCGCTCGCGTCGACGCCGATCAGCCTAGGCGTGGTTGGGTTGGTGAAGGAGTCGCTCGCTTTTGCGGGCGACTTCCCTTCTTTTTGGCCGTTCAAGCGAAGAACTCGGGGGCTGTTTTCCCCTCAATCTGGGGAGTGGAGAGGGGCTAAACAGCGGGGAAAACGACAAAAAGGAGGAAAATCCTGGCCCGGCGGTAAAATAGGAAGGTAGTTCGGCGAGGCTACTTCAGCGTCAACGGTGCCGATGAAGCGACCTTCTATGGGCCTCGCCCAACCTTAAGGAGCGTAATCGGTTCTATGAGTATCAAACGCGTTTATCTTTTCCGCGATGGCAATGCCACCATGCGGGATCTCCTCGGCGGAAAGGGTGCAAACCTGGCCGAAATGTCCAACATCGGCCTCCCCGTCCCTCCCGGCTTCACCGTCACCACCGAAGTCTGCACCGAATACTACCAATCGGGCAGGCAGATGCCGGCCGGACTGGTGGAAGAAATGAAGGCCGCCATGGCGGACGTCGAAAAGCAGATGGGCCGCAACTTCGGCGGAACCGAGAAGCCCCTGCTCGTTTCGGTCCGATCCGGAGCCAAGTTCTCCATGCCGGGAATGATGGACACCGTCCTCAACCTCGGACTCAACCCCGCCACCGTCGAAGCGATGATCGCCGAAACCGGCGACGCCCGCTTTGTTTACGATAGCTATCGCCGCTTCATCATGATGTTCAGCGACGTGGCCTTCGGACTCAGCAAGCACGGGTTCGACAACCACATCTTTGCGGAATATAAGAAGAAAGTCGGCGCGGCCAACGACCTCGACCTGAACGCCGACCAACTCAAGGAAGTTTGCGAACTCTTCCTTGCCCACGTCCGAGAACGCGCCGGCCGCGAGTTCCCCACCGACGTTTGGGAACAGTTGACGCTGAGCGTGGAAGCCGTCTTCCGCAGCTGGCATAACGACCGCGCGATCGTCTACCGCAAGAAGGAAAAGATCAGCGACGAGATCGGCACCGCCGTCAACATCCAGTCGATGGTCTATGGCAACGCCGGTGAAGACTGCGGAACCGGAGTCGCCTTTACCCGCGACCCCTCGACCGGCGAGAAGGCTCTCTACGGCGAGTATCTGATGAACGCCCAGGGCGAAGACGTCGTGGCCGGCGTCCGCACCCCGGTCCCGATCAGCCAACTAGCGGCCCAAAACCCGGCCATCTACCAAGAGTTTGTCAACGTCTGCGACAAGCTGGAGCACCACTACAAGGACATGCAGGACCTGGAATTCACCATCCAGCATGGCGTCCTCTACATGCTCCAGTGCCGCAGCGGAAAGCGGACCGGCGCCGCCGCCGTCAAGATCGCAGTTGAGATGGTGGGTGAGGGCTTAATCACCAAGGAAGAAGCCGTTCAACGCGTCACCGCCAGCCACCTCGACCAACTGCTTCACAAGCAGATCGACCGAAAGGACCTCGACGCCAAGGGACTCAAGGCCATCACCAAGGGCATCCCGGCATCGCCCGGCGCTGCGGTGGGCCAAGCCGTCTTTGATGCCAACACCGCTGAAGAGCGAAAGGCCGAAGGCAAGAACGTCATCCTCATCCGAGAAGAGACCAACCCCGACGACGTCCACGGGATGCTGGCCAGCCAGGCCATCCTGACCGCTCGCGGAGGCAAGACGAGCCACGCCGCCGTCGTCGCCCGCGGATTTGGAATCCCCTGCGTCGCCGGGTGCGAATCGATCAAGGTCGATACCCACGCCAAGCAGTTCTCGATGGGCGACCTCGTCGTGAAGGAAGGCGATTGGGTGACTCTCGACGGTTCGACCGGCGAAGTCTTCCTCGGCCAAGTCCAACTCATCGAGCCCGAGATCACCGGCGACTTTGACACCCTGATGCACTGGGCCGACGAATTCCGCAAGCTGCGAGTGCGGGCCAACGCCGACAACCCCGGCGATGCCCATCAGGCCGTCATCTTTGGTTGCGAAGGAATCGGCCTCTGCCGAACCGAGCACATGTTCTTTGGCGACGACCGCTTGCCGATCGTGCAAAAGATGATCTTGACCAACGACGAAGCCGAGCGCCAAGCCTGCCTCGACAAGCTGCAAGTCGTGCAACAAAGCGACTTTGAAGGCATCTTTGAGGCCATGGACGGACGCCCGGTGACGGTGCGACTGATCGACCCGCCGATGCACGAGTTCTTGCCGAGCCACGAAGAGCTTCTCAAGGAAGTCACCGTGCTGGAAACCAAGATCCAACTCGGCCAAACCGGGCTGGAAAAGGAACTGGAAGAAAAGCGCGCCCTGCTGGAATCGGTGAGCGCGATGAAGGAATCGAACCCCATGCTCGGTCTGCGCGGCGTTCGACTCTCGATCATCTTCCCGGGCTTGGTCGTGATGCAAACTCGCGCCATTCTGCAAGCCGCGGCCAAGCTGATCAAGGCCGGAAAGAAGGCCACGCCGGAAATCATGATCCCTCTGGTCGGCACGATCAACGAGCTCAAGGTGATCCAAACCCAGCTGGAAGAAACCGCCAAGATGGTCGTCGCCGAGCAGGGCGTCGAAGTTCCCTACCAGTTCGGAACGATGATCGAGATCCCGCGCGCGGCCCTGACCGCCGGCGAGATCGCCGAGTATGCCCAGTTCTTCAGCTTCGGCACCAACGACCTCACCCAGATGACCTTCGGCTTCAGCCGCGACGAC
>DDSL01000053.1 GCA_002343825.1 Chthonomonas sp. UBA2391
CGCGGAATAGCAAAAGGGGCTCACGAGGGCCGCAGTTCCGGGGGCAAGGAATCCAAGAATTCGGCCTCCGTCCAAACAGGCACCCCCAAGGTCTCGGCCTTCGCCAGCTTGCTGCCTGCGCCCGGTCCGGCGACGACGCGGGTCGTCTGCTTGCTGACCGATCCACTGGCCTTGCCGCCGTTCCGGATCACGAGGTCCTCGGCCTGTTGGCGGGTGAGCTGTTCGAGGGTTCCGGTGAAGACGATCGTTTGGCCGGCGAACCAATCCCCGGCGGGATCCGAAGCCTGTGGCGGGTGAACTCCGAACTCTTTTAGCCTCGCGAGGAGAACCTGATTCTCCGCGTCCTCGAACCACTCCCGGATCGAACTCGCGACCCGAGGACCCACCTCCGGGGTCGCCATCAGGGCGTCTACACCGGCTGCCGCCAGGGCCTCAATGGTTCCGAATTGGCGAGCAAGGTCTCGTGCCGTTCGGTCTCCGACGAATCGGATCCCGAGACCGAAGATCAAGCGTTCCAAGGCCTGCGTCCTGCTTGCCTCAATCGCGGTGAGCAAATTCTCGACGCTTTGCGCCCCCATCCGGTCGAGGTTAATCAGTTCCTCGCGCCGATCGACGAGTCGGTAGATGCTGGCGACGTCGGAGAGATAACCGAGGTCCAAGAATCGCAGAATCTGCTTTTCGCCCAGGCCCTCGATGTCCATCGCGCTTCGGCTGGCAAAGTGGACGATCTTGGCCGCCACCTGGGCCGGGCAAGAACGGTTCGGGCACCGAAGCACCACCATCCCGTCTTCGCGGTCGAGCGGGGTCTGACACTCGGGACAATGGGTTGGGGGAATCGGGCGCTCGGACCCGGCGGGCCGCTTGTCGAGGACGGCTCCAACCACTTCGGGGATCACATCCCCGGCCCGCCGGATGATCACCGTATCGCCAGCCCGGACGTCGCGGCGTTCGAGATCGTCGTAGTTGTGCAAGGTCGCGCGGCTTACCGTCACTCCGCCGACCACGACCGGTTCGAGCTCGGCTACGGGGGTCACGGCCCCCGTGCGGCCCACCTGGACCGAGATTTCCCGAAGAAGGGTGAAAGCCTGTTCGGCGGCGAATTTGTAGGCGATGGCGTAGCGCGGACCCCGGCTCGTCTCCCCGGCTTGGTCTTGTTGAGCAAAGGAGTTGAGCTTCACTACGGCCCCGTCGATCCCGAACGGGAGATCCGGCCGCATCTGTTCGATCTCCCGCAGAATGGTCAAAACCGATTCGGGACCCAAACAAACCACCGGCTGTCGTGGGATCTGAAAACCCATCTCGGCGAGCCGGGCCATGGTCTCCAGCTGGGTGCGAGCGAGGCGTTCACCATCGGCTTGACCGTAGGGCAAAAAGGTCAGCTCGCGCTCGGCGGTCAGTCGGCTATCCAGTTGACGCATCCCACCCGCCGCCGCATTTCGGGGGTTCGCAAAGATCTGCAGTCCCTGTTCCGCCCGGGCCTGATTCAGTTTTGCAAAGGTCTCCTTAAGCATCACGACCTCGCCGCGCACCTCTAGCCGACCGGCTGGGGCCGGGTCGATTCGCAGCGGAATCGTCCGCACGGTTTTGGCGTTGGCCGTGACGACCTCTCCGGTGACGCCGTCTCCGCGGGTCGATGCCGTTACTAGCACCCCATTTTCATAGATGAGGGCTAGCGAGAGTCCATCGTATTTGAGTTCGACGACGTACTCGAGCGGGCCGTCCGTCTCCAAAAGTCGGCGCAGCCGCTCATCGAAGGCAAAAAGCTCCTCGGCACCAAACGCGTTGTCCAGCGAGAGCATCGGGCGGCGATGGCGATGCTGCTCAAAACCCTTGAGCGGTGGGGCTCCAACCCGGTGGGTCGGGCTGTCCGGAGTCCAATATTCTGGAAACTCCGTTTCCAACCGAACTAACTCGGCAAAAAGTGCGTCGTACTCTTGGTCACCGATTTCCGGCGAGTCCAGTTGGTAGTAGAGCAACATATGACGCTCCACCTCTCGGCGAAGCTCGGTGATCCGGTTGGCTACGGACATCATGGGCACCTTACCTTTCCCCGTATCGTTGCGTGTTTGTGACATTGCGCGCAGTCTTTCGTAGAAAATGAGTCACAAGTCAAGTCTTTCGCCCCAATATTCGATTGGTAGCCAAACGGATGGTGTATCTATCACGTCTGTTATGGATACCGGTAGGCATGGGGCCCAGCAGTTTTATTGACCTAAACTCCCCAAAATGCTCTTGAAATCGTATCGCCCTCGGCCTAACCGCCGGGGGCACGTTTTTTCTCCGGAGCGACCAAAACGACCCGAAAGCCAATCTTCAGTTTGCGCTGGGTGACCTCGCCGCTCTTCAGGTCTTTGGCCGAACCCGCCGCCGTCAGATCCACCTGGGTGGTGCGAAAGACGCCCAAACTGCGATCGAACGTTGCTTTTCCGCTGCCCGTCAATTCGGTCGTGACTTCGCTCGTCGCCCCTTCCGCGCTCTTCATTGGGGCCAGGCCTTCATCTTCATAGTCCTGGGTTTTCTGGTTGACCTTGACCGCGATGACTGCTTCGGTTTCCGAAAGATCTTCGATCGTCGCCTCGGTCGTCAGGGGCTGACCGTTGAACTGCCGCTCATACTTCCAGTTGGCCCCTTTTTCGACCGCCGTACTCAGAAACTCGATTGGGACATAGACCAGGTCGGCAAACCGCTGGATATCCAGCCCGGGGAGCCGCACCGGCGGACTGAGGTCTGGGGCAGTGGTGGCCAGAGTTTTGCCTGCTCCGCTCAGGGTTACTTGGGTTTTGGGGAAGTAGCTGGTCACGCTGTCGACCCCCAGGGGTAAGGGGGCATCGTTGAAGAGGATCTTGGCGTCGATGATCTCGCTTTCAACCTTTTGCTCCCCCGCCTTTTCGTGCTTTTGGGGGGTGACCCGAACGGTCAGCGTGACGTCCACCTTGCCTTCGTTGCCGCCAAAAATCGGCAGGAATCCGTCGAACTTGGCCTCCATCCTGTAGGTCAGGGGCTGCGAAAACGTATAGGCAAGCGTCGAAGCGGCCAAGGCGAGCGCGATCATCTGGCCCATTCTACGTCTAAACTTTTGAGCCATGCCCTACGGCCCGGAACCCCTCGTCCCCGGTAGCACCCTGCGCGATCGATTCGATGTGCAGAGCGTCTTGGGCCAGGGTGGATTCGGCATCACCTATCTCGCCCGAGATCGCGAGCGGGGTGACCTGTGCGCGATGAAGGAACTGGCTCCGGCAGGGACGGTGCGCAAGTCGGACGGGACCCTGGATTGGGCCGCCGTCGGACCCGGGGCCGCCGAGCGCCTCCGACATGCCTTTATGAGAGAAGGCAAAACCCTGCGGAGTCTGCGCATCAAGGGTGTCCCCGCAGTCCGGGAGAGCTTTTCCCAAAACAAGACCGCCTACCTCGTCAGCGAGTACGTCACCGGAACCACGACCCTCCAACAGCTCCTTACTCAGCAGGGCCGCCAGTCGGGAGAATTCGTCGAGGCCCTACTCGATGATCTCCTCCCAATCCTCGACCAGCTCCACAACCGGCGGATCCTCCACCGGGACATCAAACCCAGCAACTTGCTCCTCGGCGAAGACGGCCACGTCTGGCTGATCGACTTTGGCTCCGCGCGCGAGTGGCATCGCGACGCCACGCTCAACCACACGGTCGAATACACCCCCGGATATGCCCCGCCCGAGCAGCTCAGTGAAAAAGGTCGCCGGGGTCCCGCGACCGATCTCTATGGCCTCTGCGCGACGGCCTATACCTTGTTGATTGGTGTTCCCCCGCCGCCGGTCACCGACCGGATGGCCCACGACGACCTCCGTTTGCTCGATGAGGTCCGGACCGATCTTCGCCCTGGCCTCGCCCGCGCGATCCATGCTGGCCTCGCCCTCAAGTTCGAGCGGCGGCCCCAATCTGCCGACGAACTGGCGCAGCTCCTCCGCGCCCCCGACGATCCCGATCAGACCGCCTCTCTCGAAGCCCTCGATGCCAAGTTCGCCCTGCTGAAAAAGCTCCGCTGGGCCAAGCTCGAATGCCCAACCTGCGGCGGGACTCTGCTCGAACCGAAGCCGCTCAAGGCGAATCTCTGCCCGGTCTGCCGAGGTGCCCAGGTCGCGCGTCGGTCGGTGCCAATGGGGCAATGCCCCGTCTGCCGCACGGGGGTCTGGCGCAGGGTCGAAAACCAGAGGAAGGGACCTTGGTTTTGCCCGAGTTGCAAGACCGGCAAGCTCCGCTATACCAAGCCCCTGCTCGGGCCACGCCGGGCCGAATGCCAGAGCTGCCAAGCCCAGTTCACAGAGACCAAGACCGGTGTCCAACTCGTCGGGACTGACCACACCGCGACCTGGGCGGAGTGGATCGAGGCGAGCGGACGCACCGAGTGGTTTGAACTCTGTGATGCC
>DDSL01000067.1 GCA_002343825.1 Chthonomonas sp. UBA2391
GAGGACCCAGTCTTATTCTCACCTTGAAGGTTGGTGAGAAAAGCTCGGCCGAATCGGTGGCCGCGGCCCAGGCCGGAGCCGCACTCGAAGCGGATTCCAATCTGGTGGGGGTGGCGGTGCGCGTCCAATGGCAGTCGACGGTGATCTATGCCGCCGATCTTCGGCGCGACGATTGGGCGAATCGCGGCTCGGCTGATCCGGTAACGCTTCTGCGCCGAGTCTGGAAAGGCGGAGCAGCCGCCGACTAGACTCCCGCGAGCTGGGCTCGATTTTTCCAGGCGAGAAAGGCTCCGCCCAACACCAAGCCGGCTCCGACCTGAAGCGCGACCGGCATCCCTTTGGCTTGAGCCAGAGCCCCCAAGAAGGGCATCGAGAGCGGCCCAAATCCGCTGATCGCCCAAATGTGCAGGGCAAGTACGCGGCCCCGCAGATGGTCGGGACTCAGGAGCTGGAACAACGTGTTGGTGGTGTTGAAGAGCATCACCCCGCTGGCCCCCGCGATCGCCAAGAGGGGATAGGCCAGCCATGGCTCCCGAACGAATGAGAGAAGGAGGAGGGCCATTCCGATCGAGACCATCGCTAGCCGGGAGAGGAACCCCTTGAAGGGTCGATCCGCAAGGGCCATGAGAGTGATGAGTGCCGTCATGGTTCCAACCCCGACGGCGGTCATCGCGAATCCGAGACCCGCCTCGCCGAGGCCCAACATGTCTTTGGCGATGGCGGGCATCATCGGCAGATAGAACATGGCGAACATGCTCACGGTGATCTCCATCAAAAGGAGCATCCTTAGTCGTCGGTCCCGCCAGGCATAGCGCATTCCCTCGCTTACGAGGTCGAGAATCGGAGCTCGTTCGGCCGCGCGAGTGCTGATATCGGTTCGAATCGCCAAGAGGGCAAAGATCAGCGCCAGGTAGCTGAAACCGTTGGCCAGGTAGCAGATTTGGGGTCCCACGAGGGTCAGCAAGATCCCTGCGACTGCCGGACCCAGGATCCGGGAGAGGTTGAAGGTCATCGCGTTGACGGGCACCGCGGCGGGAATATCTTCGGGGGGGATGATGCTACTGACCAGTGATTGCCGGGCCGGAGTCTCCACCGTGTTCATCACGCCATTGATGAGGGCGACGGCGAGGATGTGCTCATAGCGGACCCAGCCCATCGTCACTCCGAGGGCCAAGATCAAAGCGTTTGTCCCATACACCGCCTGACAAGTGATGAGAAGTCGGCGGCGGTTGAGAGAATCCACCAGCGCTCCCCCAAAGGGACCAAGGATCGCCATCGGGATCATGGCGCAGAAGGTCACCCAGGCAAGTTTGCTCCGGTCGCCGGTCATCTCATAGACCAGCCAGCCCTGCGCGGTGGTTTGAATCCACCCGCCCATAAAGCTGAAAAAGGCCCCGAACCAAAGGAGCCGAAAATCGCGATATTGGAACGACCGCCGCACATTCTTGGCGAGGCGGTCGCCGATCGCTTGGAGCATCAGACCCCTATGTTACTGTGCAAAGCTCGGATCGGGGTGCGGCCGTGGGGTGAGGAGGCTCTCGTAGACGTCGTCGATCTTGTCGAGCATTGATTCGACGCTGTATCGGTCCCTGGCTTCGGCTTCGGCATTCTCGGCGATGCAGGCGGCCCACTTCGGGTCGTCGAGGAGGGTCGTGATTCCTCGGGCCAAGGCGTCCACCGATTCCGGTTCGATCAGCAAGCCTAGTTCGGGGCGGTGGAGGAGTTCGGGGATGCCTCCGACGCGGCTGGCGACGAGCGGAGTCCCCACCAGCATGGGTTCCACCGAACTCAGGCCGAACGGCTCGAACCTCGACGGGACGACGGCGACTTCGGAGGCCCGCAGCAGCTTGGCAATGTCCCGCCGAAATCCGAGCCGGTGGACCCGGGAGGCAAGGCCCAGCTCTTTCGCGCGAGTGAACACCGACTCCGCGAAGATGGGATCTTCATCGGCACCGACGATCAAGAAATGGACATCGGGATAGGCCGGTGCGATTTGGGCCGCGGCCTCGATCAAGAGGTCTTGCCCTTTCTGGTGTCGAATCCGAGCGGCGAGGGTCACGAATCGCAAGGGCCCCTTCAGGTCCAGTTCTTCGGCCACAACCTCGCGGGCGAGGGAGCGCGACATCCGAGAGTCGGGATCCTGCCGAATCGGCGACCCGTTGAGAATCGTGTGGATCTTGCCGGGGTGGATCCGGTGCTGTTTTTGGTAATACTCGTTGACCGAGTTACTGACGGCAATCAGGGCTCCGCGTCCGGCGGCGATGCGGTGGCTAATGTCCCGGCTATAGACGTGAAGGTGGTCCACGACGGGGATTCCAGATAGTATGCTGGCCCCGACGGCCACATAGGTCCCGCTGCTGAGGTGGCTGTGGAGAATGTCGATGCCGAGGTCCCGGCAGGCGGTGGCAAACTTGGCGGGGGCACTGAGGGGACCGATCTTGGGTTCGAGAACGTCGATCCCGCGCTCTTCCAGATACTCCCTGAGCTTGCCCTTTTCTCGGAATCCGACGTAGACCTGGTGGCCCCTAGCGCGCTGGCCCTGAACGATGGTGAGGACCATCTGCTCGGTACCGGCAAACTCAGTGGTTCCGATCAGGTGCGCGATTCTCATGCCATAGCGATTGTGGCTGATATGGACTCCTCAGTGGGCGCGGCCCTTATCCCTTTTGCAGCGCCAGAGCGGCCCCTCCGAGGATTCCGGCATCATCAATGTGTTCGGCCTGACGGATCGTGCAGTCCGCAAAAAGGGACGGAATAGCGACATTTTCTGCCGCATCAATTGCGGGTTCCAGCAGAAATCTTCCGGCCTTTGCGATCTGTCCTCCTACCGCGAGGATGTCGGGGGCAAAGAGGTTGATGAAATTTCCTAACCCGACCCCGAGCGATGTCCCTACCTCGCGATAGACCTCAAGGGCGAGAGCGTCCCCTTTTTCGCAGGCTTCGGTGAGGAGGTGGGGGGTCAGATTATTCAGGTCACCGTCAACCATTTCATGGATCAGGCTCGGGCGGCCTCGGCGAAGCTTGTGCTGAGCGCGTTGGATGATCGCGTCCTTTTGGCAATAGGCTTCGATCGCCCCATAGGTCCCGGCTCGGCAGTCGAGCCCGTTTTGCTGAATGATCGTGTGCCCTAGTTCGGCCCCGCCCTTGTTGCCTCCTAGCAACAAGACCGGCCCGGTAACGGGACCCTGCAAGCTTTGGGGGCCAAAGACCACGCCCCCGCCGATCCCGGTCCCGATGGTGACCATGACCAAGCATTTGGCCGATCCGCGACCCGAACCAAATTGGTACTCGCCGAGGGCGGCGAGATTGGCGTCATTGCCCATGGTGACGGCCATGCCGAGCTTTTGGCGGAGCGGCTGGGTGATGGGCACATCTTGCCAGTAGTGAAAGACTTCACCCTCGTAGTAGCCAAAGTTCGGGGCCCATCGAACGAGCCCGGAGTCGTCGTCGACATGACCGGGAATGGCGATCCCGACGGCTTCGGGGGGTTGTTCCGCGCTCGCCGTGGCTTGCCGAATCACCCCTGCTAAAGCGTCTAGAATCCGCTCGGTTCCTTGTTGGGCGTTGGACTTCTGCTCGTACCGGTGACCGGCTGGGGTTCCGTCCTGGAAGAGGGCTTGAGCTCGAACGTTGGTACCCCCGAGGTCCACTCCGATCACGCATCGACGATCCATCGGATCGGAAGTGTATTCCCAACGGCCATAATTCAACCATGCACGATGTGGTGATTTTGAGTGGAGTCCGCACTCCGATTGGCGCTTTTCAGGGAGCCTTGAGCTCGCTGACCGCTCCGCAGCTTGGCTCGGCCGCGATCCGGGCCGCACTGGAGCGCGCTGGAGTGGCTTCCTATGCGGTGGATGAGGTGATCATGGGCTGCGTTCTGACCGGGGGAATGGGTCAGGCTCCAGCACGACAAGCGGCGCTCGGGGCGGGGGTGCCGAATTCGGTGCCCTGTCTCACGATCAACAAGGTCTGCGGATCGGGGATGAAGGCGGCGATGCTGGCGGCCCAGGCGATCAAACTCGGTGATTCGGCCGTCGTGGTTGCGGGCGGAATGGAGAGCATGACTAATGCGCCTTACGCCATGCCGACCGCCCGGGCCGGGTTCCGGATGGGCAACGCGACGGCGATCGACACCATGATCCATGACGGGTTGTGGGATCCCTACAACAATTGCCACATGGGCAACTGTGGCGACGCCACGGCGAACGAACTGAAATACAGTCGCGAGCAATTGGACGAATTCTCGGCCGAGAGTTACCGCCGGGCCCAAACCGCCCAAAAGGAGGGTCGCCTGGCCGAAGAGATCGTCCCAATCGCGATTCCTCAGCGAAAAGGTGATCCGGTCGTGATCGAGCATGACGAAGAGCCAGGACGAGGAAAGCCCGAGAAATTGCCCGAACTCCGGCCCGCCTTCGACAAGAATGGAGTCACCACGGCCGGCAACGCCAGCAGCATCAACGACGGGGCAGCCGCGATGGTGCTCGCGAGTTCGGAGGCGGCCGCGGCGAATGGCTGGGCTCCCATTGGCCGAGTCGTCGGATACGCCACCCACGCTCAAGAGCCCCAGTGGTTTACGACTGCTCCGGCGGCGGCGGTACAAAAGCTCCTTGCGCAGAGTGGCCTGAGTGTCGCGGATATCGACTTGTTTGAGATCAACGAGGCCTTTGCCGTGGTGGCGATGGCGGTCGCCGATAAGGTGGGGATCCCCCGAGAAAAGCTGAACGTGAACGGCGGAGCGGTCGCGATCGGGCACCCGATCGGAGCGACGGGAGCGCGGCTGGTGCTGACGGCGCTGCACGAACTCCGTCGACGGGGGCTCAAGCGGGCAATCTGCAGCCCGTGCATCGGGGGCGGAGAAGCGACGGCGGTACTGATCGAAGCTTTCTGAAAGCCTTAACACAATCCTAACAACGATCCCAGGCAAACTGAAGGCATGTTGCTTGGGATCTTGTCTTGTGCGCTTCTCGTTACCCAGCCTCCCATCACTGATAAGGTGGGGGACAAAACCTCGAAGGGGACTCTTGTTCCGACGGGACAGTATGTGAAGCCCGTTGGGGAGCGGCTAGCCCTTACCGGTCGCCCGGTCGATCTGGTGGTCAGCCCAGACGGACGCTATGCTTACGCCAAACATAATTCCGGCCTCGTCAGCATCGACGTGAGGACCTGGAAAGTGATCCAGTCGCTGGACATCAGCGGGGGGTCTTCTTGGTACGGTCTGGCGATCAACCCTACCGGGACCAAGCTCCTGCATACCAACTCCGCGAACCGGTTGACGGTATTGACCCTCGCATCAGGCCGGATGACGGTTAGCCAGAACATCACCCTACCGAACGCCCGGGTTGGGGGCAATCCTTTTCCGACCGGAGTTGCTTTCAGTCCGGATCAGCAGTCGGCGCTGGTCTGCTTGAACCGCGACAACTCAGTCGCGATCGTCCCCTTTAACGGGGCTGCGATCCAAAAAGTCGACGTAGGAATTGCTCCCTACGCGGTTCGGGTAGACGGTAACTTTGCTTATGTCACGGCGTGGAGCGAGAAGCCATGGACATCGGCCAAGACGGCTCAGAGTTCTGGAACCCAAGTGCCAGTCGATGCCAAGGGGGTCGGCACAAACGGGTTCCTTTCTAAAGTCGACCTCAATACCAAAACCGTCGCTCGTTCGGCGAAGTTGCCGCTCCAACCTTGTGAGATCGTGTCGCACGGCGGAAAACTGTACGTTCCTGCGGCGAACGCCGACGTCGTCAGTAGCCTGAATCCGGAGACGCTGACCCGCCAGGATATTCCCGCTCGGCTTGGCAACATCTATGGGTCGGCCCCACAGTCGGTGGCCATTGACGCGGCCAAGAACCGGATGTGGGTGGCCCTCGGCGCGCAGAACAAGGTGATCGCGATCCAGCTCTCTTCGGGCAAGATTGAGGGCGAATTTCCGACCGATTGGTATCCGAGTGCGGTCCGGATTGCGGGGGAACATCTCCTGGTGACCTGCGCCAAGGGTGAGGGGTCGCGGAATAAGCCGGCCGGCGCCCAAGGTTACGGAGTCTATCAGTTCACCGGATCGGTACTAAAGGTCCCCCGGTCCATTCGCCTTGCGAAGCCCGCCGAAGGGATTGTTCAGCTGCAAGCTCGGGAAAAGATTGCCCCCCGCGCAATCCCGGAGCGACCGGGTGAGCCTAGCCAGATTGAGCACGTGCTCTACATCATCAAGGAAAACCGGACCTACGACCAGGTGTTTGGCGACATGCCGGAGGGCGACGGCGAGCCGAAGCTCTGCATTTTTGGGGAAGAAATCACTCCCAACCACCACGCCCTTGCGCGCCGATATCCGCTACTGGACAACTACTATTGCAATGGGGTCCTCAGCGCGGACGGGCACACCTGGGCAACCGAAGGAAACACGACGACCCAGCTGGAGCGATCCTTCGGCGGGTGGACTCGAAGCTATCCCTTTGGCGATGACCCCTTGGCCGTCAGTAAGCCGGGCTACATCTGGAACCAGGTTCTGGCGGTGGGGAAGACTTTCCGGAACTACGGCGAATTCGACTATGCCGGGATCCAGCCGAGCGGGAGCTTTTTGGATGTCTATCGCGACTTCATCAGCAACGGCGGGAAGTACACCTTCACGCAGAACATCGGCGTCGAGATGATGCGGCGGTATGCCGCGCCGGGAGTGCCAGGTTGGAACATGGGCATTCCCGATGTCCTGCGGGCAGACCGGTTCATCAAGGACTTCAAGCAGCTTGAGGCCCGGAATGCTGTGCCGAACTTCATGATCCTCTATCTGCCCCAAGACCACACCAGCGGAGGCGCGACCGGAATGCCGACTCCTCGGGCTCACATGGCGGATAACGACCTCGCGCTGGGCCGAGTGGTGGAGGCGATCAGCAAGAGTTCGATCTGGAGCAAGACCGCGATCTTCGTGAATGAAGATGATCCCCAGGCCGGATTCGACCACGTGGACGGACACCGCTCGCTCTGCTTGGTGATCTCGCCCTACACCTACGGAAAGCGAACGGTCAGCACGTTCTACAACCAAGTCAGTGTCCTGCGGACGATCGCCCAGATCTTCGGCGCAAAGCCAGTGAATGCTTTTGACTCGGTGACGGCACCCATGTTTGACCTCTTCCACGAGTCTCCGAACCTGGCGACCTACACGGCGTTGCCCAATCGCGTTCCGCTGGATGAGATCAATGGGGGGACGGTCCCGAGCGTAAACCTCTCCAAGCCGGACCTGCTGGATGAAGATTTCTTCAATCGTCAGATCTGGGCTGCGGTGCGACCGGGAGAGCCGTATCCGGCGGAGTGGGCTGGACCCCACGGACGAGGGCTCGCGGCCAAGGGGCTAAAGCTCGACCCGAGTGGCGTTCAGGAAGACGACGACTGACCAAACCAAGCGTCGGCGGCGAGGACGCTCATGGTCTCGCCGTCGACCGCGCAAAGGAGCTCTCCATCGGGTCCGATGCCGATTGCGTCGGCGAGGTCTCCATTGGGGAGCTGGTACTTCTTGCCCGGAGTGTCATCAAACATCGACCAGATGGTCTTGAGATCGGACCAGTTATTCGGTTCGGGCAATAACTGGAGCTGTTGGCCCAGCGCGGCGAGGATCTCTTGGGGCTGTTTGTGGCCGGGAATGTTGGCGGCTCGGTGCTGCAGCGCCTCGGGAAACTCCTGGACCGCGAGATTGAGTCCGAGCCCAACCACGGGGATCAAGACTCCATCGGGATTTTTGATCACATGGGTGATGAGCCCGCCCACCTTCTTGCCGCTTAGGACAAGATCATTGGGCCAGCTGATGCGGGCATGAGATGCTCCAGCGGCGGCCAGTCCGACGGCCATCCCGATGAGCCAGGGTTTGGGATGGTCGGCGTAGTCGTGGAAGATCAACGAGAGGGTGAGAGATTCTCCCTGGCGGCTGTGCCAGTCACGGTTGAACCGCCCAAAGCCCTGTGTCTGTTGGTGGGCAAGAACGGCACCGATGCCCGCCGATTGGCCCAATGCCACGAGGTCATTCGCGTGGGTTTGGGTGCTGGCGAGTTCGACGTGCTCTTGGATAGCGCCGGATTGGAGCGGAGACTTCATCTCTCCTTAATCTTGGTCGATTTGAAGCTCCGCGCGTGCGGCGATTTCTTCGGCCAGAATTTCGTAGTTTGCCTCCATTCCGTTGCGTTCCCAGCCGATTGGGGCTTTTGTAGGGCCGCTGACAACGTAGCCCGGAGGGCTGATTTTGACCGAACCTTGAGCCAAGATCAGCACAAAATCATCACCGGAATGTCGTATTGCGCGAATATCTCGGTAAGGAATTCGCCGCGAGGTCCCGGGTCGCTGGATCTCGAGGTCCGAATCGTGCAGGAGGTAGCTTGTGGCGGCGGCGGCGAGATGAGCAATGTCGGCGGCGGCGCTTCGCCCAACATCCAAGATCGCGCTTGCTGTTTGCTTGAGATCCTTGCCGAGGGTTCGTTCTCCGGCTCGCTTGAGGACACTTTCCCCCTTGCGGGCAGCCTTTTCACGCATGCCACTGGCACCTTGTTGGAGCCATCGAATGGCAGGATCGGGTCGGTAGCGGACGATGGAGTCCATAGGTTCTCCTATAGAATACGCCGCCCAGCGCGCGGGGTTGGGACTTTAGAGCTTTTCGAGCAGAGGGCGAAGGCGTTCGGCCCGGCGTCGGTCTAGGTGGGGCGCCGATTCACCGCTTCGGACGTCGAGGGCTCCGATCCATTCATCGATCCGTCGGGCGCTGACGGCGGGCCCGAAATCACCCATCGCCGCCGCCAACCGAACCCAGGCCAGAACTCGGAGGGCGTCGCTGAACTTGATCTCGCGTTGCCTTACGGCGAAAACCACCGCCTCTTCGACCAGCCGATTCCGCTCGGTGGTATCGATGGCCGCGCGGGACTCGGATTCGCGCTGGAGCAAGAACTCGATGGCCCCGCAAAAGCTGGAGTTGAATGATTGGGTTTGGCTGATCTGAAAGAATGCCCCTACACCCCTGCTCGACTCGCCGAAGAGCCCCCGGACCACGACCCCGCGATCGATGAGCGCCTCGAAGACGGACTTGAGTTGCTTGCCGTGGGCCAGGGCGACAAGGTGCACGAGAGCCGAGGCGCGTTGGCCCGAGCCGAGGTTGCTGGGAGAGCTGGTCAGGAATCCGAGCCGGGGGGTGTGGGCAAATTGGAGCTGATTTTCGAGTTGGCTGTGGGTTCCTTGCAGCTGGTCGAGGGCTCCGGTGGGATTCCAGCCGGGGCTCAGGACCTGAAGCCGAAGGTGGTCTTCTTCGTGGATCATCGCGGACTGAGAACGGGTGGGATCCACCAGGAGCCAGCGATGGGGAAGAAACGTATCGAGATCGGGAGATAGCAGCCGGGAGCTCAAATAGAGATCCCGCTCGACCTCGCTGAGCCGACTGAGGTGTTGCCAACCTGAGAGCGGCTGAGCATTGAGGAGCCGGCGAGTGACTTCCTCCAAATCGGTGGGAGCGGCCGCGCAAGGAAAAGGATAGGGCGGCAAGTTCCGCGCCACGCGGAGCCGGGTGCTGAGGACGATCTCTCGGTGGGGACCATCGTCCGCCAACCACGCCGCTGGTGGTGCTGAGCGGGTTACCCACTCATGCCACGTTTCGGTCGGCAGGCTGGCCATTCTCACGTGGACGATTTTACTTGGACTCTTGGTCGTCTAGAATCTTTAGCGATGTTGCTTTGGACGATGTTGATGCTGGGCCAGGTGGCCGCGCCGGAAGATCAGGCGTACATGCGGGAACTGCGTCGGGGCCAAGAGAAGGCGGTGGACCTGATGATCCGGGTGGACCTGCAGCCGCTCGCCAAGCCCCAGAAGTCTCCGAAGCATGGCTGGGACTTCCCCCACGTCGCCAGTGGATTCGGTCGTCCGGCAGGGAACGAGGGGCCCCTCAACCTCCGGTTCCGAGTCTTCTCTCAGTTTCGGCGGACTCAGGGAGACATCGCCGACCCGATCACTCGGATGCTGATCCGCCTTTGGGACCAGAACTATCGGCGTTTGCAACTGGACCACGGGGCTCGGTTTGCCCGCCTAGTGGATGTCTATCTTTGCTTTGGCGGAAAGGCGGGCGGCGAGCAACTTTTTGATCAAGAAGAGCGCAACGGCCAGATGGTCCCGGTCAACACGATCTATCTGTATGAGATCACCAGCTTTACCGACCCGATGGAGATGGCCCGAGAGATCGCCCACGAGTACGGACACGCCNNCACGTTGCCCCCGATCGGCGGCTTTACCCAACCCGAGTTTTGGGTCAACGGTGATCTGGGAGAACGTCTCTTTCTCAAGTGGAAACTGGAGGCGCTCGAAAAGGGCGAGATCACTGAGCGAGACGTCATGAACGTCCCGCTGGCGACTCTCAAGGATTGGGTCGGCAAGAAGGTGACCCCGCTGAGCGATGCGGTTTGGAACCAGGGGCCCCGACTTCCGATCCTGAAGGGCAAGGATCTGGTCGCCCTCGATGCGTTTTTGGGCTTGGTTCTCTTTGCCGATGAGATCCTTCCCGACGAGATTTTGGGGACGACCCTCTTTGCCAATGCCGATGAGACCGCCACCGGATTTGAGAAGGCGCTTCGGGAGACCCTAAAGGAGGGGCCGGGCTTCACGATTGCGAGCAAAAAGTGGATTGGGAAGACGGTCTGGCTACCACTGGAAGGACGCTCGGTGAAGGGTCTCCGTCGGTTGAGCGCCGGGAAGGGTTGGACTTCGGGGGTCGTCGAGGCGGACTCGCTGGTGGTGGCGGAGAAGGCGGCCAAGGAGTGATCGGGTGGTTTGTTTCGCGAGCTCTTGGCTGACTTAGCGCCTCGGCCCGGGGCGGCGAGCGATCTAGACCGCCGTGGACTGCGGGAGTCTTTGTTTGACGACTTGCTCGGCAAGGGCTTGGCTTATCGTCATTCCGTGTCCCCCGACCCCGTTGACTAAGGTCGTCGATGGAGTCAACGGAATGACGACATAGGGCTCGCTCGCGCACTTTGCGTACTGGCCGGTCCACCTCTCGAAGACGCTCCAACGGTCTGCCGGCAAGAATCGGTCGAGTTCACGCTCGATCACGGCTTGGACCCGCTGATTGGAAGTGATGTCAAAGCTGGTCCCATATTCATGCGAATCGCCGATAGTGAGGGTGCCATCCGGATGTTGAGCGACCAGGATGTGGACTCCAGCTTCCAAGGCATCGGGCGCGGTCTCTTGCCAACGATCACGGACGGCGGGAAGGGCCGGCAATGGAGCAAAGCTCTCGTAGTGGAGCAGGGTGAGTCCCGCGCATAGGTGGGGTCCGGGTTGTGGCACAGGGGCGTTCCACCGAGCTCGGAGCATCTCAAGCTTGCAGAGCCGAATGCCTTTTTCGGTCAGGAGATCGGAAAACAGATGGTGGAGGACATGGCCGCTACAGACAAAGACGTGGTCGGCTTCTTCGACCCCGTGACGATGGACCACTCGGTTTTCGGTGATCTCGTGCGCGGTCGTGTTGAACCGAATCTGCACCCCCAATTTGGCTTGGAGGCCCTTTGCATACATCGCACAGGTGATCCGTGGGTCGACGCTCAGCTCGTGAGGGCTCCACATGGCGCCAAGAAGGCCTTCGGGCCGAAGATCGGGGGACTGGCGAAAGACTTCTTCGGGACCATGGATCTCTGCGACCTCGGGCCCGGCCAATGCACAAAACTGTTCAAGGGCCTGGAGTTCGCTCGGGTGGTGGGCCAGGTGATAGCTTCCGCACTGCCGGAACGGGATCTCAAGCTCTTGGGCGATCTGAATCCATAGATCTCGGCTACGCAGGGCGAGAGCTCGCCGCTCGCCGAGGGGCTGCCCGATCGGCCAGACCATGCCGAAGTTGCGGACGCTGGCGCCCTCGGCCTTGGAATCGCGCTCCAAAAGCGTGACCTCATGACCCGCCTTTGCCGCTTGATAAGCGTGCGCCAGACCGATGATTCCGCCCCCGACCACGACAACCTTCATCGGAAAGAATCATGGTCCGAGAAATGTTAAGGCGGCTTTAACATCCTCTCGGTATGGTCTGTACTCATGGAACGGAAGTTCGATCTGGTCGTGCTGGATGTCGCGGGGACCACGGTTTTGGATAACGATATCGTCGCGAAGTGTTTGAGGGCCGCGCTGGCCGATTTTGGCCACCAGAAAACCATCGACGAGATCAATCCGTGGATGGGGATCACAAAGCCCTTTGCCATCTCGCAGCTTGCGCCCGAACTTTCAGCGGAGCAAATTGAGGCGTGCCATGAGAACTTTCGTCAAAAGATGATCGAGTTTTATCGGGATTCCGAAGAATTTGGTCCGATTCCTGGAGCGGAAGAGTTCTTTGCCGAGTGCCGCTCCGCCGGGGTCAAGATCGCCCTGGACACGGGATTTGACCGCACGATCATGGACACGATCCTCGACCGGTTGGAGTGGCACGACAAGGTGGACGCGACCGCAACCAGCGACGAGGCCAAAGGGCGCCCGCACCCCGATCTCATTGATTTGCTGATGCAGCGAGTCGGGGTCGAAGATTCTTCTCGGGTGGTCAAGGTTGGGGACACCCCCAACGACATTGCCCAAGGAAGGGCGGCATCTTGTGGCATGGTGATCGGTGTGCTTCACGGCACCCATACCGAGGAACAACTGCGCCTGGCGGGCCCCGATGCCCTGGCCAACGGGATGCCTGCCTTGCGCGATCTGATTCTCGATTAGGTCGATACTAGGTTTGCGGTGATTATCGCCATTTTTGGAACTCGGAATACGTATTCTTGGCCTATACTTAAGGCACGATGCACAAAGTAGTGAAGCGCAGCGTTGCGCTGGCCGTCGGTCTGGCT
The DNA here is from genome assembly GCA_002343825.1 of Chthonomonas sp. UBA2391. Taxonomy (GTDB): domain Bacteria; phylum Armatimonadota; class Fimbriimonadia; order Fimbriimonadales; family Fimbriimonadaceae; genus UBA2391. The sequence goes on from DDSL01000067.1 coordinate 12,819, forward strand.
TCGGTGTCCGCCTATGGCCAGAGAACGAAGTCCCTGGCCCCAGAAGTCAGCCCAATCGGCGGGTGGCGGGTTCAGAGCGTCCGCCCCACCGACATCCAGGGCGAATTGAGTGTTCAGCTCTCGGTCGCGAGGGGACAAGCAGACCTCTATATCCGCCGCGGATCTGCTCCTACGCTGACGCAGTATGACCTGAAGGTCACTGGTCCACAGGCTGTGAAAACCGCGATTCTGCGGAATATCGGCAGTCCAGCCTTGACCTCTGAGAATTGGTTTATCGGCGCTTATTCCAAGTCGCCTTCTACAGTGACCATTACGCCGACCTTGCGCACTGTTCGATCGGACTATAGCGGAAAAGGAGCGGTGCCTTTTGCACGAGGAACGACCTTTAGGACTTGGGCTCCTAACGCTTCGTCGGTCCACGTCGCGGGGCAGTTCAATAATTGGAGCACGACCGCAGCCCCGATGGTGAACGAAGGTGGAGGATGGTGGAGTCTCGACATCCGAAATGCCAACGTCGGTCAGCAGTATAAGTTTGTCATTCGGAACGGCTCTTCCACAATTTGGAAGAACGATCCTTATGCCCGACGCTTAACGAACTCGGTCGGAAACTCGATCATCTATAACCCCAACAGCTACGCGTGGCAAACGTCGAACTTTGTCACTCCCCAATGGAATAACGCGGTCATCTACCAGATGCACATTGGGACCTTTAACGACAGTCCCGGCGGAAGTCCTGGGACGTTTTCCTCTGCCGTCAATCGACTTGATCATGTCCGAGATCTTGGTGTGAACGTGATTAAGCTTCTGCCCGTACAAGAGTTTGCGGGTGACTTCAGCTGGGGTTATAACCCGTCGCATATCTTCTCGGTAGAAGCCGCCTACGGTGGACCCGATAATCTCAAAAGGTTCATTGATGAAGCCAACAAGCGCGGTATCGCGGTCTTGCTAGACGTGGTGCATAACCACTATGGACCTAGTGACCTCGATCTCTGGCGCTTTGATGGATGGTCGCAGGGCACTTATGGCGGAATCTTCTTCTATAACGATGCGCGAGCGGTAACGCCCTGGGGCAATACGCGCCCCGATTTCGGCCGAAGTGAGGTCCGACAATTCATTATCGACAATCAGCGACAATGGGCTGAGGAGTTTCGTTTTAGCGGTTTTCGAGTGGACTCCACCCTCACCATGCGGACGACAGATTTGGGCGACAACCCAGATGGCTGGAGTCTTTTGCAATGGATGAATAACGATCTCGATTTCAACCAGCCATGGAAGATCATGATCGCCGAAGACTTGCAGAATAACTCCTGGATTACGCGGGATACCCAAACCGGTGGAGCTGGCTTCGATAGTCAGTGGTCGAACTTCGTGCACACGATTCGTGCAAACATCACTCCCGGCGACGACAATAGTCGCAATATGTGGAGCGTTCGTGATGCGATCTCTGAGCGCTTCAACAATGATGCGTTCGAAAGAGTGATCTACACCGAATCACATGACGAGAATGCGAATGGGAAGAAGCGCGTCACCAGCACAATTGACGATGCAGCTCCAGGTAGCTATTGGTCACAAAAGCGGTCTACACTCGGCGCGGCCCTCGTGATGACATCTCCAGGCATCCCGATGATCTTCCAGGGACAGGAAATCCTTGAAGATGGATGGTTTGCCGACACGGATCCCATTGACTGGACCAAGCTCACCACCTACTCCGGTATTCGGTTGCTGTATCGTGATCTTATCGCGCTTCGTCGGAATCTTGGTGGACGAACGGCAGGCCTTACGGGGCAGAATCTCAACGTCCACCATGTGAACGATGGCGCTAAAGTCTTGGCATACCATCGATGGGCTAATGGTGGAGCGAATGATGACGTGATCGTCATTGCCAACTTCCGAAACCAGACATGGAACAACTATCGAATCGGGTTCCCTCGATCGGGGAACTGGTCTGTGGTATTCAACTCGGATTGGAACGGTTACTCGCCGCTCTTTGGCAACCTCGCAACTCCTGCGGTTAATGCGGGGGCCCCGGCGCAAGACGGCATGGGCTTTAGCGGAACGATCAACGTGGCACCCTATTCGGTCGTCATTCTTGCCAAGGACTAGGTTCGGGTTCGCTCGCATCATGTAGAATGGTGCGAGCGATGACCAACTATCTCCCGAGCGTCGGCATGGAAGTCCATGCTGAACTACTCACTCGCTCCAAGATGTTTTGCCGATGTGCGGTGGCCTTCGGTGGGGAGCCCAACACGCGCATTTGTCCAGTTTGCATGGGGTTACCAGGCGCACTTCCTGTCCCCAATCGACGGGCGATCGAGATGGTTATTCGCACTGCGCTGGCGCTCAACTGTAAGATCGCCTATAACAGCGTCTTCCACCGAAAGAACTACTTCTATCCGGATCTTCCTAAGGGGTTTCAGGTCAGCCAGTATGGCGAGACGAATCCCATTGGATATCACGGCTTTATCGAAATCCCGGATGGAAAGGGTGGCCTGAAGCAGATCTCGATTCGACGGGTTCATCTTGAGGAAGACACTGGGAAACTCATGCACCTTCCTAGCGGCGGAAGCGGTATCGACTATAACCGAGCCGGCGTGCCCTTGATGGAAGTTGTGAGTGGATTTCCGCCCGACATCCATCATTCGGACGAAGCTAAGGAGTACCTTGTGCAATTGAGGTTATTGCTGCTCTACCTCGGAGTTTGTGATGGCAAGCTCGAGCAAGGCAGTATGCGCTGCGAGCCGAACATTAGCGTCGCGCCCGAGGGCTCGGAAAAGCTGGGCACGAAGACCGAACTCAAGAACCTCAATAGCTTTAGGTCAGTGCAGCTGGGGGTTCAGTTCGAAGTACGGAGGCAGATTGCGGTTTACGAAGGCGGCGGGACGGTTGCTCAAGAAACTCGTGGCTGGAACGATGGCAACGAAACAAGCTATCTGATGCGGACCAAGGAATCGGAACAGGATTATCGATACTTCCCATGTCCAGACTTGGCTCCGATGGCCTTTAGCGAAGAAGAGATTGAGCGAATGAGGTCCGAGTTGCCCGAGCTTCCGATGGCCAAACTGCATCGGTATCAGTCGGAGTTGCAGCTGAATGACAAAGATGCGAGGCGTTTGGTCGAAGATCGTCACTGGGCCGCATATTTTGAGGAGTGTATCCAACACGGAGGCGACCCTAAACAGGTCTGCAACTGGATGATTTCGGAGTTTGCAAAGTCGCTGAACGAGACGGGGCAAGTGATCAGCGATCACGCAAAGGACGATGACCCAGAGCGAGATGTGACCAAGGTTAGTCCCGTTCATCTTGTTGAACTAACCCAGCTCGTGACTTCAGGAAAGATCTCAAGCCGAACAGCCAAGGACATCTTTGCCGAGGTCTTCCAGAGTGGGGCGATGCCCAGCCGCTTGGCGGAGAATTCTCAACAGATTAGTGACGGCGATCAGATTGTGGGATGGGTTCGGCAAGTGATGGACGCTAACGGAGATGCCGTTGCGAAGTACCGCGGTGGCCAACAAAACGTCATCGGCTTTTTGGTTGGCCAAGTCATGAAATCAAGTCAAGGCCGGGCGAATCCTCAACTCGTACAGGAGATCATGAAGAAGGAACTGGAGGGATGATCTTCTCCTTCTTGCTCGCGGGATCCTTGGTTCAAGGAACGAGCGTTCCTCCGAACCGAATCGTGGTGGCTACCTCGCAATTCCTTACGAGGCAAGCCGATAGTTGGTTTGAAGCAGGTGATTTTCCCGCGGCTATCTCGGTCTTGCGGTATCAGTACTCTTTAGTCCCCACAAGCGAAGAAGCAGTCACTGATCTCGGCTGGATGTTGCAGAACGTGGGACGGATGGAGGAAGCCGAGGCTCTCTATAAAAAGTTCGCGATTGATGCAGTCGGGAATCCTGATCGTGCCCTTCCGCTCGCGCAGTACTACGCCCTAGTCGCCCGCGAACCACGAAAGGTCATCGCACTTCTTGAACCGCTTATCGAGGAGAAGGTTCATCCCAACAACCTTCGCCTGCTGGCCAAGAGTTACGAACGAATTGAAGACTTCAAGAATGCGGTAAGGATCTATCGAATCTTGGTGCAGCGATTCCCTGAAGACCTAACGGCCAAACGAAACTTGGAAATGGCCTTGCGCAAGCTGGAAGGCTAGAATAATGGGTGAAATCACCGTTAAGGTGACCCCAAAAGCAAAGCAACAACGCATTCGGATGGAAGGAGATGTGGCCAAGATCTACGTCACGGCTCCCCCCGAAGATGGTCAGGCCAATCGGGCGGTGGAGGCTTTGATCGCGGAAGCGGTGAAGCTTCCCACTCGCGACGTGTCGATCGTGCGGGGTGCCACATCGCGAACCAAGTTGGTGAGCATCTACGGCGTTTCCACCGAGGATATATGGAAGAGATTGTCGGAGTATCCGAACCACTGAACCCTCGGGAATCGTCCGAGAGAGAAGAATCATGTCGAACGATGTAAACCGAACACAGTTGCTAAGCCTTGATCCAAACCGGACGATGATGGGAGTTGCTCCGAGCATCGAAAGAACGGTGACGATCAAGCCGCTGCAGTGTCCGGTTTGCAAAACGTTCAACCCCGTGGGCATGATGTTTTGTGTCGAGTGTGGCCTCATCTTCGATACTGCACTCGAGGGTGATGCGTTCGGGGCACCCGCGGTCCAGCTCCCGGTGCTGGTCGATAGAGACGGTCGCGAGTATCCACTTGGCCCTGGAGAAAACATCGTGGGACGGGCCGGAATGATTAGCATTGAGGATGGGCGGATCAGTCGCCGACATGCAAAGTTCATGCTGGATGGCGATCATGCTTCGATCGAAGATCTGGGAAGCACCAATGGCACCAAGTTAAACGGCGTGAAGCTATCGCCGCAAGTCGTAAGTGAGATCGAGCATGGAGCCGTGATTTCCTTGGGTGGTTTCGAACTGACGCTTCAGATCCCTGGCGTCCTCAACAAAACAGCCACGATTCCGTCGACGAAAACTCAAGCTTTGGCCGCTACCCCAACGGTCACCAACGCGGTTGCTTTCTTGGTAGGTCCAGAGAAAAAGTATTCTCTTGTATTCGGCGACAATCCCCTGGGAAGAAAAGCGGAAAACAGTGTGGTCATACCTGATCCTTATGTCTCAGGGAAGCATGCAATGATCTACGTCTCAGAGCAGTCAGTGGAGATCGAGGATCTTGGTAGTAGCAATGGGACTTCCGTGAACGGGGTTAAGCTGGAGCCTCATCAAAGAGTTACTGTCTATCCGGGAGACACGGTTCGCATCGGGGACCTGGAGTTGGTGCTCGAATCAGCTCAGCAGAGTTAGTGTTCTTCGCGTCGATTGATGATTCCTGGCCACCGGAAGGCGTGGCGGAAGGCATTGGCGCGGATCAGCTCCATCTCGTGAAAGTTGATTACTTTATGCGTCAGCAATCGCTCAAATTCGAGCGGCAATCGAATCCCATGCAAACCTGAGTTATCGGTACAAACGGCGATATCGACCCCGAGATCAAAGCAGCTTTGAAAGATGGGTTTGAGTTGCCCGTAGGTTTGCAAGGTCCCCGTGCGGAAGTATGTGGTAGGACAAACTTCTAAGCACACCTTGTTCCGGGCAAGTTGAGGCAAGAGTTTCGGGTATTGGAGTGGAATCTGAATGCCATGGCCGATTCGGTCCAAATAGGGAAGAAAGGACTCGATACAACCGTTCGGAGTTTCGTAAAGATGGCAAGTGACCTTGAGCCCTCTTTTCTCCTTTGCGTGTTTAAGGCATAGAAGCAGGTCGTCCTCCTGCTCAGCATAGAACGTATCAGGCCCCGCAAGGTCGACCGCGGCAACTTCTTCTGGAAGGGATGCGGCGAGATCGACGATTGCTTGGTTGACTTCCTTTGGAAGTCGGCTATCCATGCAGAGAACCTGGGCTAAAACAATGGGAAACTCGCGAAAGTTTGCCGCTGCAGTTGCGTGGATGGCCATCACGATATCGGCCATCCGGCTCACTTGCTGCGACAGGGTGCCATCCTTTGGAATGCGGTGATAGGGGCAGTAGCGCAATTCCAAGTAGGCCAGGTTCTCGAAGATATAGCATCCTCGCAAAAGGCGGTTGACCATGTAGGCTACGCTGTTCACGGTCTGCAGCGGCTCGATAATCTTGTGAGCTTCCAGATATTCACTCAGACTCTTGCTAGGCTTCGTGAGCCTTCGCTCCCATTGTTCGTAGGTTCGATAGCGTCTAAGGTATTGGTTAGCGAGCTCTAGTTTATCGGGGTGCAGATTGTCATGCTTGATCTTGTGCAGATAGCTGTAGAGGATTCGGGGCAAAACTGCGCCCCCTAAGTGGAGATGAAGTTCAGCGTATTGTCGTGGTCCTTGATTCATAGGGGGATCATCGGCCGCTTTTGGTGGTAGTCCGAAAGGCCCTGGAGTTGTTGAGCAAACGCCATAGCAAGAGATTCCTGATAAAGCCCAGCGATGATCGACCACGATCTTGGGATTCCATTTGCCTCGACTCCATCTGGAATGATGCACTGGGGGTGCCCCGTCACGTTGGTCAGGAGGATCGTTTGGAGTCCAATTCCCGGCGTCATGAGGAGATCGTATTCTTGCATTTCTTCGGCAAGTTGTTCGGCAACGAGAGTTCTCAAACGTTGGGCTTGGAGGTATTCAACGGCAGGGATCACCCTTGCACTTCTGAAGTATTGTGGCCAGTAGGAGTTCTTTAGCTCTCGAATCTCTTCACCACGAGTAAAGGCATCAAAGGCGCTGGCACATTCGGCTGAAAGGATCAGTCCAAGGGCTTCTGGCGCGGGAGTGATCTTTGCGATTCGGAATTGATAGCCACGATCCACCAACTGCTTAAAGATGGGATAGTCCTCAAAGGTCTTCTTCTCCGGAAGAACGACTCCGATCCTCAGCTTTTTGGGATCAACACGAGGAGGCCAAGAGAAGGAATGAGACACCGCGCTCGGGTCCCGGGGATCGGCACCACAGATCGCGGCGAAAACAAGCGCGCAATCTTCGACCGTCCGGGCAACTGGGCCGACCTTATCCATGGTGTAGCTCAGAGCCATAGCGCCATATCGGGAGATGCGACCGTAGGTGGGACGGAGGCCGGTGACGCGGCATTGCAGAGATGGCGAGCAGATGGAACCGAGAGTCTCGGAGCCGATGGCAAAGGAAACCAGTCCAGCGGCCACCGCTGAGGCCGATCCGGCACTACTACCCGAGGACCCTTGGGTCGTGTTCCAGGGGTTTCGTGTCATTCCTCCGTACCAGCGGTCGCCCATCGCGAGGGCCCCGAGAGTGAGTTTGGCGACGAGTACGGCCCCGGCAGATCGCAAGAGCTGAACCACGGTGGCATCTTCGCCGAGCATCTGGCCTCGGTAGGGCTCGGCTCCCCAGCCCGTAGGATGATCCTTCGTTGCGAAGAGGTCCTTCAGTCCGTAGGGAATGCCATGGAGCGGGCCGCGCATCTTGCCGGCTCGAATCTCCGCGTCCGCTTGGGCGGCCTCCTTGAGTGCCGTATCGGAGCAGAAGTGAGCGACGCAAAGGAGCTTTTGGTCATACCGCCGCAGTCGACTCAAGGAGAGACGGGTTAGCTCGGTGGAAGTGATTTTTCTGGCCTTTAGTAGCCCGTGGAGCTCGCTGATGGTGAGAAAGGCAATGTCTTCCTCGCTGAGTTTGGCTAGGTCGGGCAAGCGGACCGGACTCGGGACAGCCCGAACTCGAGGGCTCTTGTCAGCGATTGTGCCGTGCGGGACGAACCGGGTGAGGGGTTCGGTTTTGTACTGGATCGGGAAGGTGCGGATCTCGGCGTAGGCTTCGGCCGAGCTCCGGATCTCGTCGAGGGTTTCGCGCAGTTCGTCTTCGGTGAACGAAATCCCGGCAAGTCGCAGGGCAGCTCGAACGTCATCCAGAGCGACGTTTGGGGCGGTCGTCTCCTGGGCCGAAGTGAGGCCAGGGGCAAAGCAGGCCAAGCCCGCAAGGGCAGAGGATGTGAGGAAGGCTCGGCGCGACAGTCCGGCACTGGATTCCATGCCGAAGTTTGGCATGGAATCGCGCGGGTTAGCGGACGTAGTGGATCTTGGGGTCGTCGATGTCGTCCAACAGCATCAGGCTGATAATGGGCATGGGCCGGGCTTTGGCGATGTCCCGAGCTTCGTCGAAGCTCACCTCAAGGGTCATCATCCCGCTAAGGTCAATGTGCTCGGCGAATCGAAAGGCGCCCTGCTCGCTACTGAAGCTCGCGAGTCCGTGGACCCCGTCGTGGCAGTAGCACCCGTACTTCTGAGAAGCCGGATGAAAAAGCAGAAAGAGCGTCTCTGGGAAGTCCGTCTCGAGTCCCAACAGAGGCAGATCAAGTGCTTGAGTCATGATGACATTCCTAATATTGGTAACTACGTCAAGTTGTTCCAGTCATTTTGCGCGACGGAAAAATCGTTTGTCCACCAACGTTGCGGATTCGGGCTTCCCGCGCATGTCGAGGGCCACTTCTGCCCCGAGCGGAAGCGAGCTATCGACAAAGGCAAAGGCGATCCCGACGCCGACGAAGGGCGAAACGACCCCGCTGGTGACTTCTCCGACTTGTTGCCCCTGGTGCAACACGGCCATCCCGGGAGTCGGCAGTCGGCGCTGAGTGAGCTTGATCCCGCGCAGCTTTTGCGGAGTCCCTTCCGATTGGGCGGCTCGGATCGGCCCGGAACCGATGAAGTCTTTTTCTTTGCCAATCACCCATCCGAGTCCAGCGGCGATAGGGCTGAGTTCGTCGTCAAGCTCGTGACCATAAAGCGGGAGCCCGGCCTCCACGCGCAAAACGTCCCTTGAGCCGAGTCCGCAGGGGGTCGCGTCCAAGGCCTTCCAAAGGTCGATTGCACGATCGGCCGGGCAGATGAGTTCAAAGCCGTCTTCCCCGGTGTAGCCACTTCGAGCAGCAAAGGTAGTGATCCCGGCGATTGCCTGGGTGCTGGTGCCAAAAGCCGGAGCGCTGGTGAGGGCATCGGGATTGGCGGCCAGTCCGGCAACCCGTTCCACCGCGCCAGGACCCTGCACGGCGATCATGGCAGTCTGCTCGGTGACGTCCTCAATCTCGACTCCGGGGCGGAGGTTGAGCTTTAGCCAAGCGAGATCCTTCACGTGGTTGCTGGCATTGACCACCATGTGGAACTTCTCTTGGGATTCGCGATAGACGATGATGTCGTCGATGACGCCACCCTCGGCGTTGGGCAGGAGGGAATACTGTCCCGTTCCGTCGGCCAGCTTTGCGATGTCGTTGCTGGTGACCCACTGCAGATAGTCGAAGACTCCGGGGCCCGTGAGCGTGAGCCGCGCCATGTGGCTTACGTCGAAGAGGCCGACCCCGTTGCGGACGGCTTCACTTTCGGCGATGATTCCCGAGTACTGGATCGGCATCTCGTAGCCGGCAAAGGGAGCTAGCTTGGCTCCGGACGCGAGGTGGACCTCATGCAGTGGGGTGCGCATCATCGACGATTGCATGTCTTGCAGTATATCGGCAAAAACATTGAGGGCCTCCGGAAAGTGATCCGGAGGCCCTGACGAGGAGGACAGACTTCGTTCGAGTCTTAGCGATTAGTCGTCGCTGAGGTCGAAGTTGTTCGAAAGGATGATGTAGTCGAAGATGGTGATCGCGTTGTCGCCATCCAGGTCGCTTTCGTACGGAGCGATGGTTGCTCCTTCGGGGGCATTTCGCCATGCGCCCGGATCCAGCTCATCGAACGACTTGTCGAACACGTTGCTGAGTTCGATGTAGTCGAAGATCGTGACCGAGCCATCGTTGTCGATGTCGCCAGCGAGGAGGTTCAGAGTGATCGAACCGCCACTGCTGGTGGCAACTTCGCGCAGATACTTCGGCGGCTTGACGGCGATCTTGTAATTGCCAGCAGCCGGCACGTTGATCGTGAAGTTGTTGTTCGCATCCAGGGTGATGGCAGTCTCGGCGATCACGTTGTCGCTGAGGTCCAGGATCTGGGCACCCATCACGTCCACCTTTTCGGCTCCGTCAGCAAAGTTGACGGTTCCGCTCAGGACGGCAAAATCCGAACCCGGCACTTGAACAAACTGGTCGCCAGCAATCAGGCCGAAGTCCACGTTTCGCGGCTCGCCCAGGTTGCCGCCACCACCGATTCCAGGGATCACCTGGTTCGAGAGGAAGTCGTGACCGCCGGCATTGATGAACGCCATGAGCTTGATCGGTCCGTTCGTCGCGTCGATCAGGCCGAGCGGGATGCGGATTTCGGCACCCGTCAGGCTGGTGCTACCGGCAAGGGCAGAAATTGCGTCTCCGCCTTCGACGCCAGCGACGTTGCTGTTGTCCAATCCGAGAGCGATGCCGAAGTTACCTTGGCCGCCCGCGGCGAAGCCGTTACCATTGGTGGATCCGGTGTAGGCACCGCCTCGGTTCCAGGGGTTCTTGCCCATGATGGCGGTGTTGTTGGCAACCAGAGCGACGTCGCAGTAGACGTTGGTCAGACCGGCGCCATTGTCGCCACCAGCGTTGAAGATCACCAAATAGTCGGCTTCAAATCCTGCGTCGTGCTTCAGGCCGTTTCCGGATCCATCATCACCCATGCGCTTCAGAGCGCCAAAGCCGATTTCGGGTTGGACCGGGCCAAGCTTGTTTTCTCCGCCAGCCTTCGTGTCGAGGAAGATCTCGCACTTGTTGAAGTTGGTCTCGAAGTTTCCGGGCATGAAGATGTGCAGAGCATCCCAGGTTCGGTAAACGTAGAGTTGGTTGATTTCGCTGCCATTAGCAAAGGCGGGATTGCCGAGGTTGCTATCGCCAAATTGGGTTTGCGTGTCTTGGACGGCCACCGGGGTGCCGTAGACGGCGTCGTATTGACCGTCAATCGTTTGAGCATTGGCCGAACCGACGATGGCGGCCATGCCCAGAATCGCGAGCTTATTGAAATTGCACTTCATTGTTCCTTCTCCTCCCTTGGAGCGGGGATGCTTCTCCGTACTCAGCGACCTGGTGGGCAGATCCCAGAATACGTATTCACAACCTTATGGTATCACACCTCGCCGGTGAGTCCAAGGTCCTTGCATACGACTTTTTGTGGTAATTGCGCTTTTTTTGGCGAAGTCTGGCAGTTTTGCGGTGTCCTCCCCAGCATCGGGCCACCGGCAAAGATATCGGGACGAGGCTGTCATGAAGATCATGTAGACTGAATATGGGCTTTTTGACGAGGTCCTTGGTTGACGACCAAAGTCCTTCTTCTCAATAATAGTATATAAATATATACTATTAGGA
>DDSL01000040.1 GCA_002343825.1 Chthonomonas sp. UBA2391
TGATTCACCAACTACCCCGGCTTTGCGCCGAAGTGCGCTAGATTTCCTCCGGCAAGATCAGCTACAGATTCCCGTTTTGCCGCCGTTTTGGCCCAAAGCCACTCCCTCGTTCAGGATACGACCTATCGGTCGCCCCCTGAACTCTGCCCCAAAACGGCGGAACTCATGCGCTCAGAAAGTCGGAACCGACCGCAAATCTCCAAGCCGGAGCCGCTTTTGGGCCACGATTTCGTTGAACTCGTCCCTTATCTGCAGGCGAATCACCGGGTTCGACTGGGTCCAATCGATCTGGACCGTGCCGAAGTAGTTGCCAGTGAACATTCCGGCCAAGCGGTTCGGGTTGCTCTCCCCTCACGGAGAAGCGTCGCCAAGACGGCAAATGGAACCATGAGCGAAGCTTATTCACTTCGCCCTGTTAAACATCTTCTCTTAACAAAATCTAGCGCGAGTATCGGTCCGTAGGTTGCAGATGAACCTTCACGATATCGTCCGCCAACTGCGTCACGCTCGATTGGGACCGAGCTCGGAGATCGTCCAAAAGCCGATCAACATAGGCCTTATCGACCGGGCCGTGGTAGTCCGGGCCAATCTGCAGCAGCGGGGCGCGATCGCATGCATTCAGGCACTCCACTTCGTGCAGAGTAAAGACCCCGTCGGCAGTGGTTTCGCCAAAGCCAACCCCGAGCTTTTCCTTCAGATAATCCGCGATCCGATAGGCCCCGCACATGTGGCAGCTGAGACACGTGCAGACCTCGATCATGTGCTTACCGACCGCTTGGGCGGTGTTGTACATCGAATAGAACGTCGCGACTCCCTCTACCTCGGCATAGCTACGACCCAAACGGTGCGCCACCTCGGCAATCGCTTCTCCGTTCAGATAGCCGCCGTATTCCCTCTGCGCGATCCAGAGCCCGGGAAGGATGCAAGCCTTCAGGTTCGGATAGTGCGTCTTGAGCCGATCCAGCTCGGCAATCGCCTCGTCGCTGAACTGCAAGTTGAGTTCTTCGGGCCGGGGGGCCTTGGGCCGTTCATTGACGCTACCGAGATGGATGAGGTCCGACATACTTCTACCGTCCTTTACGATACCCGCCGAACTCTTGACGGCTCTTAACGCTGGGGTCCCGGTAAAAATGCGCGAAACTGGAGGCTTCACCTCGGATCGCACCCGGTTCCGTGATACCATTGCATTGTTGCGGGCGGAACTTTTTGCCTGCTCGGTTGGAGAGGAATCTATGAAGCTCTTTCTGAACGTTGCCGTTCTGGCAACTGCGCTCACGGCAAGCTATGCCGGCACCCTTTCGGTCGCGATGACCGTCGACGACGACTACGAGGCCTACATCTCAACGGACCCCAACGTCCAGGGCACCTTATTCCTAGAAGGACAAGACAGCTGGAACAGCGTCGAGATTGGGACCGTCAATCTGACGCCGGGCGTCAAGAACTACCTGCACATACGGGGTCGCGATGTATTTGGCAACCCCCAAATGTTGATCGGGACCTTCAAGCTCACCGGCAACTTTCGGTTTGCCAATGGCACCCAGTCGATGGATAGCAATATCTTCGACATGACGCTCAACAAGACCGGGTTCGGCCAGCCGCACATCACGATCAAGGACCTCGGGGCAAACGGAACGTCGCCCTGGGGCAGTCTGGGCAACGGGATCTCGTCGAACGCCCGCTTTATCTGGAGCGAAGACTTTGGACCTGGCGATCGATACTTCGCCATCCCACTTTACAATGTCGTTCCCGAGCCCGCGACGGCCCTGATTCTGGGTGGCGCTATGGTGGCTTTCCGACGCCGCCGAGCTCGCTAAGGCCGCTCCGTTTTAGGCGCGGGCCCGGCCCGAGGCCAATCCCGACCCAGGGGCCCCGACGCTAGCGCGTCGCCCTGGGTCTCGCCCCGGTCGGCGCGCACCCCTGACGTCTCTGCGACTGATAGTGCGATTGATGGGTGGGCAGTACACTCCCCCACAAACCCTCATGAACCGCCTCTCTCAGAGTCAGAGTCCGTACCTGTTGCAGCACACCGAGAACCCCGTGAACTGGTACCCATGGGGCGCCGAAGCCTTCGTCGCCGCCCAGGCCGAAAACAAGCCGATTTTTCTTTCGGTCGGCTATAGCACCTGCCATTGGTGCCACGTCATGGCTCACGAGAGCTTTGAGGACGAAGAGATCGCCGCGATCCTGAATGCCCACTTCATCAGCATCAAGCTCGACCGCGAAGAGCGCCCCGACATCGACCACATCTATATGTGCTACACCCAGGCCGCGGTCGGGCGGGGCGGGTGGCCCAATTCCGTCTTTTTGACTCCAGAGCGCGAGCCGTTCTATGCCGGAACCTACTGGCCAAAGGAGCAGTTTCGCCAGATCCTCCTCAGCCTTGCCAAGGAGTGGCAAACCGACTCGGCCGATGTGCGATCCCACGCCGAGCGGATCGCTTCCGTCCTCGCCGAGGGGCTTGCGGCCACCAATCCGGGTGAGGTCACGCTCGAAGCCCTACACCAAGCGGCCGAGAGAACCTTGGACCGATATGACCTAGAGCATGGCGGATTCTTGCCCGCGCCCAAGTTTCCGATGGCCGACAGTCTGATCCTGCTGCTTCGGAGCGATCACCGCCGCAAGGAGCAAGAAGCCACCAACGCCGTCTTGCGCACTCTCGGAAAGATGCGGCTGGGGGGAATCTACGACCAACTCGATTACGGCCTGCACCGCTATAGCACCGACGAAGCCTGGCTCGTCCCCCACTTCGAAAAAATGCTTTATGATCAGGCGCTCCTTGCGCTGGCCTGCATCGAAGCCTATGATCGCAGCAAGATCGACCTTTTTGCCCGCATGACCGACGAGCTTCTGGACTACGTGGATCGACGCCTGAGCGACCCGGCGGGAGCTTTTTGGAGTGCTCAGGACGCCGATACCGAGGGTGAGGAAGGGAAGACCTATGTTTGGCACGAGGACGAGCTTCGCGCGGTTCTGACCGAGTCCGAATTCAACATGGCGAAGGCCTGGTTCGGAACCCAATCCGGCGGCAACTTCATCGACCCGCATCACCCCGAGATCAGGGGCCTAAACATTCTGACCCTTCGCCCCGACCTTCAGCTCGATGATCCCGTGCTGGAGGACCTTCGGCACAAACTCCGGCGGGCCCGGGACGCTCGCCCTCAGCCGATGACCGACGACAAGTGCCTGTTGGAATGGAACGGCTTGATGATCGCAGCAATGGCCCGCGCAGGGGCTCACCTCGACAGCCCAGAGTGGACGGCTCGCGCGGCTAGCGCGGCGCTCTTTTGGACGCAGTTGCCTACTCTGCCCCACCAAGTTCGGGGCGGGGTTCCGGCGGGTGGCGTTCTTGCCGCGGATCTGGCCGCTTTTGGTTGGGGTCTGACCGAGCTCTATGAGGCGACGTTCGAACCCGAGTGGCTGGCGATCGCGTCGCGCGTTGCCGACCAACTGATCGGCGAATTTGCCGACGGGGTAAACGGATTCTTTAGCTCTCCGGCGGAGGCGGAACTCCTGAGTCGGAGCAAGGTCTGGGTGGACAGTGCGACCCCGAGTCCCAACGGACTCGCCTGCAACTTTCTCTTGCGGCTCGCGCGGCTCACAGGTCGGGCCGACTTGGAACAGCACGTCCGGAAGACCATCGAGACTTTTGGCGCTGATCTGGCCCGGGTCCCCGAGGCAGCGGATAGCCTGATGCTCGCGCTCGATCTGTTGGTGGGGCCGGGTCAGGAGATTGTGGTCGTGGCTCCGGAAGAACACCTGGCCCACGACACCCTTCATGGTCTTCGGGCGGTTTACGCACCGCGAGCAGTGATCCTCCTCAAGACCGAGGAGAGTGCCGAGGCGCTGGCTCTGGTCGCCCCGTATACGGCGGGGATGCCCATCGAGCCGAATACGGTCAAGGTCTATCTGTGCTCGGGATTCACCTGCGAGCGACCGATGGATCCGGGAGAGGCGATCCGGCGGCTTCAAGAACTGGCCTAGGGATCGAGGAGGCTAAGGAAGAACTCCCTTCGCACCCGGTCGGAGTCGAACTCGACACCTTCGGCTTCGAGCTGGGTTCGTTGCTCGATGGCAAGATGCGGTCCCCGCTTGGCCACGGGTAACTCCCCGAGACGGTTGACGACCCTCCACCAAGGCAGATCGTCGGGGCACCCGGCCATCCAGCGACCGACCATTCGCCCACTCGGCTGCCCTCGGAGTTGGCGACCGAGGTCGCCATAGCTGATCACTCGGCCTGCGGGAATTTGCCCGACGCGGGTCCAAAGCTCCTCAAGTCGCGATCGAAAGGCGGGATCCATTGCACCGATTCTGGCGTGCTCTCGGCCAGGATTTCATCCAGCTCGCAGACGCGGTCGATCTCGATTCCGATGAGCGGCACCCAGTTGCCGGGTTCGATTTCCCAATTCTCGAGGCCGACGCTTGCGGCTCCGCCGGTTGTCCCGAGGTGCCAAACTGTTTCGGCATCGAGGTAATCGCCTCTGGCCTTCGAAACCTCGATTGCAGCCCTCATTTCCGCGAAGAAATCGATAGGTCCTGAACTCGCTGGGCTATCTAGACCAAGGCCAACTGGGACGCCCCGATCGAGCATCTCGCGGATCGCAGCCGGGCGGCAGCGGAGGGTTTGATTGCTACGGGGGCAGTGGGCGACGCTGGCCCCCGACTTGGCCAAAAGATCCAGATCTGGCACAGTAGCTTCGCATGCGTGAACGATCTGACTATTCTTGGATAGTAATCCTAGACGGTACAGGTTTTGGACTGGGGTCGTCCCTCGGGGCCATTCGGGGGCTCCTAACCGGCGGATCATCTCGCCGATGGGTCCGGTTCCGTCCGAGAAGTATTGAGCCTCATCGGGGGACTCGGCGGCGTGGATGCTGAGGTGCTTGCCGGCCCAGGTGACAAGGCTGTCCGCGTCTACAGTATGGACCGCATGAGGGCTCGGTAATGCGCCTTGCTGATGGGCGGTAGCCCTTACCGAGTTTAACTTCAAGCCGGATTCTAATATGTTTGAAATCGTAATGGTTTCTTGCCAAATCCTACCAAGCAAGCCGGCCTTTTGTAAGGCCCTTCCGCTGACCGGCCTATCCGAATGCTCTCCAACCCACGCAGCTCCGGTCGCCCGATTTTCGAGCGCGGCCTGATCGGCGTCGCGCTGAACATCTTCCAGATTCTGGCCAGACTTCCGCCAAATCAGTTCTTGTATCCAATCGGTGTACTTGGAAGACCTCGCCATATCGATCATCCCTCGATATTCGAGATGAGAATGAACGTTCACAAATGCAGGAGAAAGCATGTACAGATCGGGCAGCCCCATGTGTCGCCCGACGCGCAGAATTCTTCCCTCGTCGTCGAGCTCGACCTCAAGTCCGTTGCGGAGCTCTCGGCGGTACCAAACAAGCGCGGGCCGCAGGATCATCGGCCTTGGTTGTCTTTATCTTGGTCGTCTCCGGTGTAGAGCGGAACATCCCAGGCTTCTTGGAGACGCCAATAGCCAATGTTCTTGACGTGAAAATCTCCATAGAGCACGTTATAGCGGTATTCCTTAACAATATCGAGCCAGGTGTTGTCGCGGACGTTCTGGTCGGATAGAGATGGCCCACCTCCGTGCCAGTGTCCAGCCGCGTCGAAGAGGACATTCACATCGCTCGGGAGCTCGAACCGAGTCGAGTTCATGCTGAGGAGTGCAATTTCGGTCCGAAAGACATAGCTGGATCCTTTGCCCACCACCTTGTGGAGGGTTGGCGAGCTTCGAAAAGGAATCGCGATGTTGAAGTCCAGCACCTGGGTGCCCTTATCGGCCGGACAAATCCAGACCTCTTTGCTCTTGACATAGGGCTGGAGGGCCTCGTTGAGCAGAGGCATGTTGGCGATTCTTCGTTGGAACCCAGGGTACTGCCCCCACATATCCGGGGCGGATTTGTCGGTGACGTCGACGGCGTGGGGGAAGAAATCGTCGTAGTCGGCCATGTAGAGCCCGGTGGCGGTCCCGATCTGCTTCAAGTTGCTCAGGCACTGGGTCTGCCGGGCGCTTGCCTTGGCGCGGGCGAAGGTAGGAAAGATGATCGCGGCCAAGATGGCAATGATCGCAATCACGACCAGCAGTTCAATCAACGTAAATCCTCTTCGAGCGCGATGCATATCAGAGATCCTGACTGTCTATAACGCAAGATCGCCTCGGTGAGTGTCCGAACTGAGGAGAAACGGAACAGATTCGGGGTGTCCAGCGTTGTATACTTGCGACTCGACAAGGAAGGCATGAAGCGCGCACGGAGTAAGCCATGGTGGTTGAGGGTCCTTCAGGGCCTGGCTTGGGTGAGTCTTTGCCTCCTGTTCCTGGGGATCGGGGTAGTGACCTCGTTGCTTGGCAAGACGGAGGTCGGTCAGGCGATTGTCCGCCAGAAGTTTACGAACACTCCTCCGGAGCGAGTTTTTCAAGATTCGAGCATTACCTTCCTCATCTTGGGATGCGATAAGGATCTCTACTACCGAGGCACCCAAGTCCTCAATGCCGCGGCCCGCAGCGATATGATGATGATTGCAAGGTTGGACTTTAACAGCAAGCGGCTGAGCGGGCTGAGTATTCCCCGAGATACACGCGTCGAGATGCCGGGCGAGTCTCCTCACAGGATCAACGCCTTTCACGCGATGAGCAAGGACCCCGATGAGGCCAAGCAGCTGGCCAAACGGGCGGTCGAGTTCCTTCTCCCCGAAGTTCAGATCGACCGGGTGATCGTGCTTAACTTCGATGCTTTCAAAGAGATGATCGATCTAGTCGGCGGGGTGGAAGTCTTTGTCGACAAGAAGCTGAAGTACACCGACAAGGCTGGAGGGCTCTACATTGACCTCGAACCCGGCCGTCAGGTCCTCAACGGAGAGGATGCAATGGGCTATGTGCGGTACCGAAAGGGCGATAGTGATTTCGTCCGCCAGGATCGCCAAAAGGCGCTGATGCACAGCTTTAAGGATCGAATCGACGCCAGCCCCGGACTGCTTGGTCCGGTTCTGGACAAGTTTCGTGAGGTCCTAGGGAACGAGCTGACTTCGGACGAACTCGCGGCTGCGGCCCTGTTTGCCCAAGCGATCGGCAACGATAATATCAAGATGGCTCAGCTGCCGGTCTTTGAGCTCCCTCGGAGCAGGGGACAAGCCTTCTATCTCGACCTCGATCGCGATGGGGCTCGCCGGATGTTGATGGAGTTTGGATTCATCGACGCCTCACGGACGACCTATAACTTCTGATGTCGCAGACCGAATTTGATCCCGATCGCCCAGAGGATTCCCGGGGCTCTAGTAGCGGATATCTGAGCAAGCGAGACCTGCGGATCGTGCTGATCGGCATGGTCCTGTTTTTTGGAGCTCTGACCCCGTTCTATATCTATTTCCGGGGGGAAACCGAAGCGAGCCAGTGCCTTCTGAACATGCGCGCGATCTCCGGGGCGTTGGGTTTATATGCCCAAGAGAATGACGAGCGGATGCCCCCGGCCTACGTCGTGGTTGGTTTCGACGCTCCGCTGATCCAGAACGGACGAGCGGTGACCTGGGCCACCGTTATACAGGGTTATATGAACCCCCGGCGGACTTTCCGATGTCCAAGTGCCAAGCCCGAAGAGGTGGCCAAATGCAGCGGGCTGAAGGCGGGGCAGACCTTGGAGGTGACCTACGGACTCTACACGGCCATGCAGGGCAAAGTGGTGAGCCAGCTGGCGAGCGCGGCGAACACCGTTCTCATCGCCGAAACGAGCAACAATGGGGCACGAAACACTTACAACCCTAAGCCGCTGGTCGGCGGCCAAGATGCCTTTTTGATAGGGTTTGATTCAGGAAACCAGTACAATCTCTCCGACCCAGCTTTTCAGGAAGATATGGCCAAGATTTCGCGAATAACCCGTCTCGCCTTCTATGAGACCCAGGACGGGAAGTTTGACGAGACCACAAAGGCTAGGCACCGCGCGGGGATCCACGCAATCATGGCCGATGGCTCCGCCAAGATCCTGAAGGCGAGTGCTGCGAACGTCACCCGGGGGACCGCGGGACGCATTCTCGCCCCTTGGCAACCCGACTAGGCCCGTCGGTACACTTGGCGGTTCAGGTGTACCTATGGCAGCTACCCAAATTTCGAACTATCAGTCCATGATCCCTGATTGGGTCACCAGCAAGCGCCTCATCGAGTGGGTTCTCAGCGTCGCTCAGCACTGCCAGCCCGAGGAAATCTACTGGTGCGACGGAAGCCAAGAAGAGAACGGCCGGCTGTGCCAAGAGATGGTCGACGCCGGGACCTTCATCAAGCTCAACCCCGAAAAGCGACCCGGGAGCTACCTCTGCCGAAGCGACCCCAGCGATGTCGCTAGGGTCGAGGACCGCACCTATATCTGTAGCGCCAGCAAAAAGGACGCCGGACCCACCAACAATTGGATGGACCCGGTGGAGATGAAGAAGCTGATGCTGAAGCTCTATGAGGGCTGCATGAAGGGAAGAACCATGTACGTGGTGCCGTTCAGCATGGGCCCTCTAGGAAGCGATATCGCCCACATCGGGGTCGAGCTGACCGATAGCCCCTATGTCGTGGTGAATATGCGGATCATGACCCGGATGGGGCGCGAAGTCCTCGCCGTTCTGGGCAAGGATAAGTTCGTTCGGTGCCTTCACAGCGTCGGGGTTCCGCTGGAGCGAGGTCAGACCGATGTGGCTTGGCCCTGCAATCCGACCAAGTACATCACCCACTTTCCCGAAGAGCGGCTCATCTGGAGCTATGGAAGCGGCTATGGCGGCAACGCACTGCTGGGCAAGAAATGCTTTGCGCTACGCATCGCCAGCACGATGGCCCGCGACCAAGGCTGGCTGGCCGAGCACATGCTGATTTTGGGAGTCGAGAATCCGCAGGGCGAAAAGACGTATGTCGCGGCTGCCTTCCCGAGCGCCTGCGGAAAAACGAACTTTGCGATGCTGATCCCTCCGACCGGATTTGACGGCTGGAAGGTGACCACGGTCGGCGACGACATCGCCTGGATCAAGCCCGGACCCGATGGGAAGCTCTATGCAATCAACCCCGAATATGGCTACTTTGGCGTGGCTCCGGGGACTAGCGAGAAGAGTAACCCCAACGCCATGGCCACAATTCGGGCCAACACGATCTTCACCAATGTCGCGATGACCGACGACGGCGATGTCTGGT
>DDSL01000124.1 GCA_002343825.1 Chthonomonas sp. UBA2391
CCGGACAAACCGGCCACCGATATTGCTGGCGACGTCCTTCTTTCTCAGCCAGTGGCTCGCCTTGGCCGAGACGTTGATCGTCCCCGTCGAGACGCTCACCGGGATCGCGTAGGCCCCCGAGGTACCCACATTGATGACCCGGGTATCGGTCGCGGCCCCGCTGAGCGTGAACGTCACCGGGAAGAACTGACGGTCAGAGGAAGAGAAGAGGCCATCCAGATCGACCGTTCCATAGACGTGGGGACCGTTGATCACCCAAACTCCATCGCTCAGAACCTGGGTCGAAGTCCCATCCGCATTGGTCCACCGGACACCGACGTAATACCGCTGGCTATCGGGCAGCGTCAGGCCAGAGCGGGACACGTTGACGGTGAGGTTCCGCTGGTTGGGGGTCTCCGACCAGATCGTATGCGTGGTCCATGGGACCAGATCTCCGGCGAACGAGGAAGTGGAAGAGATGCAGTATTCAAGCCGGACCAAGGCGCTATCTTCCCTGGCTGAGGTCGAAAAGTTGACCGTGGTTCGGTCCGTTTGGAAGTTGCCCGCATCGGTCACGGTGACGCTAAACGGCGAGGTCGTGTCGCCCAATCGGATTCCGTCGCTCGATGCAAGGCCGAATCGACCGGCGCCATTGAAGACCCGCGAGGTCGCATAAACTGTCGTTCCTCGTGGCACTGTGAGCCCCGTAAACGTGGTGTTCACCGAAGTTGCCGAGGTGGTCTGGACCTGCCAAGTCGCGATATTGGCGGAACCTGGGGTCGTCCCTAGACCGACTTCGTAGCGAATAATCGCGGATTCCGGATCCGTGGCCGTGGTTGTGATGAGGAGCGAAGTTCGATCGCTGCGATACTCTCCTTGGTCCGTCACCGTGACCGTCGGGGCAGTGCCGTCCACCAGGGGATCGATCCCCCGCGGATTGAAGATCGCTGGCGTGGCCGGCTCCAGCATGCGCCGCACCCCCGAGCTATCCACAAACCGGGCGTTCATGGTGAAATAGCCTTCGGGCTGGGTGGTCCCGGTCCAGAATCTCGGGACCGAAAAGCTGAACGACCGTATCGCCCCCGCCAAGATGGGAGTTGCGTTGGCACTGGTCCCGAGCATTTTCAGCGTCGGGTGAGTCGTTCCGGTCGGAGAGAAGATGATGGACTCCACACCTTCCGTCACACCACTAAAATCGAGGAAGTTGGAGAATGGCTGGCTACCAAAGTTCCGAACATCAACGAGGCTGCCCGCGACCCCGTCGAAATACCAAGTGGCTGGGGTCGGGATATGTTGGATCAGACCGATCGTGGGGCGGGTGAATCGGTTCTGAGTCATCCCGTGAATCTGAGCCGCGCCCCAGACTTGGGGTTCGTATCCGGTGTTCTGGGCATCGTATCGGTCGAACCAATCCTGCATCGTCCAGATCACCGTCGGGCTGTTGCGGATCGTGTCCGTGATGAGGTTGACGGGGATTTCGGAGATATCAAACTGATCGGTGAGCGTGGAGCTCGTATCCACAAGGTCATAGAACATGCTGCCGACCGCTGCGGGGACCGCAAATCCGGTCTGACCGGCCACGTCGCTCAATGCATCCGAGTTTCCATTGGGCGAGCCGAACCCATCGTAGTTGAGTTCGAGCGCAATGGTCACGGTCGAAGTCGGGCGTCGGTAGTTGATCGTGGTCGTGTTGCTCGAGCGCCCAGCCGCCCACATCATGAACCCCTGAATATAGCCTTCTCGATCATTGACCGCGAATCCGGGGTTGATGTCATCCGACATCGTGGGGAACGGGGCAAAGGGGTCCAGGTTCCGCTTGCGATATTCGTCCCGAAGCCACTGGTAAGCCACCGCCCGATCATAGGTGGTCGGGGTGTTGATGTCGCGGTCCGAGAAGACCGTCGTTCCCCAGCCCTCCAAGATGAGATTGAGATATTCGCCGTAGGTCGTAGAACCCGAGCTGACGTGCCGAAAGTTATAGGGTCTGGGATGGATGTTGATCCCTATCGCCGCCATTCGCTCGATCGCAGCGAGAAAGTTTTGGAAGTGAGTGAAGGAATTCTCGATCCCGGCCGAATCGAACCCCGCCACGCTATCTTCGAGCTCGACAACCCCGAGGTTGATCGTCGTGTTGTTCGCATCCCAATAAACGCCCGAGACGTTGTACCGCGCGGGATCCGTCGGCATGCTGTTTGGGACCCCCGTGATGCCACTATTTCCGATGATGAAAGGTGATCCTGCTCCTGAAGATGGAAGCACCCGAAAGTACAGGTCGGCGAAACCGCTTTCAAACGGAGCCCCGTCGGGAATATTCGGCAAGGTGAAGTCAAACCGGCCCGCACCATCGATTGGATAAGTTGCCCCAGGGGCATCCGGAACGATTGTGTTCTTGTTCATGATCTGAATCCGCCCGTGCCGAATCGGATACCAGAACCCATCGGGGCGCAGATACCGTGCCTCCCCGATCACCCGAACATCTGCCACCGCGGCCAGCGGCAAGAGCGCGACCGCCCCCAAAAGCCAACCTACAACTGCTCCGAAGCCTTTCCTCATAGCCGTAAGTTTACGACAAGTTTTTTGCGCTGAACCACCTAATCTTGCGGTTTTGGGACTTTGGGCCACGGGCGTCACCCGCCGTTGTGAGATTTCGGCTTTCTGCGTGCCTTGATGAGGTACGGAGAATTAGTATCGTCAACGTATGCAGCCAAGGCCTGCTGTTGGTCGGCGGTGGGTAATCCGTCGAAGCGATGGAGCTTGCCGTAGGGCCGACATTCATCCTCCGGCAAGTGGCAGTCCCGAGGAAGTCCGAGCCCGAGTTTGGTGAAGACCTCTTCAACGATCACGCAGGCGCCGAGTCGGTCTCCCGAATCGAGAGGGTCCAATTGCTCAATGTACGCCTTGAACTCATTTGGTCCCCAATCTTCCGGCATCTCGGTAAAGCTGATCCCTCGTTTGCAGGGGTCCACCTCATCGCGCTCCTTTGTACGAGGGTTGAACTCCGCGGGAGGACAGGCAGTCTTGTTTTCAACGTACTTGCTCAAGTGGCGGATAAATCGTCGCCCCACTTTCAGAACTCCAGTACGATCCCTTCTTCATCGAACACCGTGCCCGTCGCACGAGCAATCGAGGCCCTGATCAAGAAGAAAGTGCGGGGCTCGCCAACTAGTCTAAGCGAAACTTCGCATTCACCATCTTCATCAATAGACCCCACTGCTCGGAGATCTCTCCGAGATTGGAAGGCCTCTTGCGCGATCCATTGAGTGCAACCAGCCGCCAGTTCAAGAAGGCGCCCATAAACGGGGTGAGTCTCGATTTGCCGCCGCTTCTCGTCGCTCAGGTAAGAAAGATCGTCCTCCAAATTACTGGCCCACAAATCTACGGCTTCAGCCCAAATGCTATCTGGTCCTTTGACAACATAGTTTGTTCCAAGGACCTTCTCAGATTCCCACCTGACTGCGAACATGCGAGCAGGCTCCTGAAGATAAACTTGTTCAAGAATCGCCATTGATCATCTACTCATACATGTTAAAGAATATGGCCTGCGGGAGCAAGTCATGCATGATGCTGTGAACTTCATCCAGTTTCGAAAGCGCACTGGCTAGTTCGCACGGCATCGCGCCGGTGGTCGCAAAACGCGTTGGTCCTTGAGCGGTTAGGACTTCCAATCGGTATTCCATCTCTTCCTTAAGCGACCATCGGCAGTTGAAGTCAAGTAGGCTTCCATGAAGACCTTGACCCGGGAGCAAGTCTGGGGTCAGTATTTCCGATGCAGAGATTTCTCGGTCCAACTGATTGACGTAGGTTAACGCAACAGAGGTGACTTCCGTTTCCGGTGGAAGGGCGTTTACACATGTGGAGAATGACTCTCGCATGGACGCAAATCCTGGATAGCTGTCTCCCTGCCTCCGACTTTGCCAGCGGAGAGAGACCTGATAGTCTTGAAAATGCACTCGCAAGTCTCGCCTCTCGCTGACGAGTTCCATGCCCATAGGCCGGTTGAACATGAACGACATCCCCAACCCCGTATAATCGCTGGTCACGTGCTCAACCCGAGGGAACTGCGGTGCAAGGGCCTCGCGGATCGCGGCAAATCGACTGAGGTCGAACTGAAGCCCACGAGTTACCCGGAGGACGATCAGCATCGACTCCAGAAATTTGCTGCTAAATTTGGGCACCATTTTCGACACTCCCACCTTCATTATACGATTGTTGGCCCTCGGGCACTCCCGCCAGAGAGGACTCAGCCGACCAAGCGTTCCACCAAAGCCACGAGTTTGGCGCGTTCGGGTTCCCAGTTGAGGCGGGTTCGGGCGAGGGATTGGCCGGCTTCGCCGAGCCGGGCGGCCAACGCTGGATCCAACAGCAACTTCGCGAGTCCGTCCGCGATCGATTCCGGCCGGGTTGCGTCGATCTCCACCCCGACCTCGTGACCCGCGACCAGCTCGCGGTGGGGCGGCAGGTCGCTATAGACCAGCGGCAGACCCAGCGCCATGTAGTCCAACATCTTGACCGGCCAAGCCACCATGTTGTTGCCATAAGGAAGGTGCGGCACCAAGCCGATGCTCGCCGCGTTCGACATCGCCAAACCCTCGAGCCGCTGATACGGCCCCGTGCGCAGAATCCGGTCGCCGAGGCCGAGAGCAGCGATCCGCTGGTCCAGCTCGGCTAAAAAGCCGTCGCTGCCCTTCCCCGCGATCCTCAGGCGAGCCTCGATCCCCCGGTCGCGCAAGATCCCATAAGCCTCCACGAGTTCAAACAGGCCGCGATTCTCGCTCAAAGTCCCGCTAAAGATCGCCAGCTTGGGGTCTCGCTCGACCTTCGGCTGATTCAAGTGGTCGCTCAGGTCGGGAAAGTTCGCCACGATGACCACGTCGTCCCGCATCGGCCGATACCGGGCGGCGACGCCTTCAGTGACGACGACCACTCCCGCGCATCGCCGGATCAGGCCCCGCTCCATGCGGTCCCAGCCCCAGCGCAAGATCGGCCGCAGAGGCCTCGGGATCCAGTCGCGGTCGAGCAAGACATCGACATAGAGTTCGTGGACGTCAAAGATCACCGGCGTCCGACCCGCAACCCGCAAGACCGCACCCAGCAACTCGGGCTCGTGAACTTGGTAGAGATCGGGCTTGAGAGCGGCGGCCATTTCTGCGACAGCGTGACGTCGCTTGATCCGCTCTCGGCTACTCGGGATCGCCGGAAGGGGATGGATCCTGACCCCATGATCCTCATAAGGTGCGGATGCCGGGTCAGTGGCGATCAGGTGGACCTCATAGCCCGCTTGGGCAAGACCCCGGCTCGCACGCTGATTCACCCGGCCATCATCGCTAGGGTGAGCGCTACAAACTTGGACGATACGATTCATGCCGGGACCCCTTGGGGCAGGGACTCAGGGGCCGGTTCACGGATGCCGCTCGCCAACATCAAGAGCAGGATGGTGACCACCACACCCGAACTCAGAAACGAACTTTCGACCGCCTGCTCACCCCAAACGAACCCGAAATAGGCGCAAGCCATGGTGAGGAAGTCGACATTTCCATACCGCGCCAGCCCATCGACCACTCGCAAAACCAGCGCGATCACAAGGCTTGCCAAGAACAAGCCGGGGTACCCAAAATTGCCAAAGGCCGAGGCCCATGCGTTCGCGTTATAGTTTTCGGCATCGCCACGGCCATAGATGCTCCCGATCAAGAAGGTCTTTTCCGTCACGGGCGGCAAACCGATCAGTCGCGCGAAGATCGAGTCCCGCATCACCATCGGGTCGTTCTCAAACTCCTGCCAATAGAAGGTGGTGCTGACGCCCTTGCTGACGATGATCCGGCGGGTGAGGCTTTCGCTCAGAATCGGATTGCGTTGTTGGGTCCAAGCCCACACGCTCAGCCCTACTGCCGTCGTCACCCCAAGCAGCATCACGATGCCAAAGCTGTTGCGCGCCTTCCGGATCATAAAGAAGATCAGAAGCATCAAGAGGGGCGTGAAGAGCGAGCTTTTGGTACCGCTAAAGCTGAAGATCGACAACAAGCCAATGGTTCCGGCGACGATCAGGCTCGGATACTTCTTGATGAGCCCATACGCGATCCCTAGCGGGGCAAAACTCCCCGCCAGCCAGGCGAGTGCGTACCCGACCAACGATCCGGCTCCGGCCGTGTCCCGAGCCTCCATCCGGCGAGCATAGACATCGGCCAGAGAGAGCTCCACGCGAAAACCGTTGGCCGCGGCCACCATAAACGTAGTCGCGCCAATCGCCCCGATCAGCAACCAATAGAATCCACGTTCGGAGATCGGCAACGGGGCGAGCGGAACCGGCCGCCAGCGCAGCCCCCAGCACAGCGCTAGGAAGCTGAGATACACGCCGCCCACGATCATCGAGACTTCCTCCGCCGTCCGGCTCGTGACGTGGTAGGGGAAGAAGAGAGTCGGCACCAGCATCGTGGCATAGGTCAACCAAAGCGCCACGTCGCTGGGTTTGCCCACCCGCATCGGCATCCACAGCATCGGGAGCACCACCCCGAGATATCCCAGGAGCAAGAATTCCCAGCGCGGCGGGCTAAAGACCAACCCCTGATAGTCAAACAGGATCGACTCGGCGTTGAGATAGCTAAAGTTCAAAACCCAAGCATAAACACACGCCAAGATCGCGGCCCGCACGCGCATCGCGACATCTTTGGGATCCAGGTCGGCCCAGGTCATGCTTGCCTCCTCGGCCGTGGAGCGGGTAGCAATAGGGGACCGGTTGGGGTGGAGTTCGCCCCAAGGTCGCCGCCGTGTGACGACCGGTTGGCTTCAGCTGCGAAGCCGGGAGCCGACCGAGGGCGGGACCCAGGGCGGAGCGAAGCGACGGGGCCCCTGGGTCGGGTGAGGCCTCGGGCCGGGCGGCTCCCGCACTTCACCCGCGCTTGAGCCCCCGGAGGGTCCGCGGCAACCGATAGACCTGCCGCAAGGCGTGCAGATACCAAGCGTTCTCGTAAGCCGGATAGTCGAAGATCGTCTTCGGCGGCAGGGCCATAATCCGCTCGAACTCGGCTTCGTTGATCCCTAGCTTTTTGATCACGAATTCCCGATCTTGCCGCAGAAGCTCGGGCGGGCAGATCGGAAGCTCCATCTCCTCCAAGGCCTTCTCCCTGGAGATCGTTCCGCTGAGGACCAAGGTGCTCAGGTGCGCGCGGCGCTTGTCATAACCAAACTTGCGCGGCAAGATATAGGCTTGGAAGAACCGGGTGTAGACCGATTCGTAGTGCTTGCCGCCGTAATAGATCCATCCAAGCTCTCGCTCGATGGTCTTCATCGCCTCGGCCTTGTCATATTCCACCGCGTCCAGGATGTTGATCCACTGCCGCCGGTGCAGGGTGCGCGAGAGCATGAATTGGGTCAAAGTGAAGTGCGGGAAAGTCCGCATCGGGACGGTTCCAAACTTGTCGTGCAGGCCCTTGATGTACTTCCAATCTCGGATCCCCTGCGACCACATTCGCGGAAGGATGCCTTCGCTACTGACGTTCGACCCCATGACGATGGTCTTGACTCGGTACTTCAGCGCCCGCTGCATCAGGACGGCTGTAATGGCGTGGTCGCTCGGAATCTCGCTATCGGGGGTCGAAGCTTTCAGAAAAGCGAGTTGAATATCCCGAAACTCTTCCCAATCCAAAACCTCGGTGTCGAGGTCGATGTTCAGCTTTCGCAGAGTCCGCTCGATGTTCCCGACCGCGAGTTCGCTATTCCAGCCGTTATCCATGTGGATCGCAAGCGGACGCAAACCGAGCTGCTTCACCAGATAGGCGACGTAGGTCGAATCGACGCCCCCGCTCACCCCGATCAAGCAGTCATAGTCGTGTCCCTTGCCCTCGGCCCGGATGGCGTCAACTAGCCGCTCCAGCCGCTCCTTCCGGGTAGCGGGATCCCACTGGACCGTCTGCTTTTGATAGTCGTACTGCTTGCAGTGGTTGCACTCGCCGCGCTCATCAAAGACGATCTCCGGATCGCTGGTGTCCATGATGCAGCGCGTGCAGATCCGATAACCCGGCGGGAGGATCCGCGGTTCGGCTTTCTCTCGTAGTTCGATCATCGCTTGCCCAGCACCGCCTCGAGCTCCTGTTGCTCCGGATAATTGATCAAGACGCCCCGCAACCGCCCGAAATACACGAACATGCTTCCCGCCGCAACCGCCGAGGCGCCCCCTTCCTCAACCGCCTCCTTAAAGTGCTCGACCTGACCAGCCCCGCCGCAGGCAACCACAGGAACCCGGACCGCCTCGCTGACCGATCGGAGCAATCCGAGGTCGTATCCCTCCATCTTTCCGTCGCGGTCGATGCTGTTGACCAAGATCTCGCCAGCCCCCAACTCCTCGGCCCGGACAGCCGCATTCATCGCCGATTCACCGGTTGGCTTGGTGCCGCTATGCGTATAGATCTCTCCCCCGCGAACATCCAAACAAGCCACCACGCTCTGGGCTCCGAACTCGTCACTGCTGCGCCGGATCAGGTCGGGATCGGTGGTCAGAGCCGTCGAAAAGATGACTTTCTCGACCCCAAGTTGCAGCATCCTACGGGCATCCTCGATGTTCCTGAGTCCGCCGCCATAGGCCACCGGCATGAAGGCCTCGCTCACGATTTCTTGAATCAAGTCGAACTGCACCGGGCGGCCATGACGGCTCGCCTCGATATCCAAGATGACCAACTCGTCCACTTCTTTCTCGTTATAGATGCGGACTGCGTTGCGTGGATCGCCCAGGTAGCGCGGCGACCGGAACTGGGTCGTTTTGACCAGCCTTGTGCCTTGAAGCAACAAACAGGGCATGACGCGGACGCTGATCATGAGTGCTCGGCGAAGTTGCGGAGCCAGCGCATCCCGTACTTGTGGCTCTTTTCAGGGTGGAACTGGGCGCCCCAGATGTTGTCCCGATGGATCGCGGCGTGAAAGTCGAAACCGTAGCTCGCCGTGGCCAAGACGTTCTCGGGTCGTGCACACCGCACGTGAAAGCTGTGGACAAAGTAGAAGCGCGGATCCTCGGGCAAATCCTGCACTAACGGATGCTGCTGAGCTTGCGGCTGGATGCGGTTCCAGCCCATGTGGGGCAAACGCAGATCGGCATCAGGATCAAAGGCAAAACGAACGCTCTCTGCCTCGATCCAACCCAATCCGGATCGGACTCCTTCTTCGCTCCGTTGACCAAAGAGCTGCATTCCCAGGCAAATCCCCAGGATGGGCTTACGCTTTTCGAGGACCTCATGATGGAGCCCATCGACCAGTCCGCGCGACTCAAGATTCTCCATCGCGCGGTCGAAAGCCCCTGCCCCAGGCAGGATCAGTTTTTCCGCCGCCGCGAGGTCTCCCGGGTCGCCGGTGATCACGCTGGTGTGGCCAATCTTCCACAACATGTTTTTGATCGAGCCGAGATTGCCCATCCCGTAGTCGACGATCGCGATCATTGCCGGGATGGTACCAGAGGGTTGCGATACACTAGCACCATGAATGCGACGCTGCAAAACTGGCTCACTGGGCAGATCGAAACACTGAAGGCCGAAAATCTCTACAAGGTCCCCAAGATCCTCGAGACCCCGGCCGGTGGGCGAGTGAGGATGAACGGCAAAGAAGTCGTCAACCTGAGCAGCAACAACTATCTTGGGTTGGCCAACCACCCCAAGGTCCGCGAGGCCGCTCTGAGGGCTATCGATCAGTGGGGCGTCGGAGCGGGGGCCGTCCGATGGATCGGAGGCACGATGTCGGTCCATGAAGAACTGGAGAATCGCCTGGCCAAGTTCAAGCA
Source organism: Chthonomonas sp. UBA2391 (assembly GCA_002343825.1). Classification (GTDB taxonomy): domain Bacteria; phylum Armatimonadota; class Fimbriimonadia; order Fimbriimonadales; family Fimbriimonadaceae; genus UBA2391. The sequence continues at coordinate 9,737 of DDSL01000124.1, forward strand.
CACCGAGGCCGTGCTCGTCTTCACCGGCGGATTTACGGCCAACAGCGGCTGCATTCCGGCGGTTTTAAGCAACGAAGATGTCGTGATCAGCGACGAGCTCAATCACGCCTCCATCATCGATGGGGTCCGGCTTTCTAGCGCAAAGTACAAGAAATCCGAAGGCTACGTCTACGCCCACAAGGATATGGAGCAATTGGAATCAATTTTGAGAGCAACACAATCCTTCGCCAAACGCATGATCATCACCGACGGCGTGTTCAGCATGGATGGAGATATTGCCCCCCTACCCGACATCGCGGCCCTAGCCGAGCAGTACGATGCATTCGTCATGGTCGATGACGCCCACGCCAGTGGGGTCCTCGGCAAGAACGGCGCCGGAACCGCCTCGCACTTCAACCTCTATGGCCGGGTCGATATCCAGCTCGGGACCTTGAGCAAGGCGCTGGGCGTGATCGGAGGGTACATCGCCGGTTCGGCCGCCCTCAAGGATTGGCTCATCAACCGGGGCCGCCCCTACCTCTTCAGCACCGCTCACCCGCCGATGGTCGCCGCCGCGCTGATCGCCGCTCTCGACGTCATGGAAAACGACCCGACTCCGATGGAGCGGCTTTGGGCCAACACCCGCTGGTGGAAAGAAAACTTGGCCGCCCAGGGCTTCGACACGATGGGCAGCGAGACGCCGATCACCCCCGTCTACGTAGGGGATGAGGCCGCCGCCCAACAGATGGAACGACTGCTCTGGGAAGAAGGTGTCTATGCCCTCTCGATCGTCTATCCCACCGTCGGGCGAGGCAAGGCCCGGCTCCGAACAATGCCCAGCGCGGCCCACACACAAGAAGATCTTGAGTTTGCGCTCCAAGCCTTTGTGCGGGTCCGCGAAAAGCTCGGAACCTCGGCCCTGGCCTAGATGAATCCCTTTCCCCGCGCCTGGATCGAGATCGACCTGCCGGCCTTTCGGCACAATCTCTCCTTGGTCCGGGGGGTCTTGCCCGCGGGGTGCCTCTTCGCGCTCGTCGCCAAAGCCGACGCCTATGGCCACGGGCTCGTCCCGATCGCCCGGGAGGCCGTTCGGCATGGGGTCGATTGGATCGCGGTCGCAACCGTGCAAGAGGGGATCGCCCTCCGCGACGCGGGTCTGCGAAGCCCAGTGATCGTGCTTTCGCCGATCCTAGAGATCGAGGCCGAGCAGGCGGTTTTTTATGATCTGAGGATCATGGTGGAGCGGGTGGAGTTGGGTCGCGCCTTGAGTGAGGCGGCGGTTCGACAACACCGCCAGGCGGTGGTCCATCTGCCCGTGGATACGGGGGTGGCCCGGTTCGGAGTTTTGCCCGAGGAGGTTGGGGGGCTTTTGGACCAGCTGCGCGGGCTCCCCGGAGTGGTGGTCGAGGGGATCGGGACCCACTTTGCCGATAGCGGCCACGATGAGCCGGGAACCCGGGAACAAATGCGATTGTTTGCCGAGGCTCTTCAGTTCGCCACGACGGACGCCCCGACCCGCCGCGACGGGGCAGAGTCTCCCGACGAGCGGGAGACGAACGAGTGGCCTTGGGCCGGAGCGGCGGGCAGGATGATGGTCCATGTCGCCAACTCGGCCGGAGCCCTAGCCTATCCCGACTTGCAACTCAACCTCGTCCGGGTCGGGATCGCCGCCTACGGGATCGACCCCTACGGAATGCTCGGCGGCCAACTCCGCCCGATCCTCAGTTGGAAGGCACGGATCATGAGCTTACGAGAGAGGCCGACGGGGAGCCGACTGAGCTACAGCGGAACTTACACCTGCACCCGCCCAACCCGAATTGCCACCCTCGGGATCGGCTATGGCGATGGCTACCCGCGTAGCCTCAGCAATACGGGGTTCGTCGACCTTCGCGGTCACCGAGCCCCGGTGGTGGGCCTCGTCTGCATGGATCAACTCTTGATCGACGTCACCGATATCCCAAACGTGGAAATCGGCGACGAGGTGTACTTGATCGGGGGTGAAGCCACCGTCGCCCGCCTCGCCGAATGCGCAGGCACCAACGTTCACGAAATCGTCACCCGCATCATGAGCCGCGCCCCTCGCCGATACAAGCATTAGATCAGTGTTAGACTGATTTCATGAAGTGGGTGCTGGTTTGGGATCTGCCCGTTCGAATCGGCCACGTTCTGATGGGGGTCGGAGTCATCGCCGCCTACGGGATCGCCAGATTTCTAGGGGAAGACCACCCCAGCTTTCCCCACCACATGATGATCGGCATGGCGCTAATGGTACTGGTGGGCTTCCGGACCCTTTGGGGATCCATCGGGCCGCGGCCTGCTCGGTTTGAATCCATTCTTTCTGCCGATCCGATCCACATTGTGGATCACCTCAAGAACTTCAACCGGCCCGGCGGAACCCCGTTCGCAGGGAAAAACCCTCTCTCGTTCCTTTCGACCCTCACCATCCTCGGACTCATCGCAGGCCTGGGAATCACCGGCTATACCACCGCCCAAGGCAACGAACAGTTCGAATCCCTCCACCCGCTTTTGGCCAACGCCCTCGCGGTGATGGTCGGACTCCACATCTTGGGAGCTAGCCATCATCATTGGGTCAAGCGAGACGATACGCTGATCGCCATGGTGCACGGGAAAAAGAGGGTTGACGATTCCCACGACATCGGTTCATCTCGACCCCTCGCCGCGTTTGCGATGCTACTCCTCAGCGTCGGAGGATACTTCTCGCTACTCTGGAACTACGACCCAAACACCCAGACCACAAAGCTGCCGTTCGGAAATCGGGCCATTCCGTTAGGAGAGTCTGGACACCGGGAATCCGAAGAGCACGAAGGCCTCGAAAGAGATTAACGCCGGGCGTCGACGAGGATCTTTTGCCACTTCTCATTCAGCCGGTCCGTCGCCAGGCCCCGGTTGTTGCTGCTGCTGTGCACAAACATGCCGTTGCCCAGATAGATCCCAGTGTGGCCGATCTTGCCCCGCTTTCGGTCCCAAAAATAGAGCCGGTCTCCGGGCTGAAGGTCTTCGTAGCGGGTGATCTTTTGGCCGACTCGAGCCTGCTCGGCGGCAGTCCGGGGGAGGTTAATCCCGATCTTGCCGTACATCGTCTTCACAAAGGCGCTACAGTCGATCCCGTTGTAGAGATCATTGCCGCCCCACTTGTAGGGCGTTTTGTGCCGACGAGCAAAATCCTCGGCGTATTCGGCCAGCTGGGCCCGCGTGGCGCTCGTACCAAGCTCTTGCACACGCCACTCGCCACTTGTTCCCCGTTCGCCCTGCGTCTGGCTCCGAACGACTTCAAAAGGTAGCCGGGCGACCGTATCGGCCTTGATGTAGCCGATCTTGCCTTGCTGCATCACGACCGCGATCCACCCCTTGTAGCGGCTGGCGCGGATGATCAAGTATTCGTAGGGTTGGGCGCGATGATAAACCCCGGCTTTGGTGCTCGGTCGGCTGAGGATCGGGGTGGCCTTAACGGTTTGGCCAAGGTGCCCCAAAACGTCCGCGCTCTTGCTCTTGGCAAGAACGGCGGGGCTGAGAGAAAGGGCTATCAGGGCGATGGCGGTTCTTGTCATCGTCGCGTCCTTTGCGGTTGTACCGCAGTTGGGTGGTCCAACACCTATTATTGGATCGGGGACGGCGGGAATTTAGTTCGGCCCCGCCTCGCCCGGCCCGGAGGCCAATCCCGACCCAGGGGCCCCGACGCATTCGCGTTGCCCTGGGTCCTGCCCCCGGGCGTCGCCGTGCCGAACGACTCCTCAACCGTCCGCCAAAATAGGTAACGCGGAAACGTCGAAAGCAGTAGAAACAGCCACCGAGCCAGCATGAATCCCCCTCGACGCCACCTACCTCTTTGCATCGCCGTGCTCGGGGCCCTCGCGGTTACCGGATGCAACAACACGCGCTTGGAGTTCCAGCGGGCAGCCGCCGAACTTCCCAAGATCAAGGCCGAAATCCAAGCCGCCGGGATCAGCCTGGACCTCAAGGACCTCAAGCCAAACATCCGCCCTGAGGAGGATGCCTATCCGTTGCTTGAACCCGTTATCAAGCAGACGGAGCTCTTTAAGGAAGCCAAAAAGGCGGTCAAGAACCAGCCCAACCTAGCGGATGGCCAGTTCCTCCAGACCATGAAGGCCCAACTCCCGAAGCTGGACAAGATGTTGGATCAACTTGTCCTAGCGACCAAGCGTCCTTCGGTCGACTTTCGCATCGATTGGGACAACCCTAATCCGGTGGCCATCGACTTCACCGAGACGACGGCACTGAAGGAAGCGACCCCTTGGCTGTGTTACCGGGGTATCGCTTTGGCGGAAAATGGGGACTATGAGCGAGCGCTCAGGGACTTTCGTGCGGCTCGACAACTGGCTAGGTATCTTGGGTCTGTACCAATCTTGATCCACCATATGGTGTCTTTAGCGCTGGAGACGACTCTGACCAGAGCACTAAAGGCGGCAGCGCATTGGTCCCGCTATAATCCAGGCTTTCTGCGTGATCTGAACGCCATTCTCGTTGACATGCAATCTGAAGCGCATCCAGGGCCAAGAATTGTTCGCGGCGAAATGGCTTACTCCTCTGCTTGTTTTCGCAATCCCAAGCTCTTTCAATCTCCGGAAATGGCGGATCTTTATGAGTTAGATCCCAAGGAGTGGACTGAAGATCCGGTCAAGGTTGATGCATTCCACGCATCGATTCTCTCTGGATCCTTTGCGGTTCTAAAGATTATGGAATCGAAACGATCTCACAAAGAGATCATCCTGGAACTCCGCACCGAATTTGAGCGACGAACTTCAAAGTCCAATCCAGTCAACGCATTGAACCGAGACCTTCTCCTGTCTTACGACAACACTTATGGACTATGGATCCGACGCCAGTCGACGATCGTCCTTACGCAAGCGGCTATTGAACTTTCACAACGTTGGGCAAAACTGGGTCGTTCCCCACGAGGTGTTGAACATCTCGGAGATAAATTCGTAGACTCCTACACTTCAAAGCCCGTACTCATGGTTGAAAGACAGGGCAAAGTATATATCTATTTCCCAGGCATGGATTTTAAGGACGATGGTGGAGTCGTTTGGGTCGATGACGTGGAAGAAGTTTTGCCGCCTCTGCAACCAAAGCAGGCTCCTCTTGGACAAAAAACATCATGAATTCTCTGTACAGACCTTGGACGTGCAAACTGTTGATCTTTCCCGGGTTAGGCGTACTCATGGGGTGCAATCAGCCGGGCCCAGAGTTCCAAAAGGCCGCGGCAGATTTGCCCAAGATCAAGTCGGAAATCCAAGCCGCCGGGATCAGCCTGGACCTCAAGGACCTCCAGCCAAAGATCCGTCCTGAGGAGGATGCCTATCCATTGTTGGAGTCCGCACTCAAGGCCGAAACGGCATTCCGAAAAGCGGATAACCAGTTCAAGATTCCGCACAAGCTAGATGACAAAGAGTGGCTAAAGATTCCGGAGAAGGAGCTCCCGGCTCTTGTCCCCTATTTGGATCAGGTCATCCGCGCTACCCAGCGACCCAAAGTCGATTTTCGTTGGGATTGGGCAACCAAGAATCCGGCTGAGATCCTGTTTCCAGAGCTATTTCAGTTGAAATTGATCTCAAGATGGCTGGGACTGCGGGCCGTTCTGCTAGCCAAGAGCGGCAAAACTGCCGAAGCTCTCGTCCAACTCCGCGCGGCTTTTGCCATTAGTGACTATGTCCAGCAAACTCCTCTGGCGATCCATTATCTCGTAGGCATCGCAGTTGAGAAGATCACTGGAAGCGCCGCTCTTCACGCCGCAAGTTGGGCCGGATCTGACCGTCAATTCAACGATAGGATCATCATACTCCTTCAAGAGAGAGCTACGCTTCCAAACCCAAACGCCTCCATTTTCAAGAGCGAAATTGCCTTTGCATCGACCACGTTCCGAGATCCGAAGAATCTTTTCGACACCGAGGACTTTCTCTCGGAACCGACCCAGCCCGATTGGGCAAAGGATCCCATCATGGTAGACGCTTATCACGGACGGATTCTCAAAGGGTTCTTCGAAGCGATCAAGATCATGGAATCGGGCAAGTCGAATCTCCAGATCTTGGCCGAACTCGAAAAAGAGACAGAGCGGCAGAGCGATCCCCGCGATCCGGTCAACGCGATCAGGGACGAATTAGCGCTGGACTATGGCGGGATGTGGGCTTCTTGGATGTCCCGTCAGACCCTTCATGTCCTACGGAGTGCCAGCATTGAACTCAGCGCCATGTGGGCCAAGACGGGAAAAGCGCCGAGAGACACTACCGCCCTCGGCAATCGATACGTGGATCCCTACAGCGGGCAGCCGATCCGGTTCGTGAAGAAAGGAAAGCTCTTCGTCTATAGCGTCGGAGAGAATCAGAAAGATGACGGTGGAGCGGGCAAGGGCGGACTCGACGATATGGACATCCTGGTCCCCATCCTAAATCCAAACCCCTAATCCCTAATCCCTAATCCCTAACCCCTAGCCCCTAGCCCCTAACCAAGGGCCGATTCCAGGGCAGGCGGGCCAGCAGGAAGGCCATGCCGCAGATGTCGGTTGCGCCAGCAAAGGTCAATCCCGCCCCAACGAATATCGCCAGCCCGATCCAACCCGGGTGGACGTAGAGGCTCAACAAAGTGCCCATGAGCACCAACAGCCCCGCGATCAGGCGGACCTGACGCTCCAGCGGCCAAGCCGCGCTCGTCGAGGCCACCACCGGATAGCCCGCCGCCCTCCAGGCCGCGGTTCCGCCCGAAACCAGCAAGACGTCTGCCCGAACTCCATCGAGATGCCCACACGCCATCCCCGCCCGGTGACCGCTCTGACAGAGCATCGCCAGCGTCCCCTGGCCCAGGTCGTCCACCCGGTTAGGAAGCTGTTCCAGAGGAATATTGACCGCCCGGGGCACGTGCCCAGCGGCAAACTCGCCCGCCGACCGAACGTCGATCAGATGCATCGACTCCCCTTGGTCGAGCCGAGCCTTGAGTTCTTCAACAGAGATACTTTGCGCCATATCGATGCAGAGGCACCGAGTCCGGAAAAGGATTCAGGAACCGCAGACCGAGCGGTCTAACTGATCCCGAACCAGGGCCCGGGCCCTGTGGAGCCTCGATTTCGTCGCCGCTAGCGTAATGCCCAATTGATCTGCGACCTCTTGAAGCGGCCTCTCTTCGATCTCACAGGCCTCGTACACCAACCGGTACTCCGGGGTGAGGGTTTCGAGCGCCGACTTCACACAGCTCTTGAGAACCTGCATCTCCATCTCGGGCTCTCCGGCCAGCCCGAGGTTCTCGATTTGCTCCAAAACGGTCTCCATCCCAGCGTGGCGTCGCATCCGGGTGCAGACTCGGCGGCCGATCGAGCCCAACCACGCCCGAAAAGCCTCGGGTTGATCCAGCTGATCGAGGTGTTGCAGAGCCAGCAAGAGCGCGGTCGCCAGGGCATCTTCGGCATCTTCTCGCTGCCCACAAACGCGGATCATCTGCCGGTAAACCGCGTCCTTGTGAGCTTCTACCAAGTCTGAAAACTCTTCCGGATCCATCCAAGGGCAGTCTACTTCCCGCGCTCTCGACCCCTTCCGTCAAGAAATCATGTTAACAGACGTTTAAGGTTCGAAATTGCCCGGTAGCCTCCGGCAGATGAAGTGGTGGGTTGCGATCTCTCTGGCTTTGGCGGTCTTGGTGGGCTGTGGTGCCCCGGCGGATTCGACAAAAACCGGTGGTGACAAACCAACCGGAGGAAAGCTCACCATCGCCCTCGTACCGAGCGAAGACCAAGAGAAGATGCTGGCTGGTTTCGAGCCGATCCGCGCCCACCTCGCCAAAGAACTCGGACGAGAGGTTGAAGTGATCACCGTCACCGACTACGCTGGGGCGGTCGAGGCCATGCGAGCCGAAAAGGTGGACATCGCCTGGTTTGGCCCCCTAAGCTACATTCTAGCCCACCGAGAAGCCGGTGCAGAAGCCTTTGCTATCGGAAATGATACTAAAAAAGGCCCTCAGTACCATAGCCTTATGGTCGTTCCGGCCGGATCGCCCGCCCAAAAGGTCGAGGACCTGGCCGGCAAGCGCGCCGCCTTTGTCGATCCCGGCTCCACCAGCGGCTATCTGATTCCGCGCAGCGCCATTGAGGAGATCACGGGCCAGGATCCTGAGAAGTTCTTCCAATCTGTAGTCTTCGCCGGTGGGCACGACGCTGCCCTGCTTGCACTCAAAAGCGGGAGCGTCGATGTGGCCATGGTCCAAGACGTCACTTTTGAGGATATGAGCGAAAAGGGCCTGATCGATCCCGCTCAGTTCCGCATCCTCCGAAAGTCCGACCCAATCCCGGGCTCCCCGCTCGCGGTCCGCAAGTCGCTCGACGCCGAAACCAAAACCAAGATCGCCAAACTAATCACCGAGGCCCACCTTTCCGGGATCAAGATGGAAGTCCCTGGCCAGGGCGTTTTTGATAAGTTTCTTGCTGTGGATCACTCCAAATATCAACCCATCGAGGCGATGGTCGACAGGCTCAAGCTGACTCGGGACCAGATGGCAAAATGACCACTCCCCTCGTCCGGATCCAAGACCTCGTCAAGCGATATCCGAACGGCGTCGAAGCCCTTCGTGGGGTCAGTTTGGACCTCCACCCAGGCGAGACGACGGTCGTCCTCGGACCCAGCGGGGCCGGAAAATCGACCCTGCTCAGGAGCATCAACGGCCTCGAAACCCCCACCAGCGGTCGGGTTTGGGTCGGCCAGACTCCCGTGGAGCGGGCGTCTCTCCGCGAGGTTCGGCAACGGGTCGGGATGGTCTTCCAGCAGTTCAATCTCGTCCCCCGACTCAGCGTCATGGCCAATGTCCTCAGCGGGCGCCTCGGCCGGCGGGGGTTTTGGACCAACTTGACCTTTGCCTTCCCGGCCGAAGACTACGATCTTGCCTACAAAGCCATTGCCGACGTCGGACTCGTCGGGCGAGAGTGGGACCGCGTGGATAAGCTCAGCGGAGGCCAGCAACAGCGGGTGGCGATCGCCCGCACAGTGGTCCAACAGCCCGAGGTGATCCTGGCCGATGAACCGGTCGCCAGCCTTGACCCAGCCACGAGCCGTGAGATCATGGAGCTCCTCGTCCAGATGGCGGCCCAGAACAGGGCGGCTTTGGTCCTGAATCTCCACCAAATCGAGGTCGCACGCGAATTCGGCGACCGAATCATCGGCATCCAAAAGGGCCAGGTCGCTTTCGACGAGCGCACGACTGGGCTCAGCGACCGCCTCTTGGCCGACCTCTATGGAGAGACGCTTTGCTCCGTTCGGTAACGCCCTCGGGGTTGCCCCGCCCGGCCACCTGGATCGCCTTCCTCGTCGGCGGTTTCTTCCTTTATCTCACGTTCCCCCTCTTGCAGTTCCGGGCTAGCGGACTCTCCGGTCTGGCCGAATTCTTGGGGGCGATGGTCCGAGTTCCCGATTGGAGTTATCTGCCTGTTTTGGCCGGATTGTTGGGTGAAACCATCGCGATTGCGATCCTCGGCACCGTCCCCGCCGTTTTGCTGAGCCTGCCCCTCAGCCTGTTCGCGGCGCGGAACACCACGCCCCATGTGGCGGTCTCTTGGCTCTTGCGGCTGGTCTGCTCGGCGGTTCGGGCGATTCCGGAATTGGTTTGGGTGCTCCTGCTCGCCGGTTTGGTCGGGTTGGGAGTCGTCCCCGGGGTCCTCGCCCTCATCATCACTTCGGTCAGCTTTTTGGTCCGAGCCTATGCCGAAAGCCTCGAAGTGGTCGACCCCAAGGCGATAGAGGGCGTGGCCGCCCAGGGAGCAAGCTGGCTGGGAATCCGGACCTTCGCCGTGCTACCCCAAGCCGCGCCTGACCTCATCGGCCTCAGCCTCTATTGGTTCGATGTCAACTTGCGCATGTCCACGATTCTCGGCATGGTGGGGGCCGGCGGACTCGGCCTTGCCATCACCCAAAGCGCCAAGCTCTTCAAGTACGAGCGACTGGGAATGATCCTGATTTCGGTCTATCTGCTCGTCACGCTGGTCGACCGGGCCTCCGCTATCGCCCGCCGGAGGCTCGTTGGGTGACGCGCCGCATTCAGCCCACGGTTTGGTGGATCGTGATGGCCACCTTGGGTCTCTGGGCCGTCGTGGCTTGGTGGGTTCAGGTGCCGTTTTCGGATCTTGCCGGGCTGACTGGAGCGGGCGAACAGTTGGCCAAGTACTTCCCCCCTGACGCGACCGGCTTTGGCCGGGCGCTGGGCCAGATGGGGGTCACCATCGTCATCGGGATCTGGGGAACTCTGCTCGCCTTTGCCTTGGCCGTTCCTTTGGGTTTGGCCGCGGCCACCAATGTTCATGGGTCGCGAATGGGGTACCGGCTTGCCCGGGAGATCTTGAACTTTTGCCGAGCCCTGCCCGATCCGCTCCTCGCGCTGATCTTTATCACGGGTTTCGGAATCGGACCCTTTCCGGGGGTGCTGGCTCTGGGCATCCACAGCTGCGGATTCCTCGGCAAGGCCTTCGCGGAGAGCCTAGAGCGCCTTCCACCCGGGATCGCCGAGGGGCTCCAGGCCTGCGGAGCCAGCCGCTCCCAAGTGATCCGCTTCGGTCTCTGGCCCTCGATCGGTCGCGAGGTCATCGGCTACACCGCCTACACCACGTACCGCAATATCCTGATGGCCGTGGCCTTGGGCGTGGTGGGAGCGGGGGGTATCGGGGTGGATCTCCTGCGCGCGCTCCGGCAATTCGACCGCCCCGCCGCCGCGATGATGATCGGGCTGATCGTGGCCGTAGTGGTCCTCATCGATTGGTTCGCGGTTTCTCTGCGGGAGCGCTCCAAATGAGCCCGGTTCTGGCCGAGTTCGCCGGCCCAGGCCAGGCTCTATCTCTCGGTTCCCCGGCAACACCCGAACTCGATGATGGCGAAGTTTGGCTCCGAGTGACTTGCACAACCATTTGTGGGTCCGATCGGCACACTTACCACGGCCGCCGCTCGACTCCCCTCCCCGGATATCTGGGGCACGAGGCCATCGGAATCGTCGAAGCCAGCCGCCGCCCCGACGCGCAGCCCGGCGACCGCGTGACCTTCTCGATGCTTGTGAGCTGCGGCGAGTGCGATCGCTGCGCCGCTGGACTTGGGCACAAATGCCGAAAAGTGTTCAAGTATGGCCATGAAAACCTCCCCTGGACGGGGACTTATGGCTCTCATATGCGGTTGCTGAAGGGCACCGAACTGGCCAAATTGCCCGGAGATTTGCCCGACGAAGCTGCCGCCCCGATCAATTGCGCCTTTGCCACGGGGATTGCCGTGGCCGACCATGTGGTGGGTCACAGGGTACGGGTGATCGGCGGGGGTTTGGTTGGGCTGGCGACCGCGCTAGCGGTCCTCCTCGCACACCCAGCCCGGGAGGTGGAGGTCATCGAACCCGACACTCAGCGTCAAGTCTGGGCCAAGCGTTTGGGCATGAAACCCTCCACCGATCAGCCCGTCGATTGCCTCGTCGAATGCGCCGGAGTTCGAGCCGCGCTGGAGCCAGCGATGGCGGGGCTCAAGATCGGCGGGCGGCTTGTTTTGGCGGGCCTGGTTCACCCCGATTCGGCCCTGCCGTTTACGGCCGAGGCCCTCATCCGCAACTTGTGGACCATCGTTGGGGTCCACAATTATGCCCCTGGAGTCTTGCCGCGTGCGGTGGATCTGGCGGCCGAATTCAATCGCCGGATCCCGTGCCCCGAGTGGACCCGCACTCTCCCAAGCCTGGACGAACTCGATACCTGCCTCGCCGGAGCCCCCGACGAGGCACTGAGGGTCGCCGTGAGGTTCGGGCCGGACCCCGCCTAGTGGACAAAGACGCCCAGGGCGCGGGCGGTTTCGTACTCCATCGTATTCGGGCAAACAACCTTGATTGAACCCACCGCATCAGCCAGAGGAATCGTTCCCATGCCCGCGTTGTGATAGATCACCATTTGCCCAAACTTGCCCTGATCAAAGGCCTTCATCGCCGCGACGCCGTAGGCCTTGGCCAGCGCGCGGTCCCCCGCCGTGGGCGTTCCTCCCCGCTGGATGTGCCCGAGGACCGTCGCCCGCATATCGAATGCGTCGGGGGCCATCTCGTCGATCGCTCGGATTAGATATTGGGCGATACCGCCCAGCTTCACCTCGCGGTCCAGAGCCTCGCCCTCGTGCACCCTTTGCCCGTGAACTTTGGCTCCCTCGGCCACGACGATCGTCGCCGAACGCCCCTCGGCCTGACGCCGCTGCATCATCGCCACGAGATCTTCGAGCGCAAATGGAAACTCGGGAATCAGAATTGCATCGGCTCCGCCCGCCAGGCCCGCTCGAATCGCGATCCAACCCGCGTGGCGGCCCATGGTCTCCACAAAGATCATCCGCTGGTGGCTGGTCGCGGTGGTGTGCACCCGGTCAAGAGCGTCGACCGCGACCTGGGTCGCCGTGCTGAACCCGAAGGTTCGGTCCGTGTGCTGGAGGTCGTTGTCGATGGTCTTGGGGACTCCGACGATCGGCACTCCCGCTTCCATCAGCTGCAGCGCCCCGCTCAGGGTTCCGTCGCCACCGATCACGATCAAGCCGCTCAGGCCGAGCGCTTTGCAGTTATCCCGCGCTTCGTGCAGAACGTCCTCTGGGATCTGACGCGAATTGCCTTCGCCCGCCTTGGCCCCAAATCGGCCCTTGTTCACGGTGCCCAGAATGGTCCCGCCGAGGTGGGCGATTCCCCTCACGGCGTCGGAATCGAGCTTCATGAACTGGATCGGGTCCAGAAGCCCCTCCCAACCCTTGATGAATCCGTAGAACTCGTAGCCCAGTTCGGCGCCGGACTTGACGACCGAGGCGATGACTGCGTTCAGTCCGGGGCAATCGCCGCCGCTGTTGATGATGCCGATCCTCTTGGAACTCATGGGATTCACTTTTCTGACTTCTGGTGAAAGGGTAACCCGGTCGGCGGCGTTGGCGAAAGGCGCACTTTCTCTTTTGGGTTCGACATCCGAGGCCGGACTTCCTGCTCGGGGATGCGTCGTTTGCCCGCCGACCCCACCCCGGCGAAAAACCGAAAGCGAGGAACTGCGCGGGTAGAGTGAAGAAAATGAGTGGTACCCTCCGGCCCCTGATCCTGCTGATGGATAACCCCTGCGAAAGGGAGAAAGCTTCGACCATGGAAGCGAGTCCGAAAAGGAACCTCCTGGCCTCTTGGAAATGATGGATCGCGCTTCCGACATCGCCCTGCCCATGAACCTCGCCCATGCGGTCAGGAAGGCGCTTGATCTGTCCGAAGACGAGCCGCTCACCAGAGAGCTACTCGCCCAAGTCGAATTGTTCGAGGAGGGAGACGAGTTCGAAGGAGAGGATCTTCGTGCCTTGTCGCAGTTGCCAAGGCTCAGAATGCTCGATCTGAGCGGCAATACTAGGTCAAACGGAGCAGATCTGGCACACCTTGCCAAGATCACCTCACTGACATACCTTTCTCTAGCCCACGTCGGCGTCGACGACTCCGCTTTGGCTCACCTTGCAAACTTAACTTCGCTCGTTCAGCTGAATCTCGACTACACACAAGTCCGGGATCCTGGTTTATCTCACCTGAGGGGGCTAACCTCACTAAAGTCCATAAATCTAGGTAGCACCCAAGTCCGTGGCCGAGGTTTGGCTCACTTGTCGGGGCTGACTTCGCTGGAAAGATTAACTCTCTCCTTCGCCCCGGTTGAGGACGATGGCCTGGCTCACCTTTCGAATCTGACTTCTCTTTTGGAGTTGAGGCTAGCAGCCACAAAGGTCGGGGATGCTGGCCTAGCCCACCTATCGGGGCTGACTACTTTGGAAACGTTGTGCCTGTTCGAGACCCAAACAGGTAACGCGGGCCTGGCTCACCTTGCGGGTCTCACCTCCTTGAATTGGCTGGATCTGAGGTATACGCGAGTCGAGGACGATGGTCTGATTCACCTCGCTGGCCTGCCCTTACTCAAAACTTTGGACCTGGAGCGGACCCAAGTCGGGAACACGGGTCTGGCTCACCTCGTGGGCCTGAATACGCTGAGAGTTGTTTTTTTGCAGAACACTCGCGTTACACCAGAGGGACGCGATTGGCTCCAAGAGTGCTTACCCAACTGTCGGATCGTATATTAACCTCTCAGAAGATCAAGAAATCCCCGCCGGAGAACCCCGAGGCCACAGCCATCCGGGGTCCTGCGCAGCTCCCACCGAGTTCCCGCAACCCTAGACCCTCCATGAGCCCAGCCTCACCGATGACACTCAATCACGTCACATCACCGACCCGTCGAGTACCTGCTGAACCCAGGGGTCGTCCTCGGCTTCGGGGAACCGGGCCAGCCACCCGTGGATGGCCGCCGCTCGGCTAGGATGCTCCCGTTGCCCCAATCCATGCCCGACTAGAGGCTCAATCCAGTCCCCTCACGGGCAGACGAACAAGTGGGTTACCGGTTGAACCGTCGTATAATCAAAGGATCATGGAAGCGAGCAACGACCGTCAAGCCATCGAAGAGATCCTCGCGCTTTCATCAAAGTTACGACCCGAAAGCCATTCAGAGTTGATTCGGGCGCTTCTGCACAAGTGGAAGGAGACGCTCGATCTCTCAAGGCCGGATCTTGAATCAACCGCCTGGCTGACTGCGGCCCTTGAACCAGAGAGCAGGTTCCGCAGTGATATCAGCGAGTTCTACGGAGTGCTCCGTCGGGATACGGACGGCCTGGAGTGGCAAAGGTCGATCCGAGCGGAGTGGGAAGGTTGACCCTTCTCGACACGAATATCGTCATCTACTACCTTGACGGGACGATCAAGAAAGACCCTTCTCCGGAAGACCCAGCGCTGAGTGTTATCACCGTCGCGGAACTACTTTCCAAGCAAGGGTTACCTGAAGAAAATGAGCAGAAAATCCAGGAATTGGTTGACAAAGTTCGGGTGATCCCGGTGGACCAAAAGATCGCCGAGCGGGCGGCGCACCTTCGGAGAATCCGAGGTGTGAAGCTACCTGATGCACTGATCGCCGCAACGGCCATGGAAAACAATGCCACTCTTTGGACTCGCGACTCGGAACTCATGAACAAGTTGATCCCCGATGGCCTCCGGGTCTTTTCGCCGAAGCTCACAACTAGTGAGGGCTAATTGCGGGACGAGGTAACCAGAGAAACTTAGGTTGATCACCTCAACTTCCGACCCGACGTCCCCTCTTCCCAACTACCCATGGAACCCCTCGGGGACCAGGACTTGGAGAGCTCCGGCGAGGCTTTGCGCCCGGATCGGGGTGCGCCCACAAACCTCGCCGTCCACGATCACCTTTCGCCGGGGGTCGGTCCGGACCTCTACCCAAGGCTCATCCAGGCTCAGGACCGCGTCCATCGCCCCTTGCGCTCCGGTCGGAAGGTGCAGCGCAAACCGGAGCATCTCGGCCGGAGGCAGGGGCCGGACCGCGTAAGCGTGGAGCACGCCCGAAACCAAAGACGCGCCCCGGGTGACCGGGAACGGCCCCGCATGAAACCGCCCATTACCGATCACGATCTGGATCGCCTCCAGCTTTTCGCGGCCCGCGGGCGAGCGGATCTCCGCCTGAAAAGGTCGTAGCTGCCGATAAGCCTGCGGAAAGGCCCATAGGTACGCCAACCTCCCAAAGTGGCGCTTGAGAGGCCCGGTCAACTGTTGGGCGACGGCTTCGGTCAGGCCGACCGTGGCCACGTTCAGCATCACCCGGTCCTCGACCCGGGCCACGTCGATGGCCGCGCAAACGTCGTGGGCGATCACTTCCACCGCCGCCGGAATCTCCATCGGGATCCCCAGATCCCGCGCAAAGGAGTTCCCCGTCCCCATCGGCAGCACCCCCATTCGGGCGGGCTTGCCAATCAACTCTCCGGCAATTGCTCCCAGGGTGCCATCCCCGCCCCCGGCCAAGATCGTGACTCGCTCGCTGGAGTATCGTCGTGCCTGCTGGATCAGATCTTCGGTGCGCGGCGAAAGCGTCGCCGCCGCGAGCTCAATCCCCTGACGCTCCAGCTCCTGCCGAACCAAGGCATACCCCGCCTCCCCGCCCCGCGACCGGGAATTGACGAGCAAAATGTTCATCGCCATGGATGAGACGACTTTAGGACCGGGGATTCCCCACCCTTTGGGACCATTGGTAGGCGACTTCCTGGCGACGAGAGATGAGAAGTACGAGCGGGGCGAGGTCCCCACGATCCGCAAGCTCCAGAGCTTTTAGATAAACCGGCTTCTCATCCCGAGGGACGACCATCGGGAACATTCCCCCACGGATCAGAACCAATGAAGCCAGGGCGCGCGCCACCCGGCCGTTCCCATCCTGAAACGGGTGAATCTGGGTGAATCGATGGTGGAGCCAAGCCGCCTGCACCTCCGGCGCGATTCCCTTTGCCCGGTGCTCCGCGTGGATCTCGATCAGGCGGTCCATCTCCGAGGCCGTCTGCTCGGGCGGGCAGTAGCGATACTGAACTCCATCTCGCTGCGGATAATTGGGGAGCTGCTTCCATTCCCCTCGCAGGAGCGGAACCTCGAGGCGATCCCCGGAGGGTGAGAAGGCCTCGGTCGTCGGCTGGCTGCGGGTCATGGCCGCGTGGAGCTCCTTGATGTAGCTCACGCTAAGGTCACGGTCTTGTTTGACGAAGGCAAAGAGACCTTCCAGGGCGGACTTCTGGTCTTCCAACAGAGCCAACACATAGGCCGGGTCTCGGTCGGTGCTACCGTGCACCAGATGGGCCGCTTGGAACCCCTGTTCGATCAGAGTCATCGTCACGCCTCGCTCAATGTAATAGAGGTTCTCGATGATCCCGGTCTCGATGGCCCACTCACGGGCGAGTTGCTCCCCGAAGGTCTGGAGAGCCTCGGACCCGGCGAGCATTTCCTGATCCAGGGCCCACTCGGCCCGAATGCGGGCGGATTCGGCGACCGCGAGCTCGATCGGATCGACCTCGAAATCGCGGATTCCCGTCTCGGGGTCCCAGACGTCTTGCCAGAACTCGCTCACTTCACGCCTTCGCTCGGGAGCGGCCAATCGTCCGTTCGGAACGGAGTCGCGGGCAAGCCGGCCCGGTTGAAGAGCGATGACGGCGGGTTCTGCGCCCATGCATACCGAACCGCCTTGGGCGAGGGCACCTTTGGAGACCAAACCACTACTTCGTCCCCAGCCAAAGCGGCCTCGGCCCAGACGAACTTGCGATCCTCGCCGGCGATGGTGAAGCCACTCAGCCGAGGCCCGCGCTGTTCCAGACCACCAAAGAGGTGATCAAAACGCAGCCGGACTTCGCCGCCCTCGATCCGCATCGACTTGTAGGTCGGCCCCGAAGAGGCCACCGGCCGCTTGTACTCTTGACCGAGAGCCATGAGGGCCAATCGCAACCCGACATCCTGCTTGTTGGCCGGGTGGATATCCCCCGCGTCGCCGATGTCTAGTGTGCTGATGAGTCCCGCATTCTTGACCTTGAGAGCAGTGGTTCGCTGAGATTCGCGCAGATCCGCCCAGCCACCCTCCTCGGGGTCTTTGGCCGCCGGACCATAGGGGGCCAGGCTAACGATGTAGAACGGAAAATCTCCGCTCTGGAAGTTCCTACGCCAATCTCCGATCAAGGCCGGGAGGAGCCGTCCATATTGGGCCCCTCGACCGCCATTGCTCTCGCCCTGGTACCAGATCGCTCCGCGCAAGGTGAATGGTACCAACGGCCGAATCATGCCGTTGTTCAGCACGCTCGGCTGCAACGGATCCCCGATGATGCTCGGCTCCGGATTCGGGATCGGGCCGTACTTTGCGGTGATTTTTCGTCGCCATTCTCCGGGAAGGTCCACCGCTCCGCCGTCCAGATAGAGCTTCATGGTTTCGGCGGGACTGCTCAGCCCTCCGCCCCACATGCGGTCGATCATCCGGACCGCGATCACGTTCTTTCCGGGCTTCAAGATCCCCGGTTCTAGGTTGTAAACGCGCCAGCTCCACCAGCCATCCATCCTGCCCACCACTTGCCCGTTCACCCAGGTGGTGTCTTGGTCGTCGCAATTGCCCAAGCTCAAAACGGGCTTGGCGGAGCGTGCTTGTTCTTCGGTGAGTTCGATCGTCTTGCGATACCAATAGATGCCGTTCAGCTCCTGGAACCACTCGGGCACCTGGACCTTTTCCCAGTCCGATTCGTCTAAGTCTGGGGCTTGGAAGCCTCCTTTCGTCCCCGGGTCATGGGCCGTATACCAGGCATCGTAGGACTCCCAAAATCGCTTCTCGGTCCCCGCCGGATCCGCCGCATAACCCGCCACGCGCTTGAGGGCGGCATTGAAATCTTCCAACGGCTCCAGCCCTTCTCGGGTGACCCAGGCCTCGGCCACGGTTCCGCCCCAGCTGCTATCGATCAGCCCGATCGGGACCTTGAGGTCTTGGTGGAGCTTGCGACCAAAGAAATACGCCACCGCGCTGAAGCCGCCCCAACCCGCCTCGGCAACCGACTTAGGTGTGCAGACCGTCCACTGAAGCTCGGCCTCGCGGGTCGGGCTCGGGAGGGTGACCTTGGGAACTTTCAGCAACCGAATCTGGGGATGATCGGCGTTCGCCACCTCTTTCGCGCCGTCGCGGACCATGTTCAGGCCCATTTCCATGTTGCTCTGCCCTGAGCAGAGCCACACGTCGCCGACCAAGACGTCGTCTAGGGTGACGCTCTCCCCGCCCGATCGCACTTGGAGCTTAGCCGCTGGACCGAGGCTCAGAGGCTTGAGGGTCACCAACCAGTCACCCTTCGAGTCGGTTTTAGCCGAGGCGCGCTGACCCTGGAACTCGACCACAACCTCGGCCCCGGGTGCAGCCTGACCGAAGATCCGGACGGGCCGTTCTCGCTGGAGAACCATGTGGTCGGTGAAGGGAGACGCAAGCCGAAGCTCGCCTTGCAGCATCGCAGAACCTAGAGCCATCGCCATGAGCATGAGACCTTTTTATTATAGGGCCTATGCGGCTAATAGGACCTATCGGTCTTATAGGACTTTTATAGGACCCCTCTCTCTACTCGGCGCGGTCCATTCGGCTCGGGGCACTGATCCCCAGGAGTCTGAACGTCGAGACCAGGCCAATCCGGGTCGCATCACAAAGCCGAACGCGAGCGCGGCTCAGATCTGGCTCCTCGGGCTGGATCACCCGGCAGGTGTCATAGAAGCTGTGATAACACCTCGCCAATTCGATGGCGTAGGTCGCCAGGCGGTGGACGCCATAATCCTCCGCTGCCCGGGCAACCTCGTTCGGCAGATCCAAGATCTTCTTGATCAAGGTCAGCTCCTTCGGATCGCGCAGAACCGAAAGATCCGTATCCTCCGCCGCGACGAACCCTGCGTCGCGAGCTTTATCGAGGACGCTGCAGATCCGTGCATGGGCATACTGCACATAGAAGACGGGGTTCTCGTCGCTCTGCTTTTCCGCCAGATCAAGGTCGAAGTCGAACGTTGTATCGTGGCTGCGCATCAGATAGAAAAACCGCGCGACATCTTTTCCGGCCTCCATTTGGTCCTCTTGGGTGCCGTTCGGCTTGACCTTGGTCCCGATCTCGCGCATGAGGTCGATCAGGGCATAGATGTTCCCGTCGCGCTTGCGCATCGGAGCCGGTTTGCCATCTTTCAGGAACCTGACGAGCTGATAGATCTGCACGTGGAGCCGCTTCCGGGCCAGCGCCAACGCCGCCTGGCAGGCATCCCGCTCGGTCTCATCGCGATACAAAAGGGCATCGATCTCATTCAGCGGACCGGTGCTGGCCTCGGGCCGATTGACCTGGCCATCAGCGAGCAACATCGCCCCCACCACCGCCGTGAGACGACCGATGTATCCATGGTGATCAGGCCCCAGGATGGTGATCAGTCGGTCCGCGTTCTCGGGCCGGTTGAACTTGTCGCGGTGATAGGACACGTCGCTGGCGATGTAGGTCAGGCGGCCATCCCGGCGACGCAAAACCCGGTCCATATCGTCGGCGAACTTGGTCGAGCGAAGCCAGACGGTCTCTCCCTCGCCTTCGGCGTCATCCTCGCTGGCCTGGGTTTGGGGTTCGCGCTCGACTTCCTCGATCTTGCTCCCTTTGCCAAGCTTCAGCTTGGTGCGCACAGGTTCATTGTCCGCGACTTGGCTAGATAAGAGCGCCTGGAGCGACTTCTCGACCTCCCCCGAATCGTGGAGCGACTGCTCACTGAACCAGGTGTCGAACAGCACGCCGAAATTCGCCAGGTCGTCTCGTTGCTTCTCGAGCATTACACTTTGCGAAAGCTCTTGGATCTCCGAAATGGGCTTGACCGCGTAGTGGTTCCGAAGCGGTTCCGAACCAAGTTTAACTTCACTAGAGGCAATTCTTGCTTCAAGCGAATCTAAGCTGTCTGCCACACCTAGCGCTTCCTGAGCGAGCTGTAGCTTTTCTGGTTTTAGGACGACTTGCCCCGACCGAATGTTGGTTATGATGGCCCGAGCCGCTTCCGTTCTGATGAAGTTTCGGCTTGTAGAAAACGAATCATTCGCGCAAGCCTCCATCGCTACCGCCCCGCGTTTCAACCATCCCGAGAGGTCGTTGGAATAACCGGCCCCCCTTGTCCTAGAAAAAGCCCAGTCAATGCCTCTCTCGGAGACCAAAGGTCCAGTCTCTGAGTCGAGGTAAGCGATAGTGTCTTCTAGTTCCGCTTGCGAGACGTTAGGCGAGATCTCTAGCATACTGGCAAGAAGGGAATGGCCCCGAAGTACAAGTGGAAATTCACTCAATGCTAAGGTTTTTTCTTGGCCTGAAATGTGCGCAGCACTGGGATCCCTGTAGGGAATTGTTTCTGCAACCAGTTCAACGTAGTCTCCTTTGTATCCCTTCTCAGGCAGCGGCTCGCCCAGCAAATGGGCACGGACCGATTCGGCGAAGAGCCGCATCTGCTCGCTGTTCACGCCGTCGTTGATGTAGTACTCGCGGTGGACGGTGTGGCCGGCGGCCTGCAGCACGTTGCAAAGCGTCGAACCATAGGCCGCGCCCCGACCCGACCCGATCGTGATCGGCCCATTGGGGTTCACCGAGACGAATTCGACATTGATCCGCTGCCCGCCCGAACTAGGGGCCGGGAACCAGACGAAATCCCGCTCCTGGACGCTCGCCAGCGCCCGGGTGAGGAGGTCGGGATCGATCCGCAGGTTGATGAACCCTGGCCCCGCAACTTCAACTTCGGTGAATTCGGGAAAAGCGCGGAGCTTTTCGGCCAGCATCTCACCGAATTCGCGGGGATTCTTGCCCACGGTCTTGGAGGCGACCATCGCCAGATTGGTCGAAAAGTCCCCATGCTCGGGTTGTTTTGGGTCGAGAATCTCGGGCTGGGGGAGGGGGATGGCGGGGATCGCGCCGCTTTCTTGCAGGGCCGCAGCCGCGCGCGCGACGAGGTTGCTGAGGGCTTCGCGGATCACAAGGAAAGGAATACCCGGAAAGGGTTCCCCCATGTCGGGCCCTCGGCCATCCCGACGGCGCGGGCCAAGTTTCCTTCTCTTGGCCCGGCCAAGGTCTTTGGCTCTTGCAGAAAGAAACTCGCCGGCCCCGAAGGCGGAGCCGGCGGGCGAGTTTCTTAGAGCTTCAAGTCGACAATTCCGCTGACCCCGACTCCGGGGACGGTCTTAATTCCCTTCAGCACATTCTTGTCGCTCACGGGGATCATCGCGCGGATGCGGATCTCTTTGCCGAAGAGGTCCATCTCGGGGGAGGCGACGGCCTCGACCTGTTCGACCTGGGCTTTGGTCCCCATCACCTGGGCGGCTCCGATGGCCGAGCTCTTGCCCACGCCGACGCTCAAGATCGGGACGACCTTGGTGAACTTGGCGTTGGTGTCGGTGTGCTTGCTGAGCCGGTTGATGGCCTTGTTGATGTCATCCCCAAACTGGTCCACGGCGGCGCCAACGCCGACGACCTTGATGATCTGCTTGATCTGAGGGGTAGCAACGGTCAGCAGGGCCATGGAGGCGATAACGGCGATCGAGAGTTGAAGGAAGCGCTTTTTCATAGTTGACATGAATAGAGACGCATTCACCCTGAAGACGGTGTCCTCCACTTGCTGAGAGAAGTAGGCCTCAAAGAGAACGCGGCCCTGGAGAGGACTCCAGGGCCGCGGGTTTCGCTGATGAACCGAGCGCTTAGAAGCGGACGGTCAGTTGCGAGGTCAGGAAGCCACCGGTGTATCGACCGGGAGCCGCGTTGCCCCAACCACCAGCGTTGGGAACGGTCACCGAACCGTACTCATACGCGAAGTTGAGCAGGGCGTTGGTGCCGAGGGTGTAGCCCAGACCGAGGCTGGCCCACTTTTGTCGGATGTCTTGACCCGGGAGTTTGACTCGAACATCTTCGTAACCGAAGCCGATGGTCCAAGCGTCGTTGAGCTTGTAATCGAGGTTAGCGAGGATGCTTTCGAAGTCGCTGTCCCGCGGGATGCCACCCAAAGGCTCGACGGTCTGACCGATTTCGGCCGAGGCGCTGAGCTTGACGTTGCTGCCGAAGTTGAAGTAACCAGCTCCGGTGAAGCTTTCGATGTTGGTCGGGTTCCAGTTGGTCCCGATGCGTCGCCAGTCACCAGCAGCGGCGAAGTCTCGCTGAACCTTTCGGTACTCAGCAGAGAGGCCCCAGTTGCTGGCTTCGTAGCCGGCCTTAGCAAAGGCGGCTTGATTCAGCCGGTCCATGCCGAGGTTGTTGCCGTTGTGGGTCATGATCGACTTGCTGTAACCAGCATTCACGTTGATCGCGCCGAACTTACCGGTTGCATCGAATCCAAGGACGTTCAGTCGGTTGGGAGCGTTGGCAGCCGTGGTGGCGTCGATTTCGTGGTACAGGTAGGCAGCGTTCAGGCGGCCGAACGAACCGATGTTGAAGCCGATGACGGCGCCAAGCGTGGTGTCCACGGTGCCGATCGGGTTCAGGTCGGTGTTGTCGCTGGTGTTGCGGTCGCTGTTGCGTCCGAGGGCCAGGGCGACGTCCACTCCACCGAAGTCGAAGGCGACTTGGGCGCCATCGTGTCGATAGCGGCCGTCATCCCAGCGATCATTCTTGAAGTAGAGGGTGTTGTCAGCGCGTTGGAAGATGTACGGAGCCACCTTCAGGCCAACTCGACCGACTTCGGCGCTGAACTTGAGGCCAGCCAGGCTGGTGTCAAAAGTCACAGCCGCTTCGTCGATGCGGAAGTTGCCTTGCACGTTGTCGCTATAGCCGACGGTACCGGGCTGGTTCACGAAGTCGGCGAGGACTCCGCTGTTTCCAACCGAGTTGACGTTGCCAAACATGTTGCCGTAGGCGATGGTGGCGTGCCAGTCGAGACCGTTGCTGTCGTTGTTATCCTTCAGCTTGACGGCGATTTCGTGGTACACGTTGAGGTCGCGGCTAAAGCCGGTTTGGGCGTTAGCGCTCTTCTCGTTCACACCGACCAGGCGGCCTTCCTTGTTCATGCCAGCGCGCTTGTCGCGGCTGTTACCGGCAAAGACCAGGAAGTTGATATCGCCCGAGATGGCGACCGGGAGCTTGACATCTTCGAGAGCCTTGACTCGGCCTTCGAGGGCGCCCAGGCGCTCCTTCATCTCGTCAACGTCGTTGCCGAGACCGGTCAGTTCGCTTTCGAACTCGTTGACCAGCTTTTGCAGATCGGCCACGTTCACGCCCTTCAGAGCGTTCACGTCAGCGCGAAGAGCATCGATTTGGCTCTTGAGTTCGGTGTTGTCACCAGCGCTCATGCCTTCGATTTGGTCGCTGAGACCTTCGATCATCCGCATCAGGCGGGTGTAGGCAGCGTTGATCGCGATAGCCATTTCATAGCGAGTGGCCAGGCGAGCACCGCGGTAGCGCATGTCGGGATAACCGACGAGAACGCCTTCGCGCTTAAGATTTTCGAGAGCTTCGTACGCCCAGTGGTTCGACGGGACGTCCGGGAATTGATCTTGGGCCATCGCCGGAGCCACGAGAGTGGCGCCGAGGGCGATACCCAGCGAGAGCTTGAACAGTCGCTTCATTTGTGTTTTTCCTTCTTACGTGTCGAGAAGGGACAACCGGAAGCTTCACCAAACGCCCGTGGCTCATTCGCGCTCTAATCCTCACAACTTTCCTTGAGTTTCCTATGAGAACCAAAGGGCGCGATCCACTGTGGTTCAGATCACTTCCTGTGATCTTCTCTGTGCAGGAGAGACTCCCACACACTTCCTATTATGGCAAAACTACGGGAAAAGTTGCAACGGGCTTCAGGTTTGTTGCCGAAAAACCTAAAGCCCGCCTCGCAAAAAGGCCTCTTTCGGCCTCAATGGTTATGGGTCGCGATGCACGCGTCGCAGAATTTCGCACCGTCGTGATCCTTCAGATCCGCCAGCTTCATGTCCTTCTGGCACTGCACGCACTTGCCCATCTCTGCCGCAGCCTCGCCGCCTTCGGCCTCAGCCGTCTTGCTGGCACAGGCCGGACAGACGTTCTTGCCGTCGATCATCGCCAGCATGCCCTTCTCGACTTCGGTCCCACAGCCGTCGCACTTCGCCTTCTCTTCCGCCGGAGCCGACGCTTGGGTGGCAGGACTCGAGGCCGCACCGGTCGCAGAACTTTCCGCCGGAGGGGCCTCCGCCGATTCTTGTTTGGCGGCGCATCCGGCCAGAAGGGCCAATGCCGCGATCAGTAAGATCGTCCAGATTTTATTCATTTCTTACACCTAACGAGCTCAAGCTCGCGCCCTTCGGGTCCCGGCTACTCTGGCCCAGACCTCGCGAGCTCAATTATACGCCCGCCTCGGTCCGGAACCACCATAAAACCGGAGCCCTCCTCCCCTAGCCGCGCAACCGTCCACCTCCGAAGGTCGAACGCCATGAGCGCACAGATCATGGCGTCCAGTTCGTCCTCGTGACGCTTGAGCGCTTGCCCCCTCAATCGCGAAGCATCCTGGTGCAACCGGGGTCCCAGATCCGCCTCCCAGGGATGCAGTCGTTCGATCAGGAACTCTTGCAACCGGGCAAAAGCCGCGTCCCGAGTCGCCCGATCTCGGCCCGGCTTGGCTTTGTAGGGCAGGGGCGAATCCAGACCCATCCATTCGATCAGGCAGACATGGGGGTAGGTCTCAAAGATCCACTTAGGCGCCTCCAATCGGTCCGACCAAGCATCCGAGAACCCGGAGAGGCTCCCTCGAAGAATCTCTCCCGCATTCAGACCCCGCTCGCGCAGACCGTTGGCCGTGTGACAGGCGCACTTCTTCTTTGCATAGGCCCGGGCGACGGCCCGCTCGGCGGTGCGCCCAGGATGAAGGACGATCGGGGCATCTACCGCCACGATCGCCCGATGCCCCTCGAGCTCTGGCCCGAGCCCTGCCCCATCGACGACTCGGTGCTCGATCCGCGCGCTTCCATCGGGGAAAAGCCAACAGAGCCCGCTGGGGTGCCGGGGACTCCAAGCGAGGTCGATTCCAAGATAAATGGGCTCGCCTTCGGTCATCCTTGTCCTGTAGCCTACGAGTTTTTCGTCATGGAGTCGTGCAGGCGGTTCCAATTTCAGCCCAATTGATCCAACAATAGAGATGGCAACGCGCGGGACAAAGATGGATCGACGGAGCGAGTTACTGCAAAGCGCCTATGAAATCGTGGGGCGGGATGGCCTTGAGGCTCTCCATGCCCGGGCGATTGCGCAAGCCCTGCAGATCAACCACGCCACTGTCCACTACTACTTCCCCACCCGCAACGACCTCCTCGGTGCCCTGGTGGATTACGCCGAAGAGCGCTACCTGCGCGATCGCGACCGCGTCCTCAATTCTCTGACCAGCCCGGTCGAACGCTTACAAGCTGAGGTCGCCCTCTTTGAAGCTTACTGCCGTCCCCAAAGTCGGTTCTTCCGCGTCTGGGCTTCGCTGTTTGTCGCGGCCCAAGGGAACGATGAGATCCGGCAAAAGCTCAAGCGCTTCAGCCAGGTCTGGGCCGCGCGGTTTTCTGAGAACAAGAACCTCGCGGGCTACGCGGCCCGCGTGAGTCAGGATCCTTTCACCGATCCCTACCTCTTCTGCGCGACGATGCTGGGGCTGGGCCTCATGGCGCAACTCCACCAAAACCAAGAAGAGACCAGCGACAAGGTCGACCTCGTCGTCGCCCGCCTTTTCGAAGAACGAGAATAGCTTGGTGAGGTGAGTCTCAGTGGACTCGGAGGCCGGTAAGCACCGATGGAAGAGCAATCGGGGAGTGGTGGCGAAGTTCTCGCCATAAAATCTCTCCCATTGCGCCCCCATCGCTCCGCTACTGGTCCCCGAGATCCCTTAATCTCTCCCAATGCTCCCCAATTGGCCCCCTATCGTTCTCCGCTTTTTGCGGAGCACAGCGGCAACCCCCAGCCCCAACGCGGCCAGCGTCCCCGGCTCGGGGACGGGGTCGAGGATAAGTGGCTTTATCGGTCCATCTTGGCCCAACTCTATTGACGCGTAGATTCTGTCGGTAACTGGGTCTTGCACCGCCGACCAGATCTTGGAGCCAGCCGGAATGCCGGGCGTGATCGCTCGCAAGTCGTACCAACCCTTTGCATCGCCAACGAAGAAACCGAAGATGCTGTCCATGAGAATAGTTCCAAGATCGCTGAATTGCGTGAAGTTGGGCTGATCGGGGGCCATTTGTCCATTGAACTCTCGGGTTGGCTTTCCTGGCTGAACGATGAAAAC